>CAZRFI010000024.1:0-24710 GCA_964598905.1 uncultured Candidatus Sericytochromatia bacterium | reverse complement strand
GCCGCCAAGCGAATGGCAGACAAATTGGCCTGACGGTATTCGTCGGAGCTGGCCTGCACCCGCTCCAACTCAAAGGCTTCAGCCGTAAAACTCTGAATCACCTGAATGCCTGCCAGATTGTTCTCCAAGCGGCTGGCCAAAGCCCCCACAGCCTGACGCACCCGGTCGTAACGGGGGGCAATTTGGCGCTGGTAGAGCGCGCTGCCAAAGAGAATGATCGGAATCGGAATCAGGCCAATCAAAGACAATTCCCAGGAGACCGAGAGCATCACAACCAGCGAAAAGGCAAAGAGCACAGCCAATTGCAAAATTTCGTTAAAGCCCGTGTTGAGAAAGCGTTCGAGCTGATTGACATCGTCGTTGACAATCGCCAGGGTCTCTCCCATGCGCTGGTTTTCAAAGAAACGCATCTCGCGTGATTGCAGACGGGCATAGACATCCAGGCGCAGGCGGTGCTGCAAATCCTGGGCCAGGGTCATGAACTCTTTTTGAAAGAGCCACTCAAACAGGCTCTCCCCGCCAAAGATGGCCACCGCCAAGAGCGAGAGAAAGACCGCCATCGTCCAGGGGCTGGCGGGCCCAAGCAGAGATTGGATCCAGCCCGGCGGGTGGCCACCGACCGAGTCGGTCACCCAGGCCACCAAGAGCGGGGGCATCAGGTCGAGAATTTTATTCAGAATGCTGCAGGCACTGGCCCAACGAAAGCGGGCCCGTTCGGGGTGCAAATAGGCAAAGAGTTGACGGATCGAGGGGGCGATGACAGACATGGGCAGGTTCTCCTTGGGTAAGGAGCAGTTTAACCCAGGCGAGCCAAAGGAGGGGAAAATACCGCTTTAAAAACCTATCATTAGTATCAATAATGATACTATAATAAAGATATGGCGAATATCAGAGATATTGTAAAAAAAATGCTGAACAGTCCACAGAATGTGAGTTTTGTAGAAGCATGTAAGGTGTGTGAGCATTATTTTGGTTCAGCGCGTCAACAGGGAAGTAGCCACAGAGTTTACCAAATGCCTTGGCAAGGAGATCCGCGTGTCAATATTCAGAATAAATCTGGGAAAGCCAAACCGTATCAAGTGAAACAAATTTTGAAAGCCATCAGCAAATTGGAGGGATTAGATGAACAGTGAACACTATACCTATCGGGTCATTTGGTCTGAAGAAGATCAATCATTCATCGGGCTTTGCACTGAGTTTCCCAGTCTGAGCTGGATTGCTGAAAAACAACAACAGGCCCTCAAAGGCATAGTGAAATTGGTATCTGATGTGATCAAAGATATGATTTCTCATCAGGAAAAAGTACCGCAACCACTTATGAGCCGTGATTACAGTGGGAAATTTCTTGTCAGAGTTCCGCCAGAAGTCCATCGCAGCCTGTCTATGCAAGCGGCAGAAGCTCAAATCAGTCTAAACCGTCTGGTAAGTGCCAAATTATCTCAATAAAAGATCGACTTCAATTTTTCAAATAGGGCTTGTTCTGGTAGAGATAATTGGGCTTGATCGTGACTTCTTCAAATTCAATGTGGTAAAGATCTGAAAGTGAGCCCGACATCGGGGGCACGAGCCAACTCCAGCGGCCATCCAAACGCCGACCTGCCGCCAACTCTTGCTCGACAAATTCCAAGAAGTCGCTGGAAGCTGCATGGTGATCCGTCATTTTTACGCCGTTTTTTTCGAAGGAATCGAGCACCGCGCGGTTGAGCTCCACCAAGGCGCGGTCTCGCCAAAGCGAACGCTCGCGGCGCATATCCAGCCCCATCCGCTCGGCAATGGCGGGCAGCATATTGTAGCGGAAGGGATCCGAAAAATTGCGGGCGCCAATTTCAGTGCCCATGTACCAGCCATTAAAGGGCGCACAGGTGTATTGCAAGCCGCCACAATCAAAGAGCATTTCTGAGACCGCTGGCAGCGCATACCAGCGCAGGCCCAAATCCGCAAACCAGGGCAGTTCGGGGTGTCCAATCGGCACTTCGAGCACCAATTCAGGGGGAATCGGATAAAAACGGGGAGCTTGATTGGGCAGAGCAATCACCAGGGGCAAGATGTCAAAATGGGTGCGCTCTCCGGGCTCCCAGCCCAGGGCCAAAATGGCATCGGTGAGATCCCCATTGGCGGGGTCGCCCAGCCATTGCCCATCGGCCTGACGATAACCGGCATAGCGCAATAATTGTGGGTTCCAAAGGCGGGGAGCGGGTTGGCCCGGTACCTGGGGCGCAAAGACCGTCATCACGGCCCGCAGATTGCCGCCATTGCTGGCCAATTGAATATGTTCACAGAGGGCTTCAAACATCTGATCCGGATCGGTCAAATGGCGCATATCTCTGACCTGCAGACCCTGCCAATAGAGGCGGCCAATACAGCGGGCACTGTTGCGCCAAGCCAGTTTGGCTCCATAAGCCAATTCGTCATAGGTCTGCCAATACGTGCCGGTGCTTTCAATTTCTGCACTGACTTCCTCCCAGCGGCTGGCAAAAGCCTGGGGAACGTCTTTTTCGTGGTAAAAACGCAGCAAATAGGCCTTGGCTTCATCGGCCAGGGAAGCGCTTTCACCGACCACAATATCTGGAATGCCGTCGGCACCGGGACAGGGCCCTGCCGGTATGGCGGGCGGGTGTTTTGCAGCAGCATGGGGACAGGCCTTTTGACCGGGCTCCGTGGCCAAGCCGGGGGTGTGGCTCGGTTTGCGCACAGGCCGATTGCCCTGGGGCGTAAATTCTTCGATCTGGATCCGCTCGGCAGACACATTCAGGCTTTGTAACAGGGCTTTGGTCGCAGCCTGATACCCTTCGGGACCACACAAGAAAAAGATCGCTTCGGGCAATTCATTGAGAAGCGCTTCCAATTCCGACTTTTCCAGGCGTCCCTCTTGAGAGGTCATCCGTGCCCGAAAGCTGAACTGCTCAGAAGCAGCGGCGGCCTGCTCAAAGTCTGAGCGGTAGATCATCTGCTCGGCCTGGCTGCAGGAATAATCGACGTGTAAACGGCGGGGCTGATCGCTGTTTAATTCATGGCGCAAGATCGCCAGAGCGGGGGTCATGCCGATGCCTGCCACCAAACAGATCACAGGGCGCTTTTCATTCGGGTCGAGAAAATAATGGCCCTGGGGGCTGGATACCCGCAAAAGGCCTTGATCCAACGGGTGATCAAAGAGCCAATTGGAAAAGAGGCCCTGTTCTTCGCGTTTGACCGTAATTTCGTAATAATTCTCAGTTAAATTGGCCGCACTGAGGGTATAGGGGCGCTCCACCCAATTGTCTTCAATCCGGGCCTGGACCACAATATGTTGCCCAGGCAAAGCGGGCTTGATTTCTCCACTGACCGGTGCCAAACGAAAACTGCCGATCTGGGCGGTTAAAGGCAGACGCTCCTGGCAGATCACGGGCGTCCAATCAGGACGGCCCACCAATTCTTTTAAGCGGGGAATGCAGCCACCGCAGACGCTGCCAGCCCCGGTCTCTTGGGTGAGCGCTTCGGCACTGGTGCAGCCCTTTAACATGGCTGCTTGCAAAGGGCCTCGGCGCACCTGTACACAGGCACAGAGAATTTCGCTCTCTTCAAAAAAATGAGCGGGCGTTTCGAGTTTAAGACTGCCTCTCTGGCTAAATACGGCCAATTGCCACGCTTCAATCGGGGCCTCTTCGAGCAACATGCGGTGAACGTCCCCCAACTCATCCCATTGCCCCCAAACCGTTAACCCCACCAGATTTTTGTCCAAAACCGCCAATTCCCGCTCGTCCCCAGACTGGGTATCGACGTATTTAAACAAGGAGGTGTCTGCCTCACCAAGATCCGCCAGCGAGAGATTGTAGATCTCTTTGCCAATCACCCGCGAGGCCACCAAGCGGCGTCCACTCGACAAATGGTACATGGTGGTGATCGAGGGATCGCCATTAAAATGGCCGGCATGTTGGGTGGCAAAGCCACGCCCCGGCAAAACATAAACCCGCTGCAAGGTCTCGATATATTCGCGCAATTCGGGGGTTGCTTGGTAGAGATCGAGAAAGTATTGGCCATCAATCCGCAAAAGTTCGCAGGCTTCACTGGCGATCACGGTGGCCTGGCGGGGTTTTTGCCCGATCAGCGCCAACTCCCCAAAACACTGACCCGCGCCCAATTTGACCTTGAGGGCCAAGGCCCCATCATGTTCTTGGTAAACCCCAACAGAGCCCGTCATAATCACATAAAAGTCTTTGCCGGGATCCCCTTGGTGAAAGACAATTTCACCCGCTTTGAGCTCTTGGCTTTGGGTCAGATCGGTCTGATCAAATTTGAGCGAGCCAAAGAGGTGCGACAATTGGGCCAATTTTTGCCGGGCCTGCTCTTGGGCTTGAGACTCCAATTTTTCGCGCAGGGGATTGTCTTTGGAAAGGGCCTTTTGAAAAGCGGCTTTGGTTATTTTGAGCACCGAGGTATCCGAAAAGGCCCGTACCGAAGCATTGCGGCGACCGGGGCGACCGGGCAAAAGGGCCTGCTCGCCGAAGTATTGGCCTTGCACCAATTTCGCCAAAACACGTTCCTGGCCCTCTTGGGAAAAGGTAAAAACCTGAACACTGCCGCTGTCGATCAGATAGAGGGCATCGCCCACATCTCCTTCGTAGACAAAGACGTGACCCGCTTCGACAGAGATCACTTCAACAGAGGTTTCCAGCGCGATCAGTTCAGATTCTGAAAGTGAATTGAATAGACGTGTTTGACCCAATTTTTGACGAATAGCTAACATCTTTAGACCCCAGCCTTACCCAAGTGATTCATTTCTAGCATTGCATGGTTTTATATCCAGACTTTGTCCAAATATTTACCCAGACAGTCTAACATGCTGTTGAAAGAAACCCTAACACGCACCTGTGTTGAAGAGCCTCAACGTGGAAGCCCAAAGACCCAGAGCTGATCGCCGGGCTGATCTGGCCCAAAACTCACCAGGGCAGCAAAGCGCCGATTGGGAGAGAGACTGATCTGCTCCAAATGCTGAGGAGCAAAATCCCGAATCAGGGTCAGGCTCAAATCTTTGAGTGAGAGAGCGTAAAATTGGTGTTTGGTAATCAGGTAGACTTGGCGCTGGCCCGGATAGCCCGCCAAGGTCAATTTTTCGGGTTCTTTTGGCCAAGTGAGCTTGCGCTGCGCCACAATTTGCCCAGTGTGATTCCAGAGCTGGAGTTGAAGTGTTTGGCCTTGGACCAGGGCCAAAATCTGGCGACAGGGCGCTGCTGAGACCTTTAAGCCTGCAAACAGCCCCGGTATTTGGATGGGTTTGGCCGAATAGCCGGGGCAAAGGTCTTGAAAATCCTCACTCACACCATAGCCCGCAAAACCAGTAAATTGCTCACTGTTCTTTTGCTTTGAACTGCCCAGCAGTGGGCCATAGTCATCGGGCGTGGCAAAGGCTTCTAGCTGCGCATTTGAGGCCAAGCGGGCCTTAAAAAACTGGTCATCGGGATTGCGCAGATAGAGCCACCCCCCCAACAAATCCAGATTATCCACCCGATAAGCGCCGTTCACAGATTTGGGGCCTGGGCCTGCAACATAGCGATACCTGAGGGTGGTAAAATCCCAGAGCCAATGCCCCAGGTCCTGCTCACGGGTCTGCCAAGCCAGCTGCTGACGCGTGGCATCCCAGCTATACACCAGTCCCGGATCCCAGGCCCCGATTCGGCCCGCCGTGCCAATCCGGTAAGCGGCTTTGGCAGGCAAATGAAAAGCATAAAGCGATTGAATGGTGTCGATTGGCGAGCCCACATACATGCTCTCAGCCACCACCAGATTTCCGTCTTCCGACCACGATTGCAGGTAGAGGGTGGGTTCACTGGCAGGGTTGAAGCCTTTGACACGGGCCCAGTCAAAGGCCAAAACGGGCTGGTCCAAACCCCAATGCCAGAGCAGACGGGGCAGAGTCTGCTTTGCCCTTGCGGGAGACCCTCCACAGCAAAAAAACAGCAAACACAGAGCGAAAACCGTTAAAAACCTAACGGCTGTACTGGTAAATTTGTTCAATTTGGGCACTGCTCAAGGCCTGATTAAACAAGCAGATTTCATCCAAAGCCCCCTGAAAATCCGCACTGTTGTCGCCAGGAGCGATGCGGCCCAAGAGCACCTGCAAAGCTGTATTAAATTGGCTGGCATTGTCCAAGGCATCAACGGATTTACCATCAATATACAGGGTTTGAAAGAGATTGGTTTTGACCACTGCAAAATGATGCCATTCGCCGTTGAAGAGATTGCCTGCCAGATTTTCGGTGCCACCCGCAGGGTCATAGGGAAAGCGGTGCAAAAAGCCCAATTGACTGTTTTTCTGAGTTACTTGAAGCCCCGCTAACCCCGCTTGGGTACCTGAGATCAGATTTTGGGTCGTGAGCGCATTGGCCCGAAACCAGCCCGTCCAGGTAAAGCTGCCCTGAAAGGCATCGATCAGCCCCAAATCCACATGGGCACCGCCTTGCAGCAAAAATGCCTGGCCCACTTTGCCGGGCCCAAATTGGACAGCGCCTTGCAGAGTGCCCGGATAAGCCCCCATGCTGTCTTGGGCATTGCCCTCTGCCCGCCACCAAGCAACAGGAGTCACCGGCATCGGGCTCAGCCAAGGCCCCATCAAGGTCGCTCCGCCATTGTTCAACTGCAGGGGGCCGGGCGCAACCAGACCCGCCGGTACTGTCACAACCAAGGACTGGGTATTCAAGGTTTGAACCGTGCCTTGCACACCGCTCAAACGCACCAGAGTTGGCAGGTCAAACCCCACCCCTGTCAGGGTTAGCGCATCCCCCGTCAAAAGCAGGGAACGGGAGAGATGGTCAACCCGCAAAGGCCAGCTTTGAAGTGTTTGCGGATAGGTTTTGACACCGCCACTTTCAATCTGCACAAGCACAGCACCACTGAGATGCTCGGGTATTAAAGCCTGAATTTCGCTGGAACTGGCACTGAGCACTTCCAGTGGCACGCCATTGGCTGTGACCGTATTTTGCGCCAGATCTGGCACAAAGGCGCGGCCCTTTAAAAGCAAAACCCGACCTAAAAACAGGGTTTTGACTTGCAAGGCGGTCAGCGGCTGGTTATACACCCGCAGATTGTCGATCAGGCCTTTAAACGGCTGTTGGTTGGGTGCGTTTTGGTAGCCAATATGCACAGCCACAGCGCTGTTTAAATCCAGCAAAGTGGCCGTTTTGGATTGCGCCAATTGCCCATCGACAAACAAATGTTCTTGATTGCCCTGTCTTACAGCCACAGCTTGGTGCCAGCGATTGTCGTTGACCGGATGGGGAGAAGTAATCAGCGCTGGGGGCTGATGCCCAAATGCCAAATGCCCCGAGGCCAAGAGCTGTAATTCAAATCCCGGCGAGGTTTTGACCAAGGTCTGAAGCTGCTTGTAATCTGTGCGAAACCACACTTCGACAGCATAGTCTTTTTGGGCAAAATCCAGACTGGGCACCTGAATGCCCCCCTGGCTGCCATTGAGGGCAAAAGCGCGGCCCTGAATACCCGGGCCAAACGCCACCTCATTTTGCAAAAGACCTGTATAGAGACCAGCACTGTCATTGCCATTCCCTTCTGCGGGGAATTCAGCCACAAGCCCTCCCGGCAGTGCAGGAGCCTGGGCCTGAATCAGGTCTAAGCTGGGAGGCTGCGGCCCTGGCTGGCTGCTCCCCCCGCCCCCGCTATACAGGGAAATGCGCGGACCACTGACACGCTTGAGCGTCTCTCCCTGCAAATTCAGCAAACGGGCCTCCAATTGCCATTCGCCAACGTTCGCAGAGGGAAGGAATCCATCGACCGACTGGGATGTGGTGGAGAAAGCGGGAATCATGAATATCAAGGGCTGTCCCAAGGCATTTTTGAGGGGTTCCCCATTGGTAAAAAAGACCACAGTCAGAGCTTCTGGATGGGCTTTGCTCAATTGAAAGCGCAGGGGAATCGCGCTGCCCAGCAAAAAAGAGCGGCCCGATTCAGGGGCCTGAAACAGCAGTTCCGGCAGTGGGGCAGCCGTCTCAACCGGTAAAGGTGGATCCTGAACGGTCGGTTTGACCTTGTTTTCTGGCTCAAAAGCGGTTTGAAAGAGAACAAGGGTCTGGGCAAAAACAGGATCGGCTTCCAAAGCTGAAACCTGAAAAGCGTGTTTGAGTAAAAGTGTTGCCATCTGTGCCTGGGCTTGCAGATATCTCTGGCTACGCGCTGCTTGAACAAATGGCAGCAGCTCTGAAGTCTGTAAAAGCAGGCTTTTGAGTAAAAGACCTTCGGCACTGGAGGCCAGGTCCAGACTGCGCTCTTGCAGGCTTTGGGCTTTGCCTGCAGGCAAAGCAAACCAAAGCTGCAGGGGAACCTGAGCGGGATTGGTTGAGATCACCTCCAGCTTTAAAAGGGTCTCAACAGGGAGATTGCCAATTTCAAAGCGACCTTGCTCATCACTCTCCAGTTCCAGCCAGCTCTGCTTTTGCAGCGGGTCACTCAATTGCAGGCGATAGCGCTGGGCCCCCTCTGCCTGCACCCGAAAACCCACAGGGGCCACGACCTGCCCGCGCAGAGTAAAACGGCCCAAAGTGCCACCTTTGCTTTCAGGCACCAGGCCTTTGCCCAAGGTCCCGCCTTTGCTCTCGGGCACCAAAGTCTGTCCCAGGGTGCCCCCTTTGGTTTGGGGCACCAAGGCCTGCTGTAGGGGAGAATCGGTTTGCACGGCAATAGACGGCTTTAAGACCGGCACCTGACACGCAAACAGGCCGCCGATCAGAGCCAGTACCAACCAGAGAGAGCAATTCCACTTCATAGCTTTAACAGGTGTTTCATTTCTTCGGATTTTTGGGCTTTGAGATAAGCCAAATCCGGCTCTAGCCAAGTCTGGGCCCGCATTTCTGGTTTGAGCTTCAGGGCTTTGCCCAAAAAGAGCAACGCCTGCTCTAAGCCAAGGTCTGTCTGCTCATATTCTGCCCAGAGCGAACAATGGCAGGCCATCACATAATAGCCAAAAGCATAACGCGGCTGACAGGCCGTAATCAGGTCAAGGGTTTGGCGGGCCTTTTGAAATTGCCGGGATTTGCTGAAGGCATGGGCCAAAAAACAGGAACTCTCCAAGAGGGCCTGCTCATCGAGCTGATCTTTGTCGGGCGCGGCCAAGACCTGTTCAAAAGCCAAAATGCTCTCTTGCCAATAGTCTTGGGCCTCTTTTGAATGTGAAAGGTCGGCCAAATTAAATGCCAAACGGGCAGCTTCATCCCGCAAATTGGTGTTTTCAGGCTCCAGCTCCAGGCCCTGAGCAAAAACACCCCGGGCGTTTAAAAAATCCTTGCGGGCCTGATGGTGATAAGTTTTGGCTGTTTTGGCATCTGAGCGCGAAAGAGCATCGTGATAACCCGCCAAAGCAGCAGAGCCCTTAAAAAAATGCAAAACCCCCAAATTGAGCAATAACTCAGCCTTTGAGGTCTCTGATTCTGGATGCATGGTTTTAAACTGTAGGGCTGTTTCCATGGCCACAATCGCCGCATCATGATTGTGCCGGGTCAACTCCAAATAGGCCACCAGCATTTGCAATTGTACGGTTTTCTGAAAAAACTTAAAACCCGCTTCAATCCGGGCCTGGGCCAGCCCGTATTGTCCCTGGCGAATCAGACCATTGACCAGCGCCATATACGTCGGAAAAGAATCGCTGCTGCTGTCATGGAGGATTTTTTCCAAATGTTGATCGGGTGGGGCTTTGCTCTCTGAGTGGGGATCATAGCCCGCCAAAACCAACAATTGATCGCGCAAAAGTGGGGTATTGCCCGAAGAAAAAACCGTCACCAGTTTTTCGACTATTTTGCGCGAAGGATGCCGTTTGCCCGATTCCAACAAAGAAATATACGCTTCTGAGACCTGTAGTTTTTCGGCCAAATCGGTCATGGTCTGGCTTGTCTCCTGGCGCAAGGCCAAAATACGTTTGCCAAATTCCGACGCGCTCACCTTTGGCTCTGATTGTCTTTTTTTCATGTCTGCTGCTCCGCTCATATAACCCTAAAAAAATTATAACAGAAATTGTTAAAAATATTTTTACAAATCTTGTTAAGAAAGATTATTTTGTGGTATATCTAGATCATAAGCGCTTAACAAATTTTGTTAAAAGAGAGTTTTCCAATGCTGATTCATTCACAAAATGCCTTTTTTGAAACCTTACAACGTCTTCCCTCGACCCAGAGTTCAACAAAAACGAAACCCGCTGGCACAGAGAGCGGCCAGACAAGCGCATCCTCTCAGGGAACAGGGTTTGCCCACTCTCCCAAAACCAGTCTCAACCAAGCAGAAAATAGCCTGGGAAAAAGTGGCTTAAAAGCCCTTTTTTCGGGCGGGAGTGTGTATCAGGGGCTGTCGGCTTTGGCAGAGGCAAATAAAACGCCTACTGGAGTACAGCCGATATCTACCACAGCAACTTTAGCCGAAGGAGGAGAGATTCCACCGATTCCAGATCTCAATAATATCCAGGCCTGTACTGCGTTTATTGAAGCACATACGATTACGGCGTCAGAGGTATTGGCCTATTTAGAAAGCAATAAAGAAACACTCTTGTCTCTGAATGGCAAAGGCACATTTATTCAAGAAAATATCAGTGAGTTTGAAAGAGGATACGATAATTTATCCACAATTCTCTACAAAAAAGCAAAAGACACATATCAGAAAACAGATAAGCAACAATATAGAGCACCTGATCCTCAAAAAGCAAAAGAAGTCCAAATTCTTCACAGTATTATTCAGAATGTAAAATCCATTTGCACACCTGATTTTAATCCTCATCAAAAAACAGATCAGTCTTGGATTCAAGACACGGATTTAGATAACCTCAAAGAAGCATTAAACGCTGTAAACAACGATAAAGGCAGTCCAAGCCAAAGAAAAATGGTCTCCCGTTTGCTTGAAGAAGTACAGTTTCATCCGCTTATCTTTCTGAATGAAACTGTTAAAAATGACAAATTTGAGCTCTCTTATTTGCAAAATGAGAATGATCTCTATTACCAAAACCAAAAAGAATTATATGCTTATGATCATCCTGTGGATAAAAAAGAAGATCTCAGCAGTCGCATAGCCAAAGCCATCTACTGTGATAAATATGAAGGTGGAAATGTGACGAACATGTTTTCAACACAAATGAAACCTTCTTCGGAGCGCGTTTCGGCCACAGATTCAGAGATCCGAATTGGTAAGGATATAACTCTTGCTGTTACACTTCCGCCGTCAGCCATTAAGAAGCTCATACAAGAGAAAGCCATGCCTTCTTCCACAATCATTGCCCAGGTCTTTGATAATATTCCTGAAACTGTATTAAATAATTATGCAAAACGCTTCCAAAAAATTATCTGGCCTCAAAAGACAAGTACAAAAGATGCGTTAAATTTTTTGGTCACCCATACGCTTAAAAAAGGAGAAAATTGCACTGCAAATCTGGAAATAGCTTTATCCAATGACTATTCCGAAGAGTTCGCTTTACAAGATCTGTATGAAGGGGTCATGCACGAAATCGGCCATGTTTTTTACTATACAGAATTTGATGTGGCTTTGCTGAAAAAATGGGATTTAGCTATCATGCAAGACAATTTACAACCCAAGGCTTACAGACAAGAATTTAAAAATCAATCCGTAACTGAATATGCTCAGATCAATTCCAGCGGGTCCAGCGGGAGTAAGCGCGTAGGAGAAGACAAAAGATGTGAAGATGTTGGGGAAACCTTTGCAATGTATATTCTTTCTATCCAAAACGGCGATCATGAACTCTATCGAAAAGTATTCCCCAACCGCTTTGCTATTTTGGATCAATTCAAAGACAAACTGCTGACGCCAGAACAAATCCAACAATTCCTGCCTACCCCGAAATAGTTTCCAACTAAAAACTTTACCCGCTGAAAGCAGCGCGTATGCCAAAGGACTGGATAGATGTCTATCCAACCCCTTTTTTCATCTCAAAATCCGGCTTTAATAGCTGTAAAAGCCACGCCCAGACTTGCGACCCAAATGCCCAGCCATGACCATGCGGCGCATCAGCGGTGGCACGTTGTATTTGGATTCGCGGTAGGCATCAAAGAGAATATCTCCGACTTTGACGCAGACATCAATGCCAATCATGTCCATCAGGGTCAGCGGGCCCATCGGGTAACCGGCCCCGAGTTTCATCGCGTTGTCGATATCCACAGCCGTGGCCAGGCCATTTTCATAGACCCGCGCCGCATCGAGCAGGTAGGGAATCAAAAGCAGATTGACAATAAAGCCCGGAGTATCTTTGGCCAAAACCGCGGTTTTCCCCAGCTTTTCCACAAAGCCGTAAGCCGCTTTGACACTGTCTTCGCTGGTTTCGAGGCCCTGAACGACTTCGACCAGTTTCATCAGATAAGCGGGATTAAAAAAGTGCAGCCCCAGCACCCTGTCGGTGCGCTTCGTGGCTGCCGCAATTTCGGTGATCGAAAGCGAAGAGGTGTTACTGGCCAGCAAGGCATGTTCGGGGCAGATCTGATCGAGTTTGGCAAAGACCTCGCGTTTAACCGCAATATCTTCAACCACCGCTTCGATCACGAGATCAACGTCGCTCAGGTCTTCGAGTACGGCGGTTGGGTGCAAATTGGCTTTGGCAGCAGTCACATTTTCTTCCGTGAATTTGCCTTTGCTCAGGCCAAAATCCAGGTTTTTGTGAATCATGGCTTGGCCTTTGTCGACGAGGGCCTGGTTGATTTCGTATGCGCGCACCTTCAAACCAGCCTGGGCGCAGACCTGGGCAATGCCCGAGCCCATGGTGCCAAGGCCGAGCACGGCCACGGTTTTAATTTCAGACATGTGTATACTCTCCTGTCCTAAAAAAGATCTGCTGCCATGCTAACACAGCAGCACGGCATTTAGGGGTGAAGCATGGGTGGGTCATCTTCGCTGCGGCGCAGGTCTTCACCCGTAAAGGTATAAGGCAACATCTCTGCTATCGGCAGCACCTGGGCCGAACCATCGGCCTGCTCCAGAATCACGAGAATATCCGCGCCAAATTCGCGAATAAACTGCAAACAAGTGCCGCAGGGAAAACAGGGAGACATTTTCTGAGCAGCAATCGCAATTGCTTTGAAACGGCGGTGGCCCTCTGAGACGGCTTTGGTCAGGGCCACGCGCTCAGCGCAGATCGCCAGACCAAACGAGGCATTTTCAACATTGCAACCGCTGATCAGGCTTTCGCTGCCGTCTTCGTTGATCGCCAGCAGGCTGGAGCCCACGGGAAAGAGCGAATAAGGCGTATACGAATGGGCATAGGCCTCTCGCGAGGCAGCCATCATGCGGGCAATCGTCTCGGATGAAAGTGGGGGTATAATCATGCAAGTACCTTTTGCTCAGATTTAGAAGAGGCCCGCAGCGCCAAACAGGTGTCAATCAGGCCCTGAAAACAGGGGCTGGGCCGGTTGGGGCGGGAGCGGAATTCGGGGTGGAACTGAGTCGCAACAAAATAGGGGTGACCCGGCAATTCAATTGTCTCGACCAGATAGCCGTCGGGAGAGGTGCCAG
This sequence comes from uncultured Candidatus Sericytochromatia bacterium, assembly GCA_964598905.1. Lineage (GTDB taxonomy): Bacteria > Cyanobacteriota > Sericytochromatia > UBA7694 > UBA7694. Next base: position 11,234 of record CAZRFI010000024.1, on the reverse strand, counting down.
AGATCATCAGGCCATTGCGCTCCAAGTTTTCACGGTAATCGTTATTGACTTCGTAGCGGTGGCGGTGCCTTTCGAAAATCAACTCAGAGCCATAGAGTTTGTAAAGCTGAGAGTCTTCACGCAATTTGCAGGGATAGGCCCCTAAACGCATGGTTCCCCCCATATTTTCGAGATCGCGCTGGGCGGGCATAATATCCACCACCAAATGGGGAGCATCCGGCGCAAATTCGGCGCTGTGTGCCCCTTCAAGGCCGCAGACATTGCGGGCATATTCAATCACCGCACATTGCAGGCCCAGGCAGAGACCCAAAAACGGAATCTGACGGGTGCGGGCATAGTGAATGGCGGCAATTTTGCCCTCCACGCCGCGCACGCCAAAACCACCGGGCACCAAAATGCCATCGAGGCCTTCGAGATGGGCCGCGATTTCGGGGCCTTCCATCTCTTCGTCGGCATGAATCCATTTGATCTCGACATCGGTATCACGCACAGCCGCCGCGTGGCGCAGCGACTCGGTCACGCTCAGATAGGCATCGGGCAATTGCACGTATTTGCCGACCAACCCAATTTTGAGGGTTTGCTGGGGTTTTTTCAGGTGTGCCACCCAGGCATCCCAGCCCTCCCAATCCAGTTCTTGGCGCGGCGGTTCGAGCTTGAGGCGCTGCAGGACCTGTTTGGCCAGGCCCTCTTTTTCGAGCATAAACGGCACTTCGTAGATTGATTTGACATCTTCACACTGGATCACGGCCTCTTTGTCGATATCGCAGAAAACCGAGAGCTTTTCGCGGATGCCCGCATCGAGATCGGTCTCGGTGCGGCAGACCAAAATATCCGGGTGAATCCCGTTGCGGCGCAATTCCATCACACTGTGCTGGCTGGGTTTGGTTTTGAGTTCACCCACGGCTTTGATATACGGAATCCAGGTCACGTGTAAATAGAGCACATTGTCACGGCCAAAATCTTTGCGCACCTGGCGAATCGCTTCAATAAAAGGCAGGCTTTCGATATCCCCGACCGTGCCACCAATTTCGGTGATCACCACGTCGGTCTCGGGTGAGGCAGCCCCTTTGATATGGTCTTTGATTGCATTGGTAATATGGGGAACGACCTGCACAGTGCCACTGAGATAATCGCCCCGGCGTTCTTTCTGGATCACCTTGAGGTAAATGGCACCCGTGGTCAAATTGCTGCGGCGGCTTAAATTGACGTCGGTAAAACGTTCATAATGGCCCAGATCGAGGTCGGTCTCAGCCCCATCTTCGGTGACAAAGACTTCCCCATGCTGGTAGGGGCTCATGGTGCCGGGATCGAGGTTGATATACGGGTCGAGCTTGAGCAAACTGATCTGCAGGCCATGGCTTTTGAGCAAACGCCCCAGCGAAGAGGCCACAATGCCTTTGCCAATGCCAGAAACAACACCACCGGTGATAAATACGTATTTGGTCATAACACTAACTGCCTTAAAAGCGATACTTTAAAACATTTTAAATATAGATAACAATTATAATCATGTTTAATCATTTCTTAACTCTTTTGTTTTTCACTTTTGCATTTGAAACATTAATAATTGAAGGATTAGGAGTTGAAGAAAGTCTACTATTAATATTTTCTGTATTTATAAATCCAAAATCATTTTTAAATTTTTCAGCAACATCAATATCTTTTGTTTTTAATGCTTTACCTAAATAAGATAATCGTCTTCTATTTAACTCAATTAAATCAGACCACTTAAGAACATATATTTCAATGTTTTTATTTGTTTTTAGTTTTGAATATAAAAACTGGTTAGTAGAGATTTGACCTATTTTTGATTTAGCAAACTCCGAAATATCACTGCTAACCAAATAAATTTTATAGACAAGATTATTAGAAAAAACGCCTTGTTGTTCGATTTGAAAAGCATACTTATCAGCCTGCTGTAATTCTTTATAGCTGATTTTCACTTTTGGAGCTTTCAGCTCGACAATTATTATTTCCCGCCGGTCTCCGTCAATCGGTTTTTCAGCAAAAAAGAACAAGTCCGTGATATTCTTTATCTTTATATCACTAACCTTAATTTTGTTACTATCATTATCTTTTGCTGATGACGGCTCATACTTAAAATTCTCTTCCCTAAGTTTTTCCAATATATTTTGAAGGTTCTTATCAGAAAATAGATGAGGCGTATTATTATATTCTTCTCCAAACACCCACAAATTCTTCTCAATAATTTTATGTAATTGACTTCGTTCTTTAATCAAGTCAGAAATATCGCCATAAACTAATTGATAGAGGAAATCAAGAAATTGATTTTTTTGCGCTACACTCTCTGAAAATTCAATTATTGAATCAATATCAGTTTTATCTGAAATAGATTTATATTTTTCCAGAGTCTGATTATCAGCCTTCACAATATCCTTAATTAAGTACTGAAGATCTCCATTTGATATAGCCTTATCAATCAAAGGGTAAATAATTTCCCTTAATTTTCCATATTTTGATTTTATTTTATATTTTTCATCAAGCAAATAAACAATTTGATTAAATGCAACTATTTTTGATTCAGAGCTTGAAGCATGAGATTTATAGGGATAATAAAAATCACCTTCAAGTTCTTTTATGAAATTATCATAATGTTGATTTACTTCAACAAAAAAACTATCTAAACTACCTTTTAAATAGTTCAAAAGATGTTTAATTGATTCATCCATGTTAGAAATCACCAAATTTCTTTCTAAATCCACAGATGTATTTTCAATATCAAAATAAATAAACCAGCAACCCAAATTTGGATTTGCCGTATCATAAGTGTAATTTAGGCTGGTTGCAACATTCCAAATTTTTTCATTCTTTACTCTTAAAAACACCTTAATATAATTTTCAGGTAAGGATATTTTAAAAAAAGTGCCTTTAATTTTAGAGGTATCGCCTAAATTATCAGTATAGATATAATCTTTATTAATGGGGTCTTCTTGAACAAACTTATTTATATCTAGCAATTTATCATTAATAAATAAATTAAATTTTTTATTAAATAAATCTATCGGATAATGCTCAAATAAAGCTTGCTCTATGTTTTCTAACAAAAGCTCCTTACAAATACGTTTTCTAGAGTTTTTTTGTTTTGTCTCAGCTTCATATATTTCTGAAATTGTCACTTTATAATAGGTCTGAGTGGGTGTTTCCATGACGTTTTCATTTGTTTGAATGCTGAAGCTTCCTAAATTTTGACTAGATGAAAAGTCTTTAACATGCAAAGGCAACCTTATATATGTTTGCTGAGCTTTTTGGGAGTCATAAGCAACCGATTCTATTTCTATGCAACCGCCTATTTGAAATGCGGAGAAACGGCCTATTCCTTTTCCTCCATTTTTAACCTGTGTTCCAATAAACATTAATTTTTGGTCTACATCACTTTGAGCAACACCACTCCCATCATCTTTTATTTGAATTTTTGAATATGTTGGTACAAGTGGATTTTCCTCTGTTGTTTCCGTCAAATTAATGAAAACATTTTTAGCTCCAGCCTGAATGGAGTTATTTATCAACTCACATAAAGCATAAAAAGTAGATTTGTAGTTTGCAAAATGCTCATTAATCAATCTTGAATTAGTTTGAAAAACTCTTTTCAAAATAACACCTCAACGGTTAAATCAAATTTATTTCAAAATTAAGTTGACGACAATAGCCGTCACAGCCATAAAAACATACAAGTAAATACAATCATATCATCGTTTAGCACTTAACAATTAATTTGAGCAGTGTCCAATACTCATATAATTGTGTAACAAATAATGATTATATTTTTCTAGACTCTTTAGGGAATAGTGGCCCCTTGCTCAATCCAGAGTCCGAGCAATTTGCGCTCCTCTTTGGTCATGCCGGTTTTATTACCCAGTGGCATGGTCTCTGCATCGACCACCCGCGCCTTGATCTTGTCTGCATAGGCTTTGATCTGGGCGGGAGTATCGTACATCGCCCCCAAAGGCGCGGTTTTAAAGGCATCATCCGTCGGATGGGCCGAATGACAGGTCACACAGCGGTTCTGCATGATCGTCTGAACTTTGGCAAAGTCGACTTTTTCAGCACTGACACCCTGTGAATTGGCCGCCGCCGGAGCCGAGGCCGGAGGGGCAGTATAAAAGAAGAGGCCAAACAATCCGGCAATCGAAGTCACCAAGGCCGCTTTGCTCAGCGGGGTTTTGACATTCATAAAGTGACGAATGCCTGCGCCGCAGACAATGATCCCAGCCAGAATCAGCCAATTGTGGGTATGGCCATAGGTGCTGGGAAAATGATTGCTGAGCATGATAAACAGCACCGGAAAGGTCATGTAATTATTGTGCACCGAGCGCTGTTTGGCGCGAATACCAGGGGTATAATCAGGCACTTCGCCGCGCATGGTGGCATCGATCATCTTTTGCTGGGCAGGCAAAATCCGCATCCAGACATTGGCCACCATCAGGGTGCCAAAGATCGCGCCGATATGGATAAACATGCCGCGTCCACTGAAGACTTGGCTCAGGCCATAAGCAATGCCCATCGCCAGGGCAAACGAGACCGCAGAGCCGACTTTGGCATTGTTGGCAAAGACATATTTCCACAAGAGGTCGTAAACCAACCAAGAACACGCCAAAGCGCCCAAGCCAATTGCCGTGGCCACCCCCGAAGAGATCCCCGATTCGGGTTTGATCAGGTAAAGACCCCCGCCCATATAATAGACAATGCCCAGCAAGAAAAAACCTGTGATCCAGGTAAATGTCGCTTCCCATTTAAACCAATGGAGTTTGTCGGGCACCCAGCCGGGCTTGATCAGGTATTTTTCGACCAGATAAAAACCCCCGCTGTGCACCATCCACAGCTCACCTTCGACATCTTTTTTGCGGTCACTGCGCTCTTTGGGCTCTTCGAGATGGCTGTCCATCCACATAAAGAAAAAAGAGCTGCCAATCCACGAGATCCCTGCAATCAGGTGCATCCAGCGGATGATCAGGTTGAGCCATTCATTTAAATGGGCGGGCATGTGGGCCTCCGGTTAATTTCAGCATTTTGCCTATTATAGCGAGTGAAACGCATTTCACAAAGCATGGCACAGAAGAATGGGCAAAGGCTGTGACAGGATTACAGCCTCCCGTGAAAAAAAACACAGCTCGCGGCTAAGGGATGTGTTAAAATACTTGCAATTAAAGGCAGTAACAGAGACTATATGAGGCAAGCAAGACATATTCTGGGCATTGGATTGGCCGCCCTGGCCAGTCTGAGTTTCGCTGGCTGTGCCAGTCAGCAACAGGGCAGCGACTTCTGGATGGACCACTTGGTGTTTGTATCATCCCGCAGCGGTGCCAATGATATTTATATCTCCGATATGCAGGGCCGCAATATTCGGCAACTCACCAACGACGCCACCGATGATGCCACCCCGCGCATTGCCATTGATGGCCGGATTGTCTTCTCTTCGCGGCGCACCGGCACCTGGCAGCTCTACAGCATGGACTGGGACGGCAGCGATCTCAAGGCCCTGACTTCAGAGCCTGCGGTCAACAATTACCGGCCCTTTCCGGCCCCCGATGGCCGAATTGTCTTTATCTCCGACCGCTTCCTCAAACCCCATGTCTTTTCGATGAACCCCGATGGCAGCGATGTGCGCCGCCTGACCTTTGGCTCGGTCTATAACGACTACCCTGTGGTCGGCGACGATGGCCATATCTATTTCACCTCTTCGCGCTCCTCCAAATGGGAGATCTGGAAAATGGGCCCCGATGGCAGTATGCCCACCCAATTGACCAGCAGCACCAAGAATATCAAAGAAATTGCCTTGGTCTCACCCACCTATCCCGACAAAGACGCGCGCTTTACCAACCGCACCACCATGTTGCCAACCTTTGGCTTTTACACCCAGCCCCGGATTGTCTTTTCAGCCAGCAGCAGCGAAGGCGGCAATTTTGGCATTTACCGCATAAACCGCGACGGCTCTGACCTGCGTGAACTCACCGCCAACCAGATGTTCCTCAACCGCAGCCCCGTGATGTGGCCCAATGGCCGCATTCTGTTTACCTCTGATCGCAGCGGCAGCACAGATATTTGGAGCATGAGCCCCGATGGCCGCGATCCCCGTCAGGTGATCGCGGACCCCGCTTACGACAGCACCAGCTAATAAAAAAATTCAATCCTTGTGACTAGAGAAGAAATCGCTCTGGGTGATGAGGGCAATAGGAATCCCGCCGGGCCAGGATGCCACAAGGCGGGATGACTTTTAAGTGAGCGGAGCACAGGATGTGCGAAGTGAGCGGCCCGAATGCCCAGAGCGTATTTTGTTCAATCAAAGACGTCAAAAACTTCTTCAAGGAAACTCGCGAGCGGGTGGTGTTTGTGTTTGCGCATTTTTTTGTGCATGCGGTAGGTCGCTTTGGCCTCTTCGTAACCCGGATCGTGGGGGTCAGGGTAAGCAGGGGAATAGGCTGCCGCAGGTGGATAAGCGGGTGGCGGATAGGGCGGGGGGTAATTGGCAGGGGCAGCCCCAATCTGGCTAGAACGCTCGATGATCTTTTCCAGCTCGCCATGATCCAGCCAAACACCCCGACATTGGGGGCAATAGTCGATTTCAATGCCATTTTTTTGCGCCAATTGCAATTCCACATAACAGCTGGGGCAGGTTTTCATTGCCATCGGAAACACCTCTTGAAGTGATCTGAATTATTTTAACAGGGAGTCTGGGCATCTGGCTGGGAGTTAGCAGGCCAAAAAGCCCTTTTATTCAGGCCTTTGGCCCCCCTTTCTGCTTTGAAACAGGGCAGAATCACGGTATAATGATGCAGTTCTTCAGGAGAAAATCCCAACCATGACCACCGATCTCGCACCCCCTGCCGAGCAGGAGTCCCGCCCTTTTGTTACGATTCAAGACGAAATGAAGCAGTCCTTCATGGACTACGCGATGTCTGTCATCGTATCACGAGCGCTCCCAGACGTGCGTGACGGGCTCAAACCCGTTCACCGGCGCATTCTCTTCGCCATGCACGAAATGGGCATGACCCCCGATAAACCCTTTAAAAAATCCGCCCGTATCGTCGGGGAAGTTTTGGGTAAATACCATCCCCACGGCGACTCCGCTGTTTACGACACCATGGTACGTATGGCCCAGACTTTCTCCCTGCGCCACATGATGGTGGACGGCCAAGGCAACTTTGGCTCGGTGGATGGCGACTCAGCCGCCGCCATGCGTTATACCGAAGCCCGCCTCTCCAAATTTGCGATGGAAATGCTGCAAGATCTCGACTGCAACACCATCGACTTCACCCCCAACTTCGACGGTTCGCTCGAAGAGCCCTTGGTGATGCCCAGCAAAGGCCCCAATTTGCTGATCAATGGTGTCACCGGCATTGCGGTCGGCATGGCCACCGAAATTGCCCCGCACAACTTAAAAGAAGTCTGCGAAGGCGCCATCCACCTGATGGACAACCCCGACGCCACCGTGCTCGATCTGATGGACTTCGTCAAAGGCCCTGACTTCCCCACTGGCGGGATTATCTTGGGCAATCGCGGCATTCGCGAGGCCTTTGAAACAGGACGCGGCAAAGTGACTGTGCGCGCCGTGATCGAATTTGAAGAGGGCCAGGGCCGCGAGCGCGACCGCCTGCTCGTCAAAGAAATTCCCTTCCAATTGAACAAAACCACCCTGGTCGAACATATTGCCGATCTGGTTCAGACTGGCAAACTCGAAGGCATTGCCGATCTGCGCGACGAATCCGACCGCACAGGCATGCGTATCTGTATTGAATTGCGCCGCGATGCCAATTCCCAGGTGGTGTTGAACAATCTCTACCAGCAGACCCGTTTGCAGTCCAATTACAATTACAATATGGTGGCCCTGGTCAATAACCAGCCCCGCCTGCTGAGCCTCAAAGACATTCTGAGTGAGTTTCTCAAACACCGCGTCGAAGTGATTCGCCGCCGCACCCAGTTTTTCTTAGACAAAGCCGAGCAGCGTGCCCACTTGGTATCAGGCTTCCTCAAGGTACTCGACAATCTCGATGCCGTGATTGAGCTGATCCGCGCCTCCCAGGGCACCCAAGAGGCCCTGGCCGGACTGATCGAAAAATTCGATCTGAGCGAACGCCAGGCCACCGCCGTTTTGGACATGCAATTGCGCCGCTTAAACGGTTTGGAGCAGAAAAAGCTCGAAACCGAGCGCGATGAATTGGCCGGTCAAATTGGCGATCTGCAACATATTCTCGCCACCCCCGAACGCGTCAACGAAATCATCCGCGAAGAGCTTGAAAAGTTGGCTGCCACTTACGAAGATGGCCGCCGCTCACGTCTTGAAGAAGATCCCGGCGACTTCACTTACGAAGATCTGATTCCCGATGAGCCGATGGTTGTGTTTATGACCCGCCAAGGCTATATCAAACGCAGTCACCTCGACAGCTTCGAACAGCAAAAACGGGGAGGCCGTGGTGTCTCGGGCATTCAAACCCGCGACGAGGACTATATCGCCCAATTTGCGGTCACCAACAGCCACGACTCGCTCTTGTTTTTCACCAATCAGGGCATCGTGTATAACCTCAAATCTTACGAGATCCCCGAGACCAGCCGCCAGTCCAAAGGCAATAGCGTGGCCAATTTGCTTCAGTTCCGCGAGGGAGAAGAAGTGACCGCGATGATTCCCGTGCGGGAATTTGCCGCAGACAAGAATCTGGTCATGTTGACCCGCCAGGGCATTATCAAAAAGACCCCCCTGAACGCCTACCGCAATATCCGCAGGGCCGGTTTAATCACCGTCAACCTCGACGAAAACGACGTCTTGGGTTGGGTGGCCTTGACCGATGGCGATCAGAAAATCCTGATCGGCACCGCAGGCGGCATGGCCATTCAGTTCTCCGAGCAAGATGTGCGTCCCACGGGCCGTACTTCGCGCGGGGTCAAAGCAATCCAGCTCAAAAAAGACGATGTGGTCGTCGGCATGGCCACACCCCAGCCCGGTCAAACCATTTTGACGGTGAGCGACAACGGCTATGGCAAGCGCACCGAAATTGAAGATTACCGTCTGCAGAGCCGCGCGGGCTCCGGGATCATCAATATTAAACTGCGCCGCGATGGCAAAGTCGCCAGCTTGTTGGCGGTCAACGGCAACGAAGAGCTGATCGTGGTAACAGCCCAAGGCGTGGTCATCCGTCAGCATGTTCGCGATATCAGCGTCTACAGCCGCTCCACCAAAGGGGTTACGGTTCAACGCCTAAGCGAAGGTGATCTGATCGTGGCGATTGGCCTGATTGCAGAACAGGTGCTTGATCCGAGTGCCGCTCTGAATGTTGATCCCAATGCGGATCCCAATGCAGTTCCAAACACCGAGCCAACAGCCCTGCTTGAGGCCGGTGAAACGGCTGAGGCGGTCGAGGCCGCAGAAGCAACTGCGCTGAGCGAAACCACTGAAATTAGTCAGAACTAGAAAAAACCTGCATGAGTTATATTGAATCGATCCGCAATTTCTCAATTATTGCCCATATTGACCACGGCAAATCGACCCTGGCCGACCGCCTGATTGAATATACAGGCGCACTCTCGCAAAGAGAGATGGTGGCCCAGGTGCTCGACAGCCTGGATATTGAGCGCGAGCGGGGAATTACGATCAAATCGCAATCGGCCCGTCTGAACTACACAGCCTCAGATGGCAAACCGTATATTCTCAATTTGATCGACACCCCCGGCCACGTGGACTTTACCTACGAAGTTTCACGCAGCTTGGCGGCCTGTGAAGGGGCTCTCTTGATCATCGACGCCACCCAAGGGGTTGAGGCCCAGACCATTGCCAATCTCTACTTGGCCCTGGAACACAACCTCGAAATCGTGCCGGTGATCAACAAAATCGACCTCCCCAGCGCCGACGTGGACCGGGTCAAATTGCAGATTGCGGAATTGGGGCTCAACCCCGACGAAGTCGTGCTTTGCAGCGCCAAAGAGGGGATTGGCATTCAAGATTTGCTTGAAGCAATTGTCTTCCGCGTCCCGCCCCCCAAAGGGGATCTCGAAGCGCCCCTGCAGGCCCTGATCTTCGACTCGGTCTATGATACCTATCGCGGCACCGTGGTCTATTTCCGGATCTTTGAAGGCAGTCTCGGCAAAAGTGACAAAATTCGCTTTATGGCCTCAGAGAAAAATTACAGTGTGACTGAATTGGGTGTGCTTTTACCGCACCGCACGCCCGTTGAATGCCTGCGCGCAGGTGAGACCGGCTATTTTTCCGCTGAGATCAAAGACGTCCAACATGCCCGCGTGGGTGATACCATTACCCATTCAGAAAGACCCGCAGAGGCAGCTTGGCCCGGCTACCGTCCGGCAATCCCCATGGTCTTTTGCGGTCTTTATCCCGTCGAATCCGACGATTACGAAGAACTCAAAGAGGCCCTCAACAAACTGCAACTCAACGATGCAGCCCTCTCCTTTGAACCTGAGACCTCCAACGCCCTGGGCTTTGGCTTCCGCTGCGGATTTTTGGGCCTGCTGCATATGGAGATTATCCAAGAGCGCCTGGAGCGGGAATACAATATCTCCCTGATCGCGACTGCACCGAGTGTTATCTACGAGATCAAAACGGTCACCGGCGAGACGATCATGATCGACAACCCCCAGAATTTGCCGCTGCCACAGCATATCGACACCATGAAAGAGCCCTACGTCAATGTCACGGTGATCTCTCCCAAAGACTATGTCGGCCCGATGATGGATCTGGCCCAGAGCCGCCGGGGCATTTTTATCAGCATGGACTACCCCACCCCCGATCGCGTGGTCATGCACTACGAAATGCCCCTGAACGAAATGATGGCGGATTTCTTTGACCAGCTCAAATCCCGCAGCAGCGGCTATGCCTCCCTCGATTATGAAATGATCGGCATGCGCGACGCCGATCTGGTCAAATTGGATATTTTGCTCAATGGCGAAATCGTCGATGCCCTTTCGGTGATTGTGCCCCGCGATAAAGCGCCGTTTATGGGCCGACAGCTCACCGCCAAATTGCGCGAAATTATTCCGCGCCAAATGTTCGAAATCCCGATTCAGGCCGCCATTGGCAGCCGGGTTGTGAGCCGCGAAACCGTCAAAGCCATGCGCAAAAACGTCTTGGCCAAATGTTATGGCGGCGATATCTCACGCAAGCGCAAATTGCTGGAAAAACAAAAAGCCGGTAAAAAGCGCATGAAACAAGTCGGCAAGGTAGAAATTCCCCAAGATGCCTTTATGGCCGTTTTACGTCTCGGCCAAGAATA
>CAZRFI010000023.1:4140-25034 GCA_964598905.1 uncultured Candidatus Sericytochromatia bacterium | reverse complement strand
CTGACAGTTCAGACAGCGCCAAGGTTTGCCTTTGCCGGTTAACATCACCATCGTCGTTGACTGTTTACAGGTTTTGCACAAAATACCTTGATAAGCCTCACTGACAGGTTCAAAAGGCGTTTAAGCTGTGTAAGCCTTGCAAGCGGTGCCAGATTCTTGATTTTGACTTTTTTTAGACTGTTGCGCTGACCGCTAATACTCAGCGACTCCAGCGCGGTCAGGGGTTCGAGAAAACGCAAATCGCAGACCCCTGGGTTGTTTTCAATTTCGAGATCCACCAGCGTCGTCAATTGGCTCAAAACCGATATGGGCTCAGCAGAAGGGGCGCTGCCCAGATGCAAATGCCTGATTTTTTTTAACTGCAAAAGCGGTTCCAAAGAGCGAAGCGCTCCCCATTTGATATACAGGCTTTCCAAATGGGGCATCTGGCAGGCCGCTTCAAACAGCGCTTGGGTCACTTTGGTCTGAAACCAGAGAATTTTGACCGAATCACAGCTGGGCAGCTTTTCACACCAAGCGGCCACCCACTTCTTTTGCTGAGACGCGGGCAAATCCGTTTGGGTACAGGCCAAAGACAGGCGATGATACCAATAGCTTTGCCAAGGATGGATCTCCAGGCTGCGCGCCTCTATCTCGGCTTTTATGCCCTGAATAAATTCCTGAAAGACGCCGTCACTCATTCAGGCCCATTTAGGCCCAAGACCTTCAAAAAGAAGGCATATTTAAACGCCACTTCTTTGAGGTAATCATAGCGGCCGGAGGCACCCGCATGTCCGGCACTCATATTGGTGTGCAACATCAGCAGGTTTGTGTCCGTTTTGGTGGCGCGCAGCTTGGCGACAAATTTAGCGGGCTCCCAATATTTCACGCGGGGGTCGTTGAGACCTGCCAGCACGAGCATATTCGGGTAGTTTTTGGCAGCAATATTGTCGTAAGGTGAGTAGGTCTTGATATAGTCGTAATAGACTTTTTGATTGGGATTGCCCCATTCGTCGTATTCGATCACGGTCAAAGGCAAAGTCGGATCGAGCATGGTGCTCAGGGCATCGACAAAAGGGACATCGGCGATCACGCCCTGGAAGAGATCCGGGCGCAAATTGGTCACGGCTCCCATCAGCAGGCCACCGGCGCTGCCACCTTCGATCACCAGCTTTTGGGGCGAGGTAAAGCCGTTTTTGATCAGGGCCTCAGCACTGGCGACAAAGTCGCTAAAGGTATTGCGTTTATTGAGCAATTTGCCATTGAGGTACCACTCACGGCCCAGGTCTTCACCGCCGCGAATATGGGCCAGGGCGTAGACAAAGCCGCGTTCGAGCAGGGCAATCCGGTTGGCGTCAAAATCTGTGTCGGTGCTGGAACCATAGGCCCCATAGCTGTAGAGCAGGGTCGGGTTGTGTCCCGTCTTTTTGAGACCCCGTTTGTAGATCAGCGAGACCGGCACACGCACGCCGTCGGGGGCTGTGGCGTAGATCCGCTCAGTCACATAGCGGCCCGCATCATAGCCCGGCACCGGGGATTGTTTTTTCAGGGCCAATTCCTGGGTATTCAGGTCGATGTCAAAGACCGAAGGGGGAGTCAACATCGAAGAATAGCCCACACGCAGCAGATTGCCATCGTGATCCTGCTCAGCGGCGGGCCAGAGCGAGAAATGGTTCTCAGGAAAGCGCAGGGTGATCTGTTTGTCGGTCAGCAGGTGTTTGACCCGCACCTCTTGGCGCGCATCGGTGCGGTAGATCAGCGCGGCCCAGCTGTCAAAGACCTTGACCGATTCCAGCTTGGCCCCCTTTTGTTCGGGCACAAACGCCTTCCATTGGCTGCGAGCGGGATTGGTAATTGGGGCCTGTTTGAGGTTGAAATTGATCGCACCGTCATTGCTGTGGATCAGAAAACGCGGGCCGCTGTCCTGCACATGGTATTCCAGGCCTTCGATCCGGGGCTGAATCATCACGGGGGTGCTTTCGGGCTGAGCGGCGGGGATATAGCGGCATTCAGTGGTGGTCAGGCTCTCGATCTGGAGGATTAAATATTTGCCACTGGCGGTTTTGCCAATATTCACGTTATAGCGCTCATCGGGCTCTTCGTAGACCAGGGTATCTTTGGCTGCCTCTGTGCCCAGGCGATGGCGGAAGAGGCGATAGGGCCGATTGGCGGCATCGATCACGTTGTAAAAGAGGGTTTGGCTGTCAGCCGCCCACTCGACGGTGTAATAGGTATTGGGAATGCGTTCAGCCAGCAATTGGCCTGTCTGCAAATCTTTGACCATCAGGGTAAAGGCCTCTGCGCCCGTGGTATCGAGGGAATAGGCCAAATAGCGTTGATCGGGACTCACCTCGTAAATGCCCAGGGCCATAAAATCTTGGCCTTTGGCCTCGGCATTGAGATCGAGCAAAACCTCTTCGGGGCCCTTCATACTGCCTTTGCGGCGGCAATAGACCGGGTAATTTTGTCCGGCATCAATGCGCGAATAGTAAAAATAATCGCCCTTTTTGCGTGGCACGCTCTGATCTTTTTCGACCATGCGGCCCACCATTTCTTGATAAAGGGCCTTTTGCAAGGGCATGGTATCTGCCATCTGGGCCTCGGTATAGCTGTTTTCGGCCTGCAGGTAGTTTAAAACACGGGGGTCTTCGGGATAATTGCGCAACCAGAAATAAGGATCTTCACGGTTATCACCGTGTAAGCTGAGGGTTTTGGCCTGAACAGGGGCCTGCGGAGGCGTGAGCGTTTCCGCTGCCTGAGCGGGAAAGGGAGACAAAGTCATGATAAAAACTCCTGTGAGAAAAGTGGAACGAAGCAGTTGCAGGGTCGGGGCCAAGGGCTGAAACCGGGTATTTTTCCGCATCAGATTGATCCTCAAATTGATTTTTTTCAAGTGAACCACAAAAATTGGCCCGATCACAACTGCAGGGACTCCGACTTACCCAAAATTGATTCCTGATTATTTCTTGACGAATGGGCGGATCCTTGGCTATGCTTATAATTGACGCGGTGTGTACAAAGATCTTCAAACCCTTTTTTGCGCTTGTCACACAGCTACTTGCAAACGAACTCGCGATTTGAAAGGTAATACCATGTCTGAAAAAACTGGATTTCTCCGCAATCTCTTCCTCGGCGATGTGGTGGAAGAGGTCGTTTTTCCCTTCCCCCGCATGAAAGCCGAAGAGCAGGAAACCATTGAGATGATTTCCGCTAGCATCAAGGCCTTTGGCAAAAAAGTCAACCAAGACAAGATCGACAAAGACGAAAAACTGCCTCCCGAACTGCTCGAAGAAATGAAAGAATTGGGCCTCTTTGGTCTGATCATCCCCGAAGAGTATGATGGCATAGGCCTGAGCGTCTCCGGTTACGCCCGCGTGCTCGAAGACCTGGCTGTGCTCGGCAGCGCTGTGGCTGCCACCGCTGGGGGCCACCAGAGCATTGGCATGAAAGGCCTGCTCTTGAGCGGCAACGATGCCCAGAAAAAGAAATACCTCTCCAAATTGGCCAGTGGTGAAATGATTGCTGCCTTTTGTTTGACCGAGCCCAATTCCGGCTCTGATGCCGCCAGCATCCGCACCCGCGCCGTCTTGAGCGAAGACGGCAGCCACTATATCCTCAACGGCGAAAAACAATTTATCACCAACGGCGGTTTTGCCGATTTTTACACTGTCTTTGCCCAAACAAGCATTGAAGAGCAGGGCGTCAAACAGGACAAAATCACGGCCTTTATTGTCACCCGCGATCTCGGCGGTGTGAGCAGCGGCCCCGAAGAGCAGAAAATGGGCTGGAAGGGTTCTTCCACCACCATGGTTTTCTTCGAAGATGTCAAAGTGCCTGTCGAAAACGTGATTGGTGAAGCTGGCAAAGGCTTTAAAGTTGCCATGGAAATCCTCAACAATGGCCGTCTCAGCACCTCCACCGCCTCCTTTGGCGTGGCCAAAATGCTGATCGACATGAGCATTAAATACGCCAATGAGCGCAAACAATTTGGCAAACAGATTGGCCAATTCGACATTATCAAAGAAAAAATCGCCAATATGTCGATGCTGGCTTATGGCATGCAGTGCCTGGGTTATATGACGGCCGGGATTGTCGATCGCGGTGTGACCGATTATTCGATTGAAGCGGCTGTGGCCAAGGTCTTCAGCACCGAGTCGCTCTGGAAAATCTGCGACGAAGCGATGCAGATCCATGGCGGCATGGGTTATATGCGCGAATTGCCGATTGAGCGCTTTATGCGCGATGCCCGCTTGGGCTTGATCATCGAAGGCACCAGCGAAATCTCCCGTGCCATGATCGCCCTCGAAGGCCTGAAAACCCTGGGCAAATTCCTGAAAAAAGCCGGGCTGCGTGGCTATGCTCAAAAGGCCTTTACCCCCGCCAAAATGACCAAAGCCCATCCGATTTTCAGCAAAGAAGTCAACCTCTTCTGCAAAGGTGTCGACAAACTCAGCGCCTACGCCATGCAATTGCTGCGGGTCTACAAAAAAGACGTGATCCTACTGCAATTGCACCAAAAACGCATTGCCGAAGCCGTGATAGATCTCTATGTGATGGCAGCCATGCTTTCACGCACCACGGCTCTGCTCGAAGCGGGCAGGAGCAAAGAAGAGGCCAAAACCGAGATCTACATGACCCGCTCTTACTGCCGCATGGCCTTTGAGCGGCTCGAAAAGAACATGGATCAGTTTGATCTCAACCACGACCATTACCTCGGGCGTCTGGCCGACACCCTTTACGAAGATGGCGAGTTCGCCCCCAAAATCTTTGATCTGGGCAGCTTAGAAGACATGCCTGCCGCCAAAGAATTGGCCACCGCCACCCCCTGAGTTTGAAAGACAGCAAGGCCCGATCTGATATCACCAGATCGGGCCTTTGTTATGATAAAGGCATGTCTACCTTTCCACACCATCAGACCTTGATCCAAAAATTGCTCACCCAGATCCAACCGGATCCACGTTATCTGGGGCTGGCTGCGGGGGGCTCCTGGGCCGAAAAGCGCCTCGATCAGTGGTCCGATCTGGACCTGATTCTGTTCTGTGAACCCCAGAGTCTGCCCGCACTGCTGGCAACACGTGTGTCACTGGTGGCGCAATTGGGTGTTTTGCTTGAGAGTTTTAGTGGTCAACACCTGGGCGATGAACGTCTGTTGATCTGCCTGTATGGGAATCCCTTGATGCAGGTGGGATTCAAATGGATCGCTTTGCCCGATTATGTGCAGCGAGTCGAAAATCCCGAATTGCTCTGGGAGCGGGATTCACAGGTATCTCAACTCTTGGCCGAGACATCCGGAGCCTATCCCCGCCCGGATTTGGCCTGGATCGAAGCGCGTTTTTGGGTTTGGATCCATCACGGCGCCCTCAAACTGGGCCGGGGAGAACTGCTTGAGTTGGCGGATCATTTGGGTTATTTGCGCAATCAGGTGCTCGGCCCGCTCTTGCTGATGCAATATGGACACCCACCTCGGCGGGTCAGGCGGGTGGAAACAGACTTGCCGCCCGAAGCCTTGGCCCGGCTTTTGCAGACCTTGGCCGTTCATGAGCGCGAGGCCCAAGCCGAGGCGCTGAGGGCTGCCGTGAGCCTCTACCGCGATTTACGCGCGTTTCACGGTTTGCCCGCCCAAGCCTGGAACCAACAGGCCGAAAAAGCCGTGATGGAATTTTTCGAGGCCGTTCGTAGAAATAGGCCTGTGTTATAATTGCCGGAGACTTCTGAAATAACGCGAAATAGATATGTATAATAATAAAACCAAAGCCAAAGCCCTATTGAGTGATGCTGATGTATCAGCCCATCTTGAGGCGCTTGTTGAATTACTTGAAGAGAAAAAGGCGATTGATCTGGCCAGTTTAGATCTGCGTCAACGCTCCACCGTTGCCGATTATTTTGTGGTGGGCGGCGCCAACTCGCGTCCCCACGGCCAAGCGCTGGTGGGAACCGTACACCAATATGCCAAAGAGAAAGATTTACAGGTTTACAGCCTGGAAGGCCAGGGTGACGGCACCTGGATTTTGATCGATCTGGGCTTTCTCGTGGTGCACATCATGCAAGAAGAGGAACGCCGTTTTTACAATCTGGAAGAGCTGTGGAGCCATGCAGAAGCAAGCCATTAAAGCCAGTTTTAAACGTGTCCATCAACAGGGGATGACGATCTATGAAATCCTGACGGTGTGCGTTATTATCTCTGTGCTGGTCATGATTGCTGTGCCCAATTTTATTGCCAATAAAGATCGGGCCAACGACTCCCAAATCGAAAGCAACGCACGTACCCTGCGAATTATGCTTGAAACCTATAAAGTGGATCACAAGCTCTATCCCGAAGATCTGCGCACCTTGGGCTACGAAGCCACCCAAGAAAAATACAACAAAGCCATGACCAATCCCTACAGCCAAGCCAGTGGCGAAGTGGAAAGCGGCAAATGGGCGATTGACTATGTCGGCCCGACAGGTCCAGCAGGTATGGTCACCTATCAGCCTTTGGCTGGCGGCGATAAATATTATATTTTTGGCTATGCCAAAGATGGCTCTTTTCACAAAAAGAGCGGTAAAATTTTCACCATGAGTAATGGCTAAACACAATGGTAGAACAAAGACAATAAGGGAAAACAGAGATGGCAGAACGCAGCTACCGCCGCACCCAGTATTTTGTCAAACCAGATTTACAAACCAAATACGCCTTTATGTTTGTACTGGCGATTGGGGTAGGTCTCAATTTGGGGGTCATTCTGGCGCTATTGGCTCCCATGCTCAAAAACGACTCTCCGGTTTTCCCTTTGCTCTATTTGCTCTTGGCCCTTTCGTTTGTGGTGCTCGTGGCAGGTATTAGCATTCTCTTTACCCACAAAATCGCCGGGCCGATCTTCAAGATCGAGCGCAGCTTTCGCCAGATCATCGACGAAAAGGATCTGAGCTTGCGCGTCTTTTTGCGCACGGATGACGAATTGCAGGAATTGGCCGAAGAGATCAACCGCTTGCTGGAACACTTCCGCAACAGTCTCTTGCTCGAAAACCAAAAAAGTGACGCCATTTTGGCCAAACTTGACTATGTGCTGGCCAATCTGGAGGGCGAAAATGCCCTGCCCGCAGATGAGATCCAAGAGCGTTTGGCCGATCTACGCCAAAAACTCGAGGATACGGGCCTAAAATACAAGCTCAGGTAGTCAGATCCCAATCCCGTTCAAAACCGGATTTATTTTTCTAAACCCTTGTCAAGGCACTCATTTTCCTATAAATTAGGAAGTCTTGGGGACTTCTTGGAATGACTCCGGTAAATATGGGGTGCTTTTTGACCGCTCGGTCTGAGATGTAACTCACATCTGACTCACATCTGGCTCAGATTTTTCCCGCAAAGCCGCTGAATATGGTAGACATCGCCCCAATCTATTGCTATACTTTGTTTCCTGAAATACCATTTTCATTATTCCGATTTATCCTGAATTTAAAGCTTGTAAACCAGTTGAGGAGGGATTCTCTTGCCTACGATCAATCAGTTAATCCGGAAACCTAGAAAAGCCGTGACTTATAAATCCAAGTCACCCGCTTTGAAACAATGCCCTCAGCGCAGAGGGGTTTGTACCCGTGTTTTTACCATGACACCTAAAAAACCGAACTCTGCCCTGCGCAAAGTGGCCCGTGTTCGTCTGACCAGCAAAATTGAAGTAACCGCTTATATTCCTGGTATTGGCCACAACCTGCAGGAGCACTCTGTTGTGCTGATCCGCGGCGGCCGTGTCAAAGACTTGCCCGGTGTGCGTTACCACGTGGTTCGTGGCACCCTTGATACAGGTGGTGCTGTCAACAGAGCCCAAGGGCGCTCCAAATATGGCGCTAAACCGCCTAAGAAATCTAAAACAGTAGCGAAGAAAAAGTAGTGAAAAGGTGATCCTATGCCCAGAAGAGCGAAAATCAAAAAGCGGATTCCAGCACCTGATGCAGTGTACCGCAGTGAAATTCTTTCTAAATTTGTCAATTGCATGATGATGCGCGGCAAAAAGACCGTAGCTGAAAACATTGTTTATAAAGCCCTCGGTCGTGCTGAAGAAAAACTGAAAAAACCTGGCATTGAAATCTTCGAACAGGCGCTGAAAAATGTGCGTCCGGTGATCGAAGTGAAACCCCGCCGTGTCGGTGGCGCTACCTATCAGGTTCCTGTTGAAGTAACCGATGAGCGCGGTATCGCTCTGGCGCTGCGCTGGGTCATCAAACACGCCCGCGCCCGCAATGGCAAATCCATGATTGAGCAGCTGTCGTCTGAACTCACGGATGCCTATAACAATACCGGCGCCAGTGTCAAGAAGCGCGAAGACACACATAAAATGGCCGATGCCAACCGTGCTTTCGCGCATTACCGCTATTAAAGGATACAGATTATGTCTAGGAAAGTAAAAATTGAAACCGTCCGCAATATTGGTATTGTTGCCCATATTGATGCCGGTAAGACTACCACGACAGAGCGCATTCTGTACTACACCGGCATGGTTCACAAGATCGGTGAAGTACACGACGGCACCGCCGTGACCGACTACATGGTACAAGAGCGCGAGCGTGGTATCACCATTACCTCTGCAGCCATTACCTCCGAATGGAAAAACCACCGGATCAATATCATTGATACCCCTGGTCACGTGGACTTTACCGTTGAAGTGGAGCGCTCTTTGCGCGTACTCGATGGCATGGTCGGCGTGATTTGTGCAGTGGCAGGTGTACAGCCCCAGTCAGAAACCGTCTGGCGCCAAGCCAATCGCTATAAAGTTCCCCGCATTGCCTTCGTCAACAAAATGGACCGCCCCGGAGCCAACTTCGTTCGGGCCTTTGAAAAAGTGCGTGAGCGTTTGAATGACCGTGCGATTCCGGCCCAATTGCCCATCTTCCAAAATGAAGAGTTCTTTGGCATCATCGATTTGATCACCGAAAAAGCGTACGGCTATTTTGATGACCTCGGTGAAGATATCCGTGAGATTCCCATCCCCGATGATATGCTCAAAGATGTGGAAAAATACCGCGAAGAGTTGATCGAAGCCGCCTCCGAAATGGATGATGAGCTGATCAACAAATACCTCGAAGGTGAAGCCATCGGCATCGATGAACTCAAAGCAGCCATCCGCAAATCCGTGATCGCCACCAAGATGACCCCCGTTTTCTGTGGCACCGCCTTTAAAAACAAAGGGGTTCAGCTCCTGTTGGATGCGGTTTTGGATTATCTCCCGGCGCCAAGTGATGTCGCTCCTGTGAAAGACATGTCCAAAGAAGACGAAGAAGTTTTGCTCTATCCCAAAGATGACGAACCCTTCTCAGCCCTGGCATTTAAGATCATCACGGATCCCTTTATTGGCAAACTGACCTTTATCCGTTGCTATTCTGGCACCCTCGAAAAAGGCAGCTATGTCTATAACTCCACCAAAGGCAACAAAGAGCGTATCTCCCGTCTGGTCCAGATGCGTGCCGATCAGCGCCTCGAAATCGATGCCGTGTATGCGGGCGATTTGGCTGCTGCAATTGGCTTGCGCAACACCACCACCGGTGACACCCTCTGTAACGAAGACAGACCTGTGATCCTGGAGAGCATGGTCTTCCCCGAACCTGTGGTTTCTGTGGCCGTCGAGCCCAAGACCCAAGCCGACCGCGACAAGCTCTCTGCAGCTCTGGGCCGTCTGGCTGAAGAAGATCCCACTTTCCGCGTGAAAGTGGACCATGAAACCGGCGAAACCATTATTTCCGGCATGGGTGAATTGCACCTCGAAATTATCGCTGACCGTCTGGTTCGCGAATTCAACGTCGGCTGTAATGTTGGTAAACCTCAGATTTCTTACCGCGAAACCATTCGCAACAAGATTGAAAATGAGACCAAGTTTATCAAACAATCCGGCGGTCGCGGTCAATATGCACATATCCGTGTTCGTATGGAACCCCTTCCCGCTGATTCAGATGAGTCATTTATCTTTGTCAGCGAAGTCGTCGGGGGTGTTATTCCCAAAGAATACATTCCTGCCGTTGAAGGTGGCATGCGTGATGCCATGACCTCAGGCGTCGTTGCTGGTTTCCCTGCAATAGGCATCAAAGTGACCCTGTACGATGGCTCTTATCACGAAGTTGACTCTTCTGATATGGCCTTCCGGATCGCTGGTTCAATGGGCTTCAAAGAATCTATGCGCAAAGCCAACCCCTATCTGTTGGAACCCCGCATGAGCCTCGAAGTCATTGTGCCCGAAAATAATATGGGTGACGTCATGGGCGACCTTCAAGGCCGTCGTCGTGGCGAACTCAAGAGCATGGAAGCCGAAGATGGTGGCCTCCAGAAAATTCATGCATCTGTTCCCTTGGCCGAAATGTTCGGCTACGCAACCGATGTACGGTCCATGACACAAGGCCGTGGGACCTTCAGTATGGAGTTCTCACACTATGCCGAAGTACCTAAGAACGTGGCCGAAGCCGTAGTGTATCAATCCGGCGCTGCTAAAGCAAAGGCATAGATATGCTATAGACACTTGGCCTAAGATTGATTAAAATTGATCTTAGGCCAAGTTAAATATAAGTTAACCCAATCAAAATTATATTGTGACCTAGGAGATTCAGTATGGCGAGAGAAAAATTTGAACGAAATAAACCGCACGTCAATATCGGCACAATTGGCCACGTTGACCACGGTAAAACAACCCTGACTGCAGCTATTACCATGACATTGGCAGCAGCCGGTGGTGGTCTGGCTCGTGGCTACGACCAAATTGACAATGCCCCCGAAGAAAAAGCCCGTGGTATTACCATTAATACCAGCCACGTGGAATATGAAACCACAAAACGGCACTATGCTCACGTGGACTGCCCTGGCCACGCTGACTACATCAAGAACATGATTACTGGTGCCGCTCAAATGGACGGCGCTATCTTGGTTGTGTCCGCAGCTGACGGCCCCATGCCCCAGACCCGCGAACATATCCTCTTGGCCCGCCAGGTAGGCGTTCCCAGCATGGTTTGCTTCCTCAACAAGATCGACCAGGTAGATGACCCTGAGCTGATCGAGTTGGTTGAAATGGAACTGCGCGAACTGTTGACCGAATATGACTTCCCCGGCGATGATATCCCCATCGTAGCTGGTTCTGGCTTTAAAGCCATGGAAGCCATGACAGGCAACCCCAAAACCCAACGCGGTGAAAACGAATGGGTCGACAAAGTCTGGGCCCTGATGGACGCCGTTGACTCTTACATTCCCGATCCCGCCCGTGACGTCGACAAACCCCTGCTGATGGCAGTGGAAGATGTCTTCACCATCACTGGTCGTGGTACCGTAGCAACTGGCCGTATCGAACGCGGTCGCTGCAAAGTCGGTGAAGAAGTTGAAATCGTCGGTCTCGGCGATACCCGTAAAACAGTTGTAACCGGTGTGGAAATGTTCCGCAAAACCCTGGACGAAGGTCTGGCTGGTGACAACGTGGGTATCCTGATGCGCGGTATCAGCAAAGATGACGTGGAGCGCGGCCAGGTTGTTGCTAAACCCGGTTCAATCAAGCCCCACAATCACTTCAATGCACAGGTTTACGTCTTGAAGAAAGAGGAAGGTGGCCGTCACACCCCCTTCTTCCCTGGCTATCGTCCTCAGTTCTATGTCCGTACCACCGACGTAACCGGCGAGTGCAAACTCCCCGAAGGCGTAGAAATGGTCATGCCTGGCGACAATATCGGAATGGTAGTTGTCCTGCAGAAGCCGGTCGCTATCGAAGAAGGGATGCGTTTCGCGATTCGTGAAGGTGGCCGTACGGTCGGTTCAGGCGTCGTAAGCAAAATCCTGGAAGACATTAAAGAAGAAGAATAAGGATTGTTAGTATGGCTGGTCAAAAAATCAGAATTAGGTTAAAGTCCTACGATCATCGTTTGCTGGATGAGTCCGCTCGTCGTATTGTGGACACAGCTCGCCGTACCGACGCCAAGGTGGTAGGTCCGGTCCCGCTGCCGATTCGCAAGCACATTTTTTGTGTGCTTCGTTCTCCACACGTGGATAAAAAATCTCGGGAGCATTTCGAGATTCGTACCCACAAGCGCTTGCTGGATATTCTGGAACCCTCCACGAAGACGGTTGATGCGCTGATGCACATGGACCTGCCTGCTGGCGTCGATATTGAAGTAAAGCTGTAGTCCAGACTACAGTTGCAAAAGAAGAAAGTAAGGAGACATAACCCCGATGAGTTCTACTGTAGGACTTATAGGTACCAAACTGGGGATGACACATGTCTTCGATGAAACGGGAAACAGTGTGCCGGTTACGGTTATCCAAGCCGGCCCCTGTCCGATCGTCCAGATCAAAAAGCCGGATACCGATGGGTATTCGGCTTTGCAAGTCGGATTTTCGCCTGTTCCGAAGCACCGTGTGAATAAACCACAGCAAGGTCATTTTAAAAAAGCGGGTGTCCATACAACTCGACGCCTGGTTGAATTCCGCCTCCAAAGCATTGAAGGTTTTGAAGTTGGCAGTGAGCTGACCGTTGGTCAGTTTGAAGCCGGTCAATCCATCAACGTTCAAGGCCGCCAGATTGGCAAGGGCTTTATGGGTGCCACCAAACGCCACCACTTCGGTCGTGGTCCAATGAGTCACGGTTCTAAATCGCACCGCATCCCCGGTTCGATTGGTGCCGGTACCACCCCTGGCCGTGTTTACAAAGGTGTCAAAATGTCTGGTCGCAAACCCAATAAGGTCACGACTGTCAAACATATTGAAATCGTCAAAGTAGACGCTGAACGCAATCTGTTGCTGGTCAAAGGTTCGATCCCCGGTTCGACCGGAGCCCAGGTTAAAATTGTACCCGTTAAACAAGGAGGACAGCCCTGATGTCAGCACTTAAAAAGTATGATGGTCAAGGATTTGGCAGTATTGAAGCCACAGATCTGCTCTGGGGCGCTGAGCCCAATACCGATCTGATGCACATGGCTGCTGTCCGCCAGTTGAACAATGCCCGTGTAGGCACTGCCTGCACAAAAACCCGCATGGAAGTTGCCGGCGGCGGCAGAAAGCCCTGGAAACAAAAAGGCACAGGCCGCGCACGCGCTGGCAGCCGTACCTCGTCAATTTGGCGTGGGGGCGGTGTCTCTTTTGGCCCCAAACCCCGCAGCTTTGCAACCAGCCTGAACCGCAAAATGGCTGCCCGTGCATTGAGTTCTGCCCTGTCTGCCCAGCGTGAACAGGTTGTGGTTGTGGCTGATTCTCTTTTGAATCTGAACAAAACCGCTGAATTCAACGCCCTGCTCGGCAAAATGGGTCTGGCTGATCAGAAAGTCTTGGTGGTGGCCGATTACAATGAAGCCCTCCACCGCGTTACCCGCAACCTCCGTCAGGTGTCTGTGGTGAGCCCTAAAAACGTCGGTGTCGTCGATGTGCTTGATCATCAAGCCCTCGTGATCACTGAAGGCTCACTGCCATTACTCGAAGGAAGGTTTGTCTAATGGATCCTTATACAATTGTGAAGTATCCCCTGATCACTGAAAAATCCACCCTTTTGGGTGCGGACAATCAGTACGTCTTTGAAGTGGATACCAAAGCCAATAAAGTTGAGATTGCCAAGGCTATCGCGACCATTTTTAAAGTGGAAGTTGACAAGGTGCGCACCCTCAATGTGAAGCCGGAGCAACGGGCCTTTGGGAGCCGTGCACGCAAGCGGAAACTCCGCAAAAAAGCAATTGTGACCCTCAAAGCCGGTCACAAAATTGATCTCGCTATTTAAGAAAGTGGTGAAACACTATGGGTATTCGAGTTTTAAAACCAACAACCGCCGGCCAGCGCAATATGAGTCGGCTTACATATGAGGAAATCACTACCTCTACGCCCGAAAAATCACTGCTGGCACCCCTGAAGAAAACAGGTGGACGCAACAATACCGGACGGATTACATCCCGTTTCCGGGGAGGCGGCCACAAACGTCACTACCGTTTGATTGATTTTAAGCGCAACAAAGAAAGTGTACCGGCCAAAGTGGCAACGATCGAATACGATCCCAACCGCACGGCCAATATTGCTTTGCTTCACTATGCAGATGGTGAAAAGCGCTATATCCTGGCCCCCCAGGGTCTGCAAGTCGGTGATGAAATTTTAGCTGGTGAAGGGGCCGATATTAAACCCGGTCACGCCATGCAGCTGAAAGATATTCCTCTGGGTACAGTGATTCATAACGTGGAACTCCAGCCCGGTCGGGGCGGACAGTTGGCCCGTGCGGCCGGCACATCTGCTCAGCTCGTGGCCAAGGACGGTGAATACGTTCAAATCAAGCTGCCTTCTGGTGAAGTGCGTATGGTTTCCAAAAATTGCCGTGCCACCATTGGTGCTCTGGGCAATGCGGATTTCAAAAACGTTTCGATTGGCAAAGCCGGTCGCAAACGTCACATGGGCCGTCGGCCTCATAACCGCGGCGTGGTAATGAACCCCTGCGATCACCCCCATGGTGGTGGTGAAGGCAAAGCTCCCGTTGGGGGCAAGGCACAGACTCCTTGGGGTCAGCCTGCAATGGGTTTCCGTACCCGCAAGAAAAAACCGAGCGACCGCTTCATTACTCAGAAGCGCGTCAGCCGCAATGCACGATAAAGGAGACAGCGACGAATGAGCCGTTCTGTAAAAAAGGGACCTTTTATTCAAGAAAAGCTGCTCAAGAAAATTGAGCGCATGAATGATAAAAACGAGAAGCGCGTAATTAAAACCTGGTCCCGCGCATCCACCATTACACCGGATATGATCGGACACACTATTGCCGTCTACAACGGCCGCAAGCATGTGCCCATCTTTGTGACTGAGAACATGGTCGACTATCGCCTGGGTGAGTTCGTTCCCACCCGTATGTTCCGTGGCCACGCCGGTGAAAAAACCGTATCACGCCGATAGAATGAGGAACATACCGTGAGTAACCCAGTAAAAGTCAAGGCTATAGCCAAGAATGTCAGCATGTCACCCTTCAAGCTGAGACGGGTGATGAATCTGGTCCGGGGAATGAATGGCTTAGATGCATTGGACCACCTCAAGTTCATGCCCCACAAAGCCGCCCGTATCATCGAAAAGGTTCTCCACTCTGCGCTTTCAAACGCAGAAAACAACAATATGTTGGATGTGGAAGAGCTCTATGTGGTCGAAGCATTTGTAGATGGTGGCCGTACGCTGCGCCGGGTTCAACCCCGTGCCCAGGGTCGTGCTTACCAGATCAAAAAACGCTCCAGCCACGTCACCATCGCCGTTGGGCCGAAGAAGAAGTAAGGAGACAATATGGGCCAGAAAGTACACCCAATCGGATTTCGGTTGGGCATTACCAAAAATTGGAAAAGCCGTTGGTTTTCCCCCAAGAACTATCCCGATCTGATCCAAGAAGATCGCCGTATTCGTGAAATTGTCAAAAAACAGCTGTCTGCCGCAGGCATTGCTGATATTGAAGTTGAACGTAAATCAAACCAAGTTGAAGTCACCATTCAGACTGCTAAGCCCGGCATGGTTGTCGGTCGCGGTGGCAAAAACATCGAAGAACTGCGTCAGAAACTCTTCCAGGAACTGAACAAAAAAGTTCAGATGAACGTGCAAGAAGTGAAGTCTGTTGAAACCAACGCCCAGCTGATCGCTGAAGCGGCCGCTCAACAGCTCGAAAAACGCGTGGCCTTTCGCCGCGTGATGAAGCAGTCCATGACCCGCGCCATGAATTCAGGTGCCCAAGGCATCAAAATCATGATCGCAGGCCGTCTCGGCGGTGCAGATATTGCCCGTACCGAATGGCTGCGCGAAGGCCGGATTCCGTTGCACACCCTGCGTGCAGATATCGATTATGGCTTCTTCGAAGCCAAGACCGTTTTTGGCATTATCGGTATCAAAGTATGGGTCTACAACGGCGAAAAGCTGAGAGAAAAAGAGTCGAAAAAAGAGGTCCCCTCCAATGCTAATGCCTAAACGTACTAAGTACAGAAAGCAGATGCGGGGCCGCATGAAGGGCAAGGAAACCCGTGGTACGACTGTCGCCTTTGGCGAATTCGGACTGCAAGGTCTGGAGCCTGCCTGGATTACCGCCCGCCAAATTGAGGCTGCCCGTCGTGCCATGACCCGTTCTGTCCGTCGTGGCGGGAAAGTGCATATCCGCGTTTTCCCCGACAAGCCGATCACAGCAAAACCCGCCGAAACCCGCATGGGTAGCGGTAAAGGTTCACCTGAGTATTGGGTAGCCGTTGTCAAACCCGGTCGTGTTTTATTTGAACTCGCTGGGGTTCCCGAAGAAGTAGCCCGCAAGGCTATGCGTTTGGCCAGTGCCAAATTGCCAATCAAGACCCGCTTTGTCAGTCGCGCTGAACAAGAAGCAGCTGCCACTGAAACCGCGGAAGGAGGCGAAGAATAAGATGTCTAAGCAAGAAATTAGTCGTTTGCGCGAACTTTCCCAGCAGGAATTGCTGGATGAGCGTCAGGAAGCCAAACAGGAACTTTTTAATTTGAAGTTCCAGTGGATGGCGACACGTCAGCTTTCCAACACCGCCCGTCTGCGTCTGTTACGGCAAAAAGTTGCCCGTATCAACACCCTGTTGCGGGAACGTGAATTGGAAGGAGAAGAAGTCAATGCCTAAACGTGTACTGACCGGCAAGGTCGTCAGTGACAAAATGCAAAAAACCCGTGTGGCCGAAATCGAACGATTCCCCACACACCCGATCTACAAAAAGGTACAATCCCGCAGAAAGCGCTACAAGTTCCATGATGAACAAGAGCTCTCCAAAGCTGGTGATCTGGTCCGTATTGTGGAATGCCGCCCCATGAGCCGTGACAAACACTTCCGTCTTTTGGAAGTTGTTGAGTCCGGATCGGATTAATAAGGAGTTAGTTATGATTCAGCAAGAAAGTCGTCTCGCTGTGGCTGACAACACCGGCGCCAAAGAACTGCTCTGCATCACCGTGCTCGGCAGCTCTGGCCGTCGTTACGCTCATGTGGGTGACACGATTGTCGCCGTCGTCAAAGAAGCCACTCCCAATATGCCTGTCAAAAAAAGCCAGGTTGTTAAAGCTGTCATCGTGCGTACCAAGCACCAGATCCATCGCAAAGATGGTTCGCGCATTCGCTTTGATGAAAATGCCGCCGTGATTGTCAACAATGATGGCAATCCGATTGGTACCCGTGTTTTTGGCCCTGTGGCCCGTGAACTTCGGGAAAAGAACTATATGAAAATTGTCTCACTTGCCCCGGAGGTTCTTTAAATATGGCATCCAATAAAACTGATAAAGAGTACCGTCGTCTGACGATTAAAAAAGGCGATCAGGTGGTTGTTATTTCCGGTCGCGATGCAGATCGTGGTAAGGTAGGTAAGGTTCTGCGCGTTCTGCCCAAAACCGACCGTGTTGTTGTAGAAGGTGTTGGCATGGTGACCCGCCACCAAAAGCCCACTATGCAAGGCCAAAAGGGCTCTCTTGTTAGAAAAGAAGCCCCGATTCAACGCTCCCGCGTAATGCTCTATGATGCCAGCCTGAAAAAAGGCGTGCGGACCGGCAGCAAAACTCTGGAAAACGGCCAAAAAGTCCGTGTCTCTCAAAAATCGGGCGAAACGCTCGACAATTAATTAATTTAAAATATCTTGAAGGAGTAGCTAAGTATGGTTGCAGAAGCAAAACCAAGACTTAAGCAGTTCTACCGCGAGCAAGTGGTTCCCAAGCTCAAAGACGAGTTTCAGTACGCCAACGTTATGGACGTGCCCAAGCTTGACAAAATCGTGGTCAGTATCGGTTTGGGTGAATATATTCTCAATCACAAAGCCCTGGAATTTGCCCAGACAGATTTGGCCACCATCACCGGTCAAAAACCGATTGTGGTCAAAGCAAAAAAATCCATTGCCAACTTCAAACTGCGCCAGGGCATGCCCATCGGTTTGAAAGTCACCCTGCGTGGTGATCGTATGTATGAATTCCTGGATCGCCTCGTCTCCCTGGCTCTGCCCCGGATTCGTGACTTCCGCGGAGTTTCCAACAAAGCTTTCGATCAACGCGGCAATTACACCATTGGTCTTAAAGAACAGCTGATCTTCCCCGAAATCAGCTACGACAAGGTCGACAAAGTGCGCGGTATGAACATCACCTTCGTAACCTCCGCCAAAAACGACCAAGAAGCTCACGCTCTGCTCAAACATTTTGGAATGCCGTTTCGGAAGTAGGAGACAATTATGGCAAAAACATCAATGATTGAAAAATCCAAGCGCCCCGCAAAATACAAAGTGCGTCAACACAACCGTTGCCGGACCTGTGGCCGCCCCAAAGCCTATTATCGCTATTTTGGCCTCTGCCGCATTTGCTTGCGCGAAAATGCTCACAAGGGTGTACTGCCCGGTGTGAAGAAGTCCAGTTGGTAAGAGGAGAAATAGTATGGTTACAGATCCTATCAGTGATATGCTTACCCGGGTCCGCAATGCTCTGATGCTGCGCAAAGACTCCGTGGAAGTACCACATTCCAAAATCAAAAAAGAAGTGTCACGGGTTTTAAAAGAGAACGGTTATATCACCGATTTCTTTGAGGTCAGTGATGACAAATTCAAGAAAATTAAATTGGTTCTCAAGTACCACGATGGCCGCTCCGTCATTCAGGGCCTCAAACGCGTCAGCACCCCCGGTCGCCGCGTGTATGTTGGAACCCAAGAAGTACCGCGCGTGATGGGCGGAATGGGCGTGGCTGTGGTCTCTACCTCCCGTGGCATTCTTACCGGTCACCAGGCCCGTCGTCTCAAAGTCGGCGGCGAATTACTGTGTTATGTATGGTAGGTAAAAGCAATGTCTCGAATTGGTAAAAAACCCATTACACTGGCCAAAGCCACCGTTGAAGTCAGTGGCAATACCGTCAAAGTCAAAGGTCCCAAAGGCGAACTGTCCCAGAATATCCGTGACGAAGTCTCGATCGAAGTTCTCGATGGTGTCTTGCACGTGAGCCGCATTAACGACAGTAAACAAGCCCGTGCACTGCATGGTCTCTATCGCTCTCTGCTGGCCAATATGGTAGAAGGCGTGAACAACGGCTTCTCCAAATCCCTCGAAATGATTGGGGTCGGTTATAAAGCCGCCCTCAAAGGAACCAGCCTGGTTTTGAACGTAGGCTATTCCCACCCTGTGGAGATTGAAGCGCCTCCCGGCATCGTGCTCGAAACAGAAGGCCCCACCCGTATCCATGTCAAAGGCATTGATAAGGGCGAGGTCGGTAACGTCGCTGCCAAAATCCGCGCTGTGCGCAAACCCGAGCCTTATAAAGGCAAAGGGATCCGGTATGTGGGCGAAGTCGTCCGCAGAAAAGCCGGCAAATCAGGTAAGAAGTAGTCGGAGGCCATAAAAAATGAGTATTGAAACACGTCGTGCTGAGCGCAAGCGCCGGCACGTTCGTTCCCGTAAAAATCTCAGCGGTACCGCTGAACGTCCCCGTCTGGCCGTATTCCGCAGCCATCAGCATATTTACGCTCAGATCATCAACGATGAGCAAGGCCATACCTTGGCTGCAGCCTCTTCTGTTGAACCCGAAGTCAAAAAAGAAGCTGAATACTTTGGCAATATTGATGGTGCCAAAGTGATCGGTGCCCGGATTGCCAAAAAAGCCTTGGAACAGGGAATCACCCAGGTGGTTTTTGACCGCGGTGGCAATAAGTACCATGGCCGTGTTGCGGCTCTGGCTGATGCTGCCCGTGAAAACGGTCTGAGTTTCTAAGGAATTGAGAGGAAATTAGAACGTGGTCAAAAAACAAAACGAAACCGATTCCCAGTGGACTGAAAAAGTTGTCCAGGTCCGCCGTGTGACCAAAGTAGTCAAAGGCGGCAAACGCCTTAGTTTCCGAGTTATCACCATTGTGGGTGATGGCGAAGGCAAAGTTGGTGTTGGCGTTGGCAAATCTGCAGACGTCGTGGGTGCCATTCAAAAAGGCATGTCCGACGCCCGTAAAAATCTGATTGATGTGCCCATCGTCGAAACAACAATCCCTCATCCGGTAACATCTCGCTTTGGCTCTGCCAGCGTGCTGGTTAAACCGGCCCGTCAAGGTACCGGCGTTATTGCCGGTGGTGCGGTGCGCATTGTACTTGAAGCTGCAGGCATCAAAAATGCCACAGCCAAGTGCTTGGGTTCCAAGTCCCCCTTGAACAATGCCCGTGCTGCGGTTCAGGCTCTGCAAGAACTCCGCACCATTGAGCAGATTTCCGAATCCCGTGGCTTGAGTGCAAAAGAAGTACTCCGCGGCCGCCCAGTCTGATAAAAAGGAATTTTTGACATGAAACTGCAGGATTTATCTCGCAATACAAAACGCGCCAAACGCAAACGCGTTGGCCGTGGTATGGGTTCGGGTATGGGTAAAACCGCCACCCGTGGCCACCGTGGTCAAGGCCAGCGCTCAGGCCCCGAGAAAAAAGCCGGTTTTGAAGGCGGCCAGATGCCCCTTTATCGCCGTCTGCCCAAGAAAAAACACTTTGTGATCCCCTACCGTTCGAACTGGGCGATCATCAATGTGAGTGCCCTCAACAGGCTCTTTGAAGCCGGCTCAACCGTTGATTTCGCTGCTTTGGCCGCGAAAAGCGTGATTGATCACCGTGCTGACGGTGTCCGCATCTTGGGTCACGGTGAACTGACCGTTGCCTTGAATATTACAGCCAGCTACGTCACTCCTTCTGCCAAGGAAAAGATCGAAGCTGCAGGTGGTTCCATTCAGCTCGTATGAAACGAGAACAAGCTTTACGCCCGGAAGTCCTCATGGAAATGTGGCAGGCTTCCGGGCTTAAATTTAAGATCTTTTTTACCCTGGGGATGATTTTCCTGGTAAGGTTTGGCGTTCAGATTCCCGTTAGCGGGCTGGACGCCAATATTATTGCCAATCTCTTCCGCCAGGGCAGTTTGCTTCAATTTGTGGACCTCTTCGCAGGGGGCGCCCTGGCCAAGTTTTCAGTTCTGGCCATGGGCATTTTGCCGTATATCAACGC
>CAZRFI010000023.1:0-4040 GCA_964598905.1 uncultured Candidatus Sericytochromatia bacterium | reverse complement strand
GTTTTGGTGATGTGGATCGGCGAAATGATGACTGAGTATGGTATTGGCAACGGTGCCTCGCTCTTGATTTTCATCGGGATCGTCGCAGCCATTCCCCAGTACATCCAAAACACGGTTGAATTGGTCAATCAGGGTGCTTCCAACTGGTTTTCGGTCGGAACGCTGGTGGCCTCTTATCTGGCACTGCTGGTCGTGATTGTCTATGCCTCTGAAGGCGCCCGCAAAATCCCTGTGCAGTCGGCAAAAAAACAGGTGGGCAACCGGATGTACGGTGGCCGTGGTACCTATTTGCCTTTCCGGATTACCCAGGGTGGCGTAATGCCTGTTATTTTCGCCTCATCGGTGTTGCTCTTTCCGGCCACGATCCAGCAATTTGCACCCAATGCAAAAGTCTTGAAAACCATCACGGATTTTCTCACCCAACAGCCAGGGTACGGCATTTTCTTTACCTCGCTGATCTTTTTCTTTGCCTTTTTCTACGCTTCGCTGGTGCTCAATCCCCAAGAAATTGCCAATAACCTCAAGCGCTACGGCAGCTATATTCCGGGCTACCGTCCGGGCCGCCCAACCGCTGAGTATCTCGACATGGTTCTGAAACGGATCACGTTTTGTGGTGCGATCTTCTTGGCTTTGATTGTGGTTTTCCCCATGCTCATGGTTGAAATTACCGGTGTCACGACACTGGAACGGGTGGGCAGTACCGCGATTCTGATCATGGTAGGTGTGGCAATTGACCTCTTTAATCAATTGCAAACCCATCTCTTAGCAAGACAGTACGAAGGATTTACCACATGAGTAACGGTATTCATCTGATTTTCCTTGGCGCCCCCGGTGCCGGTAAAGGCACCCAGGCCCATGTCATTGCCGAACAGTATCAGGCAGCCCACGTTTCAACGGGGGATATTCTGCGTCAAGCGGCCCGCGAGGGCACCGAAATGGGACTCAAAGCCAAGGCCTTTATGGACTTGGGCCATTTGGTTCCCGATGAGGTGATTATTGGCTTGATTCGCGAACGTTTGAGCCATGCGGATTTCCCCAAGAATTGGATCATGGACGGGTTCCCCCGCACCTTGGCGCAGGCCCAGGCCCTCGATCAACTTCTGACTGAAATTGGCCAGGATCTCACTGCCGTGCTGAATATTGATGTGCCACTGGATCTGCTGATGGATCGTCTGACTTTGCGCAGAACCTGCCGCAAAACCGGCAAGATCTTCAATCTGAAGTTCAATCCACCTGAAGATCCCAGCCTCTACGATCTCTACCAGCGTGACGATGATACACCCGAAGCGGTTGAAAAACGCCTCAAGGTCTATCAAGAGCAGACCCAACCGCTGATTGCCTATTATGAAAAGACCGGCAAATTGGCAGATATCCAGGGCGATCTCGAAGTCACTCAGGTGACTGAAGCCATTCAGGAAGTCGTCAATCAGCGCAATCGCTGAAGCCATTTGACCTATTCAAAGCCCTTCTCAACAGAAGGGCTTTTTTCTTTGTCCGAGATCATTGTTTGGCGACATTTCAACTGTTAAACTCAATCACATCACCTGTCAAAGGAAGCCCTCCCCATGAAAAAATCCACCCTAAAAAAAGCCTGTTTATTCGGCTTACCCACCCTGTTAACCACAGCATTGCTCAGCACAACACCGGTCGAGGCCTCTTCGATGCCCAAAGCCGATGCAAACCGCTCATCCTTTGCCTTTGGCATTGGTCCCAGTGCCGCCCTCGATCTGGAGTTATTTCCCAGAACCACCCTTGGCGTTTCTGCCGGTCTGCCCTTTCTGGTCAATGGCTGGAGTGACCTCAGCAGCCGCTATGATGTGCGTCTGATGACCAATCTTTACCATGATCGCCACTATTACCACGACGGAGGATTTTCCCTGAGTTTGATCCTGGGGGTCTGGGGTGATGCCAATTTTCGCGATCTGAGCATTTCGCGCTGGTTGGGCATTGAAATTGGGGTGGCCATGGCCTACCGTTTCAATGAACATGTGAGCGCCCGTTTAAATCTGGTTCCGGGTTATAACTTTTTTAACGGGAATCTCAACCAATTGGTCTTCCAAAACTTTTTCCCACCAGCCGCAGGAGCTGAGGTCGCTTGGCATATCAGCCCCAATTTAGAGGCGACCCTCGGTTATAACGGCCAAGGAGATATTCTCGGCTTCCGTTTCCGAATCTAATTCTGAGCACCCTTAAAATCACCGGGTAAATAGCTGGAGAGCAATTGGATTTGTCTTATGCGGTGATTGCCGCCATCTGCCAAAAACAAACTGTTGCTCCGGCTGTCATAAACCAATCCCTGGGGCAGATTGAATTGCGCCACGGCAGGTTTGCCATCAGCGAAGCCCTGTACCCCAGTTCCAATCAAGGTTTCGAGCTTATTTTCAGCCAAAACCCGCAAGCGGTGATTGCCCGTGTCGCTGAGAAAGATCACCCCAGCAGGCCCACAGGCCACCCCTCTGGGTTCGCGCAATTGGGCCTCACGGGCTGGACCTTCGCGAAATCCAGCCGTGCCAGTTCCTGCCACAGTACTCACAAAACCTTCAGGCGTAAGTTTGCGAATTGCGTGATTAAAGGTATCTGCGATATAGAGATTGCCATCATGATCCAATGCAAGTCCCGTCGGAAAATGGAAGCGGGCTTGGCTTCTGACACCATCGACAAAACCTGCTTGACCATTGCCTGCCAGAGTGGAGACGGTCCCCTGGGGCGAAATCACACGAATGGCGTGGTTATCGGTATCAGCAACATAGATCTGGCCCGCAGTTCCCCGCAGCAAGCTCTGTGGGCGATTAAAACGCGCCACAGCCGGGTTGCCATCTAAAAAGCCCGCTTGTCCTGTTCCCACCCAACTCAAAACCCAACCCTGTTTAAAGACCCGAATGCGGTGATTATTGCTGTCGGCAATCAGCCACTCAGAAGGCCCAGCAGGCGCCAAGCCATGGGGCTGATTAAAGCGGGCTTCCAGGGATAAACCATCCATATATGCCCCCCAAAATTCGCCATTCCACCAATTCCAATCACGTCCCGCCAGGGTTTGCACCTTTTGGTCAGAAATCCGGCGCAGGCGGTGACTGTCGCGCTCAGTAAAATAGAGTTCTTCACCCTGTTGAACCAATTGGGTAGGGTAATTCAAATTGGCTTCGGCCCGATCCGCATCGCGGTTGCCAATCCAACCGTTGCCTGCCAAAGTACTGGCGTAGGCCCCGTGAATAGAATCATTCAACGAAGCCTTTTGATCTATTTGGCTGACTGAACCCTGTTCAAGTTCAGGCCCTGTTTCAGACTGAGACACTTCAGTGAGTAACAGTTTTTGGACAATTTTTCCGGTTTCTTGTTTTAAAATTTGGCCCAGGGGACAAGCACAATCGCGGTATTCTTCTTTGATAATCTGGCCTTTTTCCACGTCCAAAATGCGCAGATTGAGAATATACAGCGCTTCAAATTGGCTAAAACCACCACTGATCAGGTATTTGACACCCAATAACTTGCCCAACTGAGCGCTGCAATCCAGATTAGCGCCACAGGCGTACAGGGATTGTTGAAATCCCTGCTCGTTTAAAATCGCCTGCATTTTTTCGCGTTCCAGCACGGTGTATTGTCGGCTCTGTAAAACGTGGGCCCGGATCCGATCCGTAACAATACTGGCCTGGTCAGCAGAAATACCTCCTTTGGCATCCAGCTCAAGCACTGCCAAAACGGGCAAAGCCTGGGCCAAAACAGGCTCAGCACAGAAACAAACCCATGCCAACAAAACAAGAAAAAACCCTATCTTCATACAATCTTTACCTCGGGATTACCCTTAAGACGCGACATCTCAGTCAGCTGTTCCGATTTTGGGGCCATAAACAGCAAAAATTTAGGCTGAATTGGGATCAGGACGCCCAGCACAGCTTGTAAAGCTATTTTTAAGTGCTATAATTAAAATACTCTTTTTATATGGGTAACTAACACGTGAAAAACAAAATTGCAAATTCGGTTCTGAGTACTGTACTGGCAACAGTCACTGTTTCTCTGCTGGCTGCCTGTGGAACCCCACAGAC
>CAZRFI010000022.1:1269-25690 GCA_964598905.1 uncultured Candidatus Sericytochromatia bacterium | reverse complement strand
CGGGCAGCGCGGCCTGCAGCTCTTTTTGCAGCCGGAAGATCTTCGCAGGGCCTGCAATGGCGTCTGGGCGGCCCTGAGCCAATAGGGCATTGCTGAGTCTGAGCAAGCTGCGCAAGCCCCGGCTGGCCCAATCGGGGCGGGTTGTGAGCAGCGTCTCGCGGCGCAGGGCTCCGAGCCAATCGCCCGGTGTGAGCGCATGATGCATGCCATCGAGCGAAAAGATCTGAATTTCACTCACCCCGGCCTGCCGGGCGGCTTCGCAGTCGGCGGCCAATTCAGCGGGATCGTGATACCCCGACTCACTCAATTTGCCGACGGTGCCGACCACGCCCAACGCCGCCTGTAAAGGTTGCATAAAGCATTTTCTTGCGTCTTCAAAATAGCCTTTGACAAAATGCGGCGAAAGCGAAAAACCGAGCAAATCGCGAAAGCTGCTGCGGTAGGTCATCAGCGAAAGCGCATCCCAATTCACACCTGTGACGGGCAATTGCAAGAGTTCCTGAAAACAGCAATTGCCCGCTTGAGCATCTTCGACCACCAGGGGATAAGTCACAGCCCAGGCCTGGGTTCCGCGCTGGTGCAATTCGTGAATCAGGCGATTAAAGACCTCCCGCGCGGCGGCAAGTTTGAGTGCCCGCTGGCTTTGGCGCAAATGGGCCCAGAGCGCAGGCAAGTGGCGCTGCAATAAGAGCTGGCGCAGATGCAAACTGTCGGCCAGAGAGGGCTCTAAATCTGCAATCAAGACCGGCAGCGGCAATTGCTCAACCTCGATCCAGTCCATCAAAGTGTGGGCCGTCTCGGCAAAAATTTCGGCATTGCCCGCATGGGGCCAATAGCCATGGGCATCAGGTAAGAGCAGCCAAGCCCGCACAGGCACCTCCAGCACTGCCGCCCGGTGCAGCAAAGCGCGCAACTCGGGTTGGCCAATTTGGGTCGCGGGAATCGCCAAATTGAGGGCCAGCGCGTGTTTCCGCAAAAGTGGCAGGTCACCGGCCACCCAATGATAGGGCATGAATTCGGCCCAGAGGGCATACGCAGGGTTCATCTGGTCTTGTGCCATTAATTTGCCTTTAAACAGGGTGATCTTTTGCATGATAGACGCTTTTTTGAGAATTTGGCAAAAAAGCTGGCCCTGGGGGCTTGAAATTCATTTCAATTGTGACCTACAATACAAATATGCATACACTTAAACACAGCTATTTAGAAGATCCTTCTTTTGAGACTGCTTTAAAGACCTATGCACCTCAGGCCCCCCCTGCGCCTGAGTGGGTCCCTTTTGCCTGGGAAGGGGAAAAACCCTCTGTCGCTGAGCTGGAAAGCCATCTGACAGAATTGGAAGGGCGGATCGACAGAGGGCAGGCCCTGATTCAGGCCTACCGTGAAGCCCACCAAGGCACCGACAATCTGCGACTGATGCGCCAATTGCAAAAGCTGCGTCGGGAAAAGGCCCACGTTCAGCAGCAATTAGACATCCTGGCATCCCAACGCCCCCTCGATTTTCAGGCTGAATTGCGCAAACGCGCCCAAGCGGCCTACCAAGCATTGCTCGACATGAATCTGCGGCGCGAATACGATAGCCCGCACTATATAGAACAGGAAGAAATTGTCAGACGCTATATGCGGGAGCATGAGGAGGGCTTCGCAGAACTCTGCGATTTCGCCGGAACGCTTTAGCGCGCTATACTGGGTGAAAAACTCCCTGGAGCCGCCATGTTGATTCGGTCTATTCCCTGTCTCCAAGATAATTACGCCTATTTATTGCGCTGTGAACAAACCGGCCAAACGGCTGTGGTTGACCCCTCTGAGGCCTTGCCTGTGCTCGAAGTCCTGCAAAAAGAGGGCCTGTCTTTACATGCCATTTTAAATACCCACCACCACGGCGACCACACCGGTGGAAATCTCGGACTGTTGAGTCATTTTCCGGGTATTCCGGTCTATGGCCACACATCCGACCAAGGCCGAATCGCGGGGCAAACCCATTTCCTCGCAGCAGGTGAGATCTTTGAACTGGGCAAGCTCTCGATTCAGGTCTTACACAATCCGGGCCACACCCATGGGGCCGTCTCTTATGCCGTACATGACGCCCTGTTTACTGGCGACACACTTTTTGGTGCCGGCTGCGGCCGGGTCTTTGAAGGCACCCCGGCCCAGATGTACCACTCCCTGAATCAGGTGATTGGCGCTTGCCCAGATAACACCCGCCTCTTTTTTGGCCACGAATACACGCGCAAAAACCTGGAATTTGCCTTACACGTCGAGCCCGACAATCCGGCCATCGCCGACCGTTTAGCCGCTATCACAACGCTGCTTCAAAGTGGAAATTTTTCGACGCCATCTGAGCTGGGCTTGGAGCGTTTGACCAATCCTTTTTTGCGCTGCGAAGCACCGGCGGTCCAAGCCTTTGTAAAACGCATCGAAGCCCAAAACCCGCTCACGCCTGTGGAAATCTTTCGTGTCTTGCGGGCCCAAAAAGATCGGTTTTAGGTCCACTCATGCCAGAAAAGACAGAAACAGGAACCACCGATCATCATTGGTTGGAAGCCCAAACAGCCTGGGAAGCGGGCCTGCTCGACAAGGCCCGGCTCAAGCTGGAAGAACGACTCAGAAGCCATCCCCAAGATACACCGGCACTTGCCTTGCTGGGACAAGTGGCCCAGGCCCAGCGCCTCTGGAAAGAGGCCCGTCGCCACTTTGAACAGGCCCGCGAACTGGCCCCAGAGAACCCTGAATACACCCACTTATTGGCCCAGTGGTTTGTCGCCCGCCAAGGTCTCCCAGAGGCCGAAGCCCTGTACGCCGCTTTTTTGACCGCTCACCCAGGCCATCCTTCCCTGCAGGTCGAATACGCTGCCCTGCTGGGGGCCAGAGGGGCCCTCAACGAAGCCGAGACCCAACTCAAAACCTGTTTGGCCGACTATCCCGATCAGCTCGATGCCTGGCTGCTCTATGGCAATCTGGCAGCGGCCATGGGCCAGTTTAAAACCGCTGAAAACGCCTACCAAGAAATTATCTCCCGCCAGCCAAAATTGCCCGAAGTCTACCGCCGCAAGGGCCAACTCGCGCTGCTGCAAGGCCAGCCCGAACAGGCCATCACCCAGTTTGAACAGGCCCTGGAACTGGACCGCGACGATGCCGAAAGCTGGAGCAATCTGGGCGCAGTCAAGCTGATGATAGCCCAAACCCCAGCTGAACGGGGCGAGGCGATCCGGGCCTGCATGCAGGGCCTGCTGCGAGATAACCGCAACCCGCAGATTCTCGCCAATATTGGCCTGGGCTTTTTCCAATTGGAACTCTACCCCGAGACCCTCTTTTATCTCGATCAAGCCCGTAGCCTTGATCCGCAGCTGCAAATGGGGGATTTTGAAGTGGGTATGTCTCTGCTCAAAATTGGCAAAGCCGGTCACGCTTTGGCCTATTTGCAAAACTGCCTCAGCGCCGCCACAGAACCCCCAGAAAATCTGGCCCAGGTGGCCGCTTGGCTGGGGTATATCCGGGCCCAGCAGGGTGATCTGGTGCAGGCCCAAAAAGACTATTTGGCCCTGGCCGCCATCGACCCCCATCAGGGTGGAAATTGGCTGGCCGATTCGCTTTTGCCGCCAATTGCGACCTCAGAAGCCGCTTGGCAAGACTATGCCGGGCATTACCGCCGGGCTCTGGCAAAATTGTTGCAGGCCCCAGCGTCCAGACTCAAACAGATGCCTGTGGACATGCCGGGTCTGTTTTGGGCCTACCAAAGTGAAAATGTCCGGCCCGAGCAAGAAATCCAAGCCCAACTCTGGCAAAGAGCCCTGCAAGACAGGCTCTGCAACACAGCCCACACGACACGTCCAAACGCCCCCTGGCGGATTGGGCTGGTCTCACGCTATTTTCACAATCACTCGGTGATGGGGGTCTTCGCCCGCCTGATTCAGGCCCTGAGCCAAGAACCCAGCTTTGAAGTCGAATTGTTTATGCTCGGCCCCAGTGGCGAAGACGCCACCACCGCCTTTTTGAGCCGCCTATCGCTCAAGCGGCATTTCCTCGGTGGCCAAGACTTAGATCAGATCAACAGCGCGATTCTCAGCCGCGAGTTGGATGTCTTGCTCTACCCGGAGTTGGGCATGGACCCGCTGACCTTTGCCCTGGCCTGCTCGCGCCTGGCCCCTTACCAAAGTGTCCTGTCGGGGCACCCCATCACAACAGGCCTCAACACGATCGACAGCTATATCTCCAGTAGCTGGCTTGAGCCCCCTGAAAACGCCCAGGAAGCCTATTGTGAAAAGTTGATCTGCCTGCCCGAATTGCTGCCAGACTTTCCCTTTCCGACAGTGCCCCAGCAGCCCAAAAGCCGTGCCGAACTGGGCCTGAAACAGAAACACGTCTACCTCTGCCCGATGATGTTATTTAAGCTGCACCCGGCCATGGATGCCGTCTTTGCTGAAATTCTGGCCCGCGACCGCGAAGCGGAGATTGTTTTTTTTCAATACCCGCCTTACTCGCTGCACGATGGCCTGGAAAAAACCCTGCTCAAACGCTGGGCGCGCAGTATTCCCCAGGCCAAACGCCTGCGTTTTTTGCCCTGGGCCTCGCGTGAGGACTTGCTGCGCCTGATTCAACACGCCGATGTGGTGCTCGACAGTTTTCCCTTTGGCGGCGGCAATACCAGCTATTTGACACTGGCAATGGGTACACCGCTGGTGACCCTGGCTGCGCCTTATTTGCGTGGCCGCAGCAGCACGGGCATGTACCTGCGCATGGGTCTGCCTGAACTGCCCGCCCAGAGCCCCGCAGACTATGTGGAAAAAGCCCTCAAATGGGCCAACGACCCACAGGCCCGTTCAGAGGTCAAAGCCTTGATTGAAGCCAAGCGCGGTGTGCTCTTTGACAACCCAGCTGGGTCGCAGGCCTTGATTGGGTTTTTGCAAAACAGCTTGGGAAACATTCAAAATAGCTTGGATTAAGCAGCTTGTGGGGGAATCCCTGGCAAATCTTTGAAACTTTCAAGTTTTAGACTGAGCTTGGTGCCCTGTCCAACTTTACTCTGAATCTCAATGCAGGAGCGCAACAAACGGGCAATTTCATCGCAGATACGCAAATCCATGCCTTCGAGGAGATCACTTTCCCGGCGCAGCTCCTCCAGGGCTTCGGCTACAAAACCAGGGCCATTGTCCTCTTGGCTCAACACAGACTCACGGCCTTCCTGGTGCAGACGCAAGGAAAGGGTACTGGCCGGTGGCGAGTATTGCAAGGCAAAGTGCATCCAACCATGAAACAATTCCCGCAGCAATTGGGGTTCGGCCAATACCTCATGGTCTGGATTGCAGCGCAGGCGCAGTTCAATTTGCCGAGCAGAGCAGGGCTCCATATACTGGGCCTGGATTTCGTCCAAAATTTCTCTGACATTGACTTTTTGCAGCGCAGGCAAGGGCATGAAGCGGTAATGGGCCTGACGCAGAAGCTGCTGCAAATGTTTTTGTCCCCGCTGTGCGGCAAAAATAGCCTCTCTGAGGTGTTTTTCAGGCAGACTTGGAATATCTGGCCAGGATTTTTGCAGATTTTCCAGCCGCAAATCCATTTGCCCCAGTCCTTCGTTGAGTTCGCGGGAGAGCACCTGAAACATCTCATCTTTGGCTTGGTTAAAGCGTTTAAGCTCGTTTTCCCGGCTGTTTAAAATCAGGCTATTGCGAACCCGTGCCAAAAACTCAAGTTTATCCACAGGTTTGCGCACAAAATCGACAGCACCCAACCCCAAGGCCCGTGACAGATCATAACTGCGGGTCATGATGCCCGTACAAATGATCACAGGCAAATCCGCAAGTGGGGCCTTTTGTTTTAATTGTTGCAGCAGGGTTAAGCCGTTCATATGGGGCATTTCCCAATCACTGATCAGCAGATCCAGCGGCTCTTGACGGGCAATTTCCAGGGCCAACAGGCCATGATTGGCCCTTAAAATTTCGAAAGGCCAGCCACTGGCGCGCAAAAATCCCTGTAGGGTTTCTAATGCGCTGAGTTCGTCATCGACCAATAAAATTCGGGCCGGGGAACGGGGCCCAAAACAGGCGGGCAAAGTATAAGACTCTGTCATTGACTCACCCCAGATCTGTTAAACAGCTTTTGATATATGCATTTTCATTATAATCGGCTGTTGGGTCTTTCTGTCAGAGGATCTTCGTTTAAGCCAGCCAGCAAACGGCTATAGCTTGTTTGGTCAAAAGCGTTGATGGCTTGACGCAACTGTGAGAGCCAGTCTTGGGCTTGGGGTGACAGGAGCTTGCTGTAGCTAGCCAAAACAGCCTCGATCCGACTGAATTCGTAGACCTGCAACCCCCTGAGTTCTCTCAGCAGTGGGGCCAGTTCTTTGCTGAGCCCTGTGCGATCAATCGGATCTTCTGATCGGCTGACACCGACTCCAGCAGGCACAGGCTCTGTGATTTGCTGCCGGGCCTGGGGCAATTCCAACTTGACCTCGGTGCCCTTTTTCACTTGGTTGTTTAAGTTGATCTGTCCACCCAAGGCCTCGATTGCCAGTTTGCAAAAGGCCAAACCCAGTCCGGTCGAAGATAAAAACAGTTCAGTGCCGTGATTGTCCGTTTGAAATTTTTCAAATAGCCGCTGTTTTTGTTGCTCTGAAATTCCTTTGCCCTGATCCCGGATGGTGATTGTGGCTTTTGTCTGCACAAGTTGCACCGCCAACTCCACGGCGCTACCCGGTGGGGCGTATTTGATCGCGTTGCTGAGCAAATTAACCAATACCCGGCGCAACAAGAGTACATCGCAGTTGAGCAAAACCCCTTCAGGCAAGTCGGTTTTTAAGAAAATATTGCGACGTTCGGCGTAAAAGCGCAGTTCTTGCAGCGCTTCTTGCACCAAAGCCTGCAATTCGTATTCTTCCCATTTGAGCTGCAGCGCAGTATTGCGGGCCTGGCTCAGATCGAGTAGGTTTTGAATCAGCAACTGCATCTGCCGCCCCGCTTCGCGAATCTGTTGCCAGGCTCCGACTTGACTGTTATCTTGTGCCAGAATCACCCCCAGCGGGGTTTTGAGATCGTGAATGATCATCTCAGTCAGGGTTTCACGGGCTTCGCTCAGGGCCTCCACACGGGCCTTGGCTTGATTCAAATCTTCTGTGCGCGCCAAAACTTTGGCTTCGAGTTCCAAGTTCAAGCTTTGCAATTCCTGGGTCAGAGACTCGCGCATGACAAAGGCCTGGGAAAAGCGCCGGGCCAGCAAAATCGCCTGACAAAAGCTAAAGATCACATAGCCCAAAAGCACCAAATCTTGGCTGCGAATCAACTCCATATTGTGCAGGATATCGTGCACAGCCAGGAGCAGATAAGCGGCAAAACCGCCCAAAAAGAAATAGGCCCCTTCCCGTTTATGCCTCACCGCCTGATAGGTGACCCAAACGGCGTAGAGCAATTGGGCCAGATGCAGCCCCCAAAAGGGCAAAAGGCTCAAACTGTGTAGGGGCGAAGGCAAGAGCAAAGTCACCAAAAGCAAGCCCCAAACGGGCCAAGTCAAAAAACGGATAATCTTGGGTGCGGTTTCATCGGGAAAGAGGGCCTGCAAATACTTAAACATTAAAAAAGTCGCCCCGTAAAGCACCAGACGGGTCAGACGCAAACTCAATTCAAAGCTATCCAGGCCCAGCAAACTCTCAAAAAGATGGGTTTGCATCAAATCATAATAGAGCGTGGCGCTCAAAATTGTCAGGCCAAACCACAGCGCCAGGCGGTTGCGCGGCAAGATGCCCCAGAGCAGCAGGTGGTAGAGCGCCAAAAAAAAGACAAAGCCCAAAGCCAGAGCGATAACCGTTTGTTCTTGGTTTTCTGCCAGTGAGATCTCGCTGTCCAGCCCCAGCCAAAGTGGTTCGATCAGACCCGAACGGTGAAAGGACAAATTGGATACATCACAGCGCAAAAGCCCCCTGTCCTGGCGCAAAACAAAGGGCAAAAAGCGATTGCGGCGGGAAGCTTTCAGTTCACCGTTCCAATGAGTCCCACTGTGGGCCACCAATTGTCCCTCAAAATAACAGGCGTAGGCACTGCCTTGAAAGCGGGTGCGTAACCGCAAGACCTGGCCCACATCCGCTGGGGCAAAATTCACTTGCAGGACATAACTGCCCTGGCCCAGTTGTGTGCGCCAAAGCGGCAATT
Organism: uncultured Candidatus Sericytochromatia bacterium; assembly: GCA_964598905.1. Taxonomy (GTDB): domain Bacteria; phylum Cyanobacteriota; class Sericytochromatia; order UBA7694; family UBA7694. Next base: position 17,555 of record CAZRFI010000022.1, on the reverse strand, counting down.
TTTCCAGTTGTTCCCAGCGCCCTGGCACACGGATGGACACTTGTTTGGTGCTTTGTCCAAACTGAAAGCGCCATTCGCCATTGAGTTTAAGCGGGGCTTCTTGCTGCAGTGACCAAAGGCGCAGATCCAGGACCCCGGCTTGGCCTTGGGGTGTCACAGCCCAAGCCTGCCCAGACAGAGGGGCACAAAGCCAAAAGCAGAGGATATACCCCAAAATCACGAAAAAGGACTTTTGCAAAGCCATAAATATACTCACACCCCAGCCACAAAATCCAGCAGGCGATTTTCACTCCACATCGGATCGCGATCCAGCTTGGCCGCCAGGGGGCTGTTGACAAACGCCACATGGCCCCCTTCGCGGCTCAAGAGCCAACTCACGCTCGGCGCAGCTTGGCCCATGACGGCTTGGTGGCAGGAAAACGGGACAATCGGATCGTCTTGGGCCAGAATAATTTGCACAGGCAGGGTGATTTTGCCCAAATGGGGTCCGACCGAGTTCTGGGTATAATAATCCTGCGCATCGCGATAGCCAAATTGGGGCCCGGTGATATATTGGTCAAAATCCAGCAGACTGTGTACACGCGCCAGAGGCGCCAAAGGCGTGACCTCCGGCCAGAGACGGCGGCGCGCACGGTACGAAGCCAGCATCAGGCGAAAGAAATAGCGCTCATAGCCCCGATTCTCAACACGCAGCAAATTGTGCGAGGTGCGGGCGAGATCCAGGGGCGGGCTGACAGCACACATACCTTTGAGCCAGGCCGGCGGAGACGTCCACTCTGTCGCCAGTTTCAACACCTGGTGTCCGCCCAGCGAATAACCCGCGAGCACAATTTGTTCATAACCCAGTTGTTCTGAGGCATATTCGGCCACAGCACGCAGATCACCGGAGAGACCCGCATGATAAGAGGTGCGGCTCAGGTGCTGGGTTTGCCCACAGCCGCGCAGATTCATGCGCAGCACATCCAGGCCTTGGCTGAGCAATTTGCGCGCCGTGGAGACCATATACGGCACATCAGCATGGCCCTCAAGGCCGTGTACCAGAATCACCAGCACAGACGCAGGGGTGTCGTGGGCCCGATTCAGCAGGCAACGCACCTTATTTTGATTCTCATTCTCAGCATCAACGGGGATATCCCAGCGCTGCAAAGCGGGCAAAGGCGGGGGAGTCCAAAACAGCCCCGTATACGCCGTCTGCAAATGGCCGGTCTTAAGCCACAAAGGCGCGGAAAAGGGTGTCGAGAAGGATGTCGAAAGGGGAGGCCGCGAAGCCGATGCACTCATAGAGGCAATGTCAAATGAGTTGGTGAAGGCAGTTTTTGCCCCTGGCAAAAGGCCCGCCAGGCCTGACGGTAGCCCTGTTCAACCAATCTGACAAAACGCGGACCATCGCAAAGTGGCGAGGCCTTGAGTTGCGCGCGCAAGCTGCTGTGATAGGCCTTTAAACGGGATCGGTCTTGGCCCAGGGCAACGGCTTTGGCAATATATTCCTCGGTGCTTTCGGCGATCAGCTCGGGACACCCGAGGGCGTTGAGCATACTCGCCCCAGAGCCCATCGGTCCACGCAAGCTAATAAAAGGCCGAGACATCCAGAGGGCCTCAAAATTGGAGACCCCACCATTGTAGGGAAAGGGGTCCAGCACCAGATCCAGCCCGGCATAAAAGCGCTGATGTTCGGCCTGACTGCTGCGGCCCAAGAGTTTGACCCGCAAGCAGTCAAAACCCAAACGCTCTAAGCGAGAGCGGAAGCGCTCACGGGTGCCCGCGTCTTCAAATTGGGGATTTTTGAGTTGCAGTTCGGCCTCGGGCAAGGCCGCCAAAATCGCTTGCCAGCAGACCAACAGCTCAGGATTGAGCTTGAAGAGACTGTTGCCCGAACCCATCACAAGTGGGCCGTCTGGACGTTCTGCCAAAGCGGCAATGCTCGCTTCATCCCCCAGGGGGGGCTCCCAATGCATAAATTCAGGCAAATAAAGCAGGCTTTCGGCCAAGAATTCAGCGGCTTCGGGCGGAAAAATCTCACTGTCGGCAAAGAGATAGTCGATACAGCTCAGACCCGTGCTGTCGCCATAACCCAAACCCGTGATCTGCACTGGTGCCGGGCGCAAAGCAAAGACCCCCAGAGCATTTTTTTTGCTATAGCCGTTCATGTCCACCAGCAGATCAATTTGATCGGCCTGAATCTGCTGAAAAATCTGCTCAGCGGGGCAATCGGCAATTTCTCGCCAATGCCCCGGACTGGCAGCGTTTAACACCAAATCCTTGATACGGGTCGTATCGCCGTCGCGCTGGCGCGAATTGGTATAGACAAAGATTTCAAACTCGCTGCGCTGATGGTGCAGAAAGAGCAATTCAGACGTGATCGCAGCAGAGTGTTGGCCCAGATCCCCTGAAACATAACCCACGCGCAGACGGCGCTCAGCGACTTTCAACGAGGCTGGCCACTCGCGGGGAGGAAAAGGCTGAAAGCCAGCCTTTTCTGCCCAGCCCTGAAAGGCCTGCAGACGCTCTTTTAAAGACAATCCATACTGATTGCGCAGGCAAAAAAAGCGGTTCATCAAAATTTCGGCATAGACTGTTTGGGGCGGGTATAAAAGGGCCGTATCCAGCGCCTGTCTGGCGGTTTCCCCGTCGCCCTGAGACAAACAGACATGGCCCTTGAGCCCCCAATACAGAGCGTCTTCAGGCGCCAATCGCAGGGCCTCTTCGAGGCATTGCCGGGCGGCTTCGAGTTCGTCGGCCTGGGTCAGCACCTGGGCCAATTGGGCATAAGCAGGGGCATAACTTGGATCACAGCGCAGAGCTTCCTGACAGGCTTTGAAAGCCCGAGCCGCGTCCTGGTGATCAAAAAAAGCATGAGCGACCGAAACGTAGAGTGGGGCAGAATCGGGCTGGATCGCCAGGGCCTTTTCAAAGGTCTTTAAAGCCGCAGTCAGACGGCCGGCATCACTCAGCAATTGGCCCAGATTCTGATAGGCCTGCAGATAATTGGGTTCAAGCTCAAGAGCCCGCTGATACGCTTCCATCGCCTCTGACTGTTTATGCAGTTGCACCAGCACATCACCCAAATTAAAAAAAAGCTCGGGCTCCAGTGGTGCCAAATGCAGGGCCCGCAGGTAGGTCTCTGCGGCTTTTTGCCATTGACGCCGATTCTGATAGGCCACGGCCTGATCGGCCAATACAACGACTTCCGACAAGGGTTCAGAGTCTGACAAGGGAATCCACCTTTTTCTTCAATTGCAGGAATTATACCCAGTGGTTCTCTGGGGAATCAAGCGAGCAGATAGGCCTGTCTATTGTTTTCTACTATTCTGTATTAAAATACGAACCATGCAGCCTCCTTCTACATTTACGATCTGCCAAACCTGCCATTTTGAACAAAATGCCCAGTACAATTATTGTGGGCATTGTGGGCAATCTGTTTGGCAGCAATGTTCCCGCTGTAAACAGTCTCTGCCCCCCGAGTTCAAGTTCTGTGGCTTTTGTGGAGATGGATTGCATTCCCACCACCACCAACAACCCCCTCAAGTTCAAATCCAGGCAAAAGCAGTGGCAAAAAAAGCTGTGGAAGTGTTACCCAAAGCACTGCAAGAAACAGATATAGTCACTCCGCCCGTCGACGCACCTCAAGCCACGGTGCCCCATTCAGCGGTGGCCCGCGTCTCTGAACGCCGCCAGGTGGCGGTCCTCTTTTGTGATATCTGTGGCTTTACGGCGCTCTCAGAAAGTCTCGATCCCGAAGAGGTTTCAAATATTATCCAGCCCCTGTTTCAACAATGCAACGCAATCATTGGCAAATACGAAGGGGTCGTTGAAAAATTTATTGGCGATGCAATCATGGCGCTCTTTGGCGTGCCGTTTGCCCATGAAGATGACCCCGAGCGGGCGGCTCTGGCGGCCTTGGAAATGCGAGAGCTGATCCAAAACTTTGGCAAAGAACTCGAAAAAGAACACGGACGCAGCATCAATATGCGCATGGGGCTGCATCTGGGTACGGTGGTGGCGGGCAGTGTCGAAGCCTTGGAAGGCCGCAATTACCAGGTGATGGGGGATGTGATCAACACTGCCGCACGCATGGAGCAAAACGCCAAACCAGGCCATATTCTGGTCACAGAAGACATGTTCCGCCTGCTGCAAGAGAGTTTTGAACTTCAGACAGACACCCTGATTCAGGCCAAAGGCAAAGTCAAGCCCCTGCAAGCTTACGAATTATTGGGTGTTCGCCGCCTCCAACAGGCCCGGCGCGGCTGGGCCGAGCAAAGTGAAGTCTGGGTGGGTCGCCAGCAGGAGTTGGCGAATTTAATCCAATTGGCAGAAACGCGTCTGCAAACACAGAGCGGAACCCTGATTCAGCTGCGTGGTGAAAGTGGGATCGGAAAAACCCGGCTGGCCCAAGAACTCTATTTTAGGCTCAAAGAAACACAGCCTGATTTACACCGAATCCAGGCCTGTTCGACCTCTTATAGCAGCAATTTCCCCTATTTTATGTTGCAGGGGCTGATCCGCTCTCTGTTGGACGAAGAAGAAAACAGCTCCCATTTTGAATTACATGGCCACCTCAGCGATTTTCTCGAAGGCCTCAAATTGCCCAATACCGAAATGGTACTCAACCTACTTGAGTCATTGCTCTTTCCCCATCTGGAGTTTCCACAGCTCAAGCTGATTCCCCCCGAACGCCTACAGAAGCAAATTTTCAGGGCCGTTGCCGACGTGCTGAATCGCCTCTCACGCCAACGCCCGCTTTTTATTCAAATCGACGATTTACAATGGTGTGATCCGCTTTCCCTGATGTGGCTGATCGCGTTTCAGGAGAATCTCCCCCATCAGCCTTTCCAAGGGGTGATCTGCCTGACCCAGCGGACAGAAGAGTCCCGAATAGGGCAAGCGGGGATTTCAGCCCATCCGATTCAAACCCATTGCGATCTGGACCTGAGCCCCCTGCCCAGTGCCGAATGCCAAGCGCTTTTTTGTAAAATTTTGGGTCTCACACCCAATATCCCCCTGCCCGATGAGTTGCAGGCCTTGGGTCAGGCCATTCTCAACCGGGCAACAGGCAAACCCTATTATATTGAAGAGGTCTTAAAAAACCTGCTCGAAGACCAGATTTTACAAAAACAGGCAGGAAAATGGCATCTGACTTGCTCATTGCAGGATTTGCCTTTGCCCAACTCCATTCAGCGCCTGATCATGGCACGTTTTGATCGGCTCGAAGCCCACCAGCGCCAATTATTGCAGACAATCTCTGCCATGGGAGCGCCGGTTTCGCAAAACCTGCTTGAAATTCTCTTCAACGACACCTCCCAAGCGGCAGATTTGCTCAGTCTCCACCAGGCTGGCCTGCTCAGACACGAAATCGGGGCCTATGGCCCTGAGTACAGCTTTTTTCAGGCCCTGACTCAGGAAGTCATTTACAATACGATGGTCAAACGGCGGCGGCGTGTCTTACACAAACGCATTGGCGAAACCATTGAAAGGATTTCCAGCGCCGACCCCTACCCGATGCTGGACTTATTGGCGTACCACTATTCCCGCAGCGAAGAGACCCTCAAAGCGATCAAATACCTCTATCTGTCTGCCGCCCGAGCCTCACGCCTCTTTGCCAATACCCAGGCCCTGGAAGCCTATTCCCATATCCTCGAAATTCTGGCTCCACTTGAACGCAATTGCTTAATTGCGATCGACTTACAGAGCAAAGAATGGAGACGCCCAGCTCAACTCGAACACGAAATCTTACAAAAGAAGGCCGAGATTCTCTTCAGAACGGGGGCCTATGACCGCCTGATGGCATTGGTCGAAAAGCATCTCAGTCCAGAATTGCCACTATTAGAACAGGCCCGCCTGATGTATTGGCAAGGACGCGGGCTGGAAAAGCGCTCAGAATTTGTCAACGCCCGTGAGAGCTTTAATGCTGCGCTGAAATTGGTGGAAAACCAGACCGATCCCCGTGAGCAGGCCCGCTTTTGGAATGCCTGCGGCTGGGTCAACCGTTGGTTGGGAGAATACGAAACAGCCTTACAAGCCTGCAAAACCGCTTTAAAACTGCTGGAAACCCAACCCGATATGGAGCAGATCGCCTATGCCCACAATGTGATGGGGGTGGTGCATTATTACCGGCACGACTGGGAAGCCTCGCTCGAACATTACCGCCAAGGGCTAGAAATTCAGGAACAGATTCAGGATCTTTGGGGCCACGCCAATAGCTTGAGCAATATGGGCAACGTCTATTTCATGACCAACCGCTGGCAAGACGCCGTCGGTGTCTTTCGTGAGAGTTTAAAAATCCGCGAACAGCTGAGCGATCTCGAAGGCATCTCCACTTCGTGTAATAATCTGGGCCATGCCTGTCTGGAATTGGGCAAACTCGACCCAGCCGAAAAATACCTGATTCGCGCCCATGCTCTGTTTGAACAGCTCAAACAAACGGTCGGGGCCGCCGTGGCCCAGTGCAATTTGGGGCTGGTGGCCATGCGCCGTCAGCAATGGCAAGCTGCATTGGCCTTGCTGGAGCCAGGCATCTTGGCGCTGGAAAATCAAAACATGCAGGTACTTTTGCCTGAACTCTACAATTACCGCAGTGAAATCTACCTCGAACTGGGCGATTTTAAAGCCGCTGAGAACCTGGAGGCCACTCAAGCAGCAGTCATAGAACAACATGGAGATCCGATCCAGAAAGGGCGCAAGGCCAGACTTAAAGGGCTCTATTTCTTGTTTACAGGCCAGCCCGAAGCCGCCCAAGCCCCATTTAAAGAAGCGCTGACACTGTTGCAGCCCACGGGACACCAAGGAGAATGCCGGGCCCTGTATGAAAATCTGATCAGCTTGCACCAAACCCTCGGTCTGAGCGAAGTCAGCTATTGGCAAGAAGCCCTCAAAGATCTCATCGCCGCAGAAAAATCTCTTCAACCACATGTGCATTAAGGAGCGGAAAAATGCCAGAGCAAACCTATTCTTTTCAAATTAGCCAAGAACTCAAAAAATTAAAAGGCGTTTATTGCGAAATCGATTTAAAGGCCTGTCAACTTAACCTGATTCCCGATGGTGACGAAAGCCGCACCAAAAGTCTGGATTTGCCCGATGGTTTTAAAGGCAAAGAGGCCAAAATCCAGTCTTGGGGAAAAGGACTGGCCTTGCTCCAGCCCGAAAATGGAAAATACTTGCGCATGGAACAGTGGGAAGCCCCCCAGCGTTATGGATTGGTGCTCGGAGCAGACGGCCCGCTCTTGTTTTTTCCGGGGGTGCCCCTACATGGCCCGCTGATTCAAAGCCCCTCACTGCTCTACCCTGGCAATTATCCCTTTCAACCAGGCCCTGGCCCCTTTGATCTCTTTGCCTCTACCGATCAGGGCTGGCTGGGGGTGGTTCACCGCCTGGAGGGAAAAATCATGATTGTCGATTTGGCCTCAGGCACCTGTCTGGCCAAACTGGACATTGATGCCTTGGCAGGCCCCAAAGTAATTTCCCTGGCCATAGACAGGCCCGGTGGGCGCGTGTTTATCACCGGCGCAGATAATGACAAACTCTGGGTTTGGCCCCTCAATGGCAAGCCCGAAGTGATTCAAGGTCCCTGGAAACAGCCCGGCGCGCTTTTAATCCAAAATGAGCAGCTCTGGATCTTAGAATCGAGTGCACCCCTCAAATTGCAGGCCCTTGCGCTCGAAAATCTCAGCCCTGTTAACAGCCTGGAATTGCCTGCCAATAGTTATGCCAGCAGCAGCGATGCCCCTGGAGATCTGTTGATTGGCAGTCCCGATGGCTCTTGGTTAGCGGCTTTGGGTCGCAACGACACCATTGAACCGCTCTCAGCCTTGCTCTGCAAAGTCGAGACAGGCAAAACACCCCCACAGGTTAGCAGTGAAGCATTGGGGCGCGTCTGGCCAGTTTTATTGTGCTGGGCCATGCCCAATCATTATTTAACCGCCCTGGCTGCCCAACACCCCTTAAATGCCCAGCCCTTTGAAAAAATGCCGCCCCCCGTCCAGGCCCTGATCTTGAGTTGTGGTCTCAATCCCAGCCAATTTAGAAGTCAGATGATTGTGTTTAAAACCCAACCCGGCGAAAACCAAGAACTTTTGCCAGGAGCGGCCCGCAGTATTTGCGCAGAAATTTGCCAGCGCCTGAAAAAGATCTATCAAATCGAATTACCTGAAAGGCTGATGAAACCAGAAGAACAAGAAATTTTGATCCACAGCGAAAGACTGGCACATCTGCTGGGTCAACACAGCCAAATTGAAGTGGCGATCTATGGCCTGCTGGGCAAAGCCACCGTGCAACTGACCCTCTTACAAGCCGATTACCTGCCCAATCAGCTGGCGGCAAAAGTCGGTGATTTCCTCGCTGCCCGCGATGCCGCCGCAGAAGAAGCCGAGCGCCTGCGCAAAGCCAATCGCTTGGCCCGCCAGCCCGTCCAGATAATACCAGAGAACTTTGTGGCCCTGTCTGATCCACTCAATAACCGCATTGCCCAATTGGATCCGCAGCTTCAACTCCACTGGCATCTCGACACCCATCTTCTGGGGGTCTATCGTCCGCTGGCCGTTACCTGGTTGCCCAATTCAGGTTTTGTGATTCTCGATGGAGAGAGCAACGAGATCAGTTGCTGGAGCCCATCGGGACGGCGCGAATGGGCATTGCAAAACGAAGAGTATAGTTGGAATCGTCTCTGGGTCTTGAGTACGGGCGAAGACCTGCAGTTGCTGGTCTTTGATCAAAAACAAGGCGCGGTTTTACAATTCAATCCCGAAGGCAGACAGCTCTGGTCACTGCGTGAGCAGAATTGGTGCCCCCAAGGGGCGATTCAGGATGTGGTACCCGGCCCTGCCGGTTATTTTTGGCTACTTGAAGCCAATGGTGGCGTGACGCTCTTTTCACAAGAAGGGGGTCCTGTGCGCTTTTTAGAAATCGCTGGCCAACCGAGTATGATCGCCGCCTCGCCCGATGGACAGGTACTGGCCGCCTTTGATGCTCAACAACAAAAGCTCTGGCTCTTGCGTATGGATAACCAAGCACCCCAATGCCTTGAAATTGCCCGTCAGGCCCAGCGCTTTCGCATCAGCCAGCCTCTGAATCTGCAGTGGCGCAACAATCAAGCCCTGGTGCTGCAAGATGCCTTCCGGATTGTGGCGATCAACAGCCAGACACTCAAAGTAGAACAAGCCCTTTTGCTGCAAGATTTAAAGGCCATTGCTGGCCAGACCAACAAAGCTCCCAGCGATGTCTTTGTGGCCCAAGCCGAACGCAACCTCAATCTGCGTGGCGGCCAAAAAGCCTCTCTGGTGGAAATGTTGAGCCGTGTGCCGCTCTTTCAACAGGCCACCGAGGATTTTTTAAACCGCTTGCGTAGCCAAGTTAGCACCCGCCTCTTCAACCGCGGAGATACCATAGTCAAACAGGGGGAGCAGGGAGATGAACTCTTCTTGATTCGCCAAGGCAAAGTCGAAGTCTTGGCCCCCGATCAGCGCCACGTTGCCGCCCAGATGGGGCCGGGTGATGTTTTTGGCGAAGTGGCTCTGATGTTGGGACTGCCACGCAATGCCACGGTCAGAGCAGGCGCTTATTCTGAGGTCTTTTGTCTCAAGCAGGCCTCCCTGGACGCTCTTTTGGCAGATTACCCGGAGATCCGCGATCGGCTCTTTTTGCTGGCCCAGGATCGGCGCATTCAAGAAGAACTGCGCTCCGAATCCGACAAAATTAAAATCCAAGAGCGGCTACAGGCCCTGCGGGCCGGACTCAAAACCTCAGCGCGAACCACGCCTGCTGCGGAAGCCCAAAACACCGAGGGGCTCGAAGCCCTGGACCTCTGGGTGCGCCACACGCGTTTTGGTCAACTCGCATGCATCAACCGCAAAGCAGAAGTAAAGTCCCTTTTGGGCAGCCCGCAGAATCTGCTGCAGCCCTTGGAATTGCTCGATACGCCTGGCAAACGCTGGGTACTGGATGCCGCTCTCAATAGCCTGCTTTTATTGGACCCTGAAAACAATGCCCTGCAAACCCAATTGCAAAATTGGGGCGAGATCGCACTCGAACAGCCCATGAGCATGGCATCCGACCAAGCTGAGGGCTTGTGGCTGGCCAACAGTGGCAAATCCCAGCTCTTGCACCTCGACCCATCTGGTAATCTTTTGCAAAGCCTGGAATTTGGCCGCCTGCCCGTGAGTATTGCTGTTCTGGCCAATGGCCATTTATTGGTGGCTGATGCGCGCATGCACACCGTAACAGAAATCACCCCCAGTGGCGAACAGATCTGGCAATACGGCACCCCGCGCCGCTGTGGCCGCGATGAAAACCAACTCTTTGCACCCGAATGGGCCCAACGCCTGGACAACGATCATACCTTGATTTCCGACACAGGCAATAACCGCATTCTGGAAGTGGACAGCACAGGCCGGATTACCTGGGCCTTGATCTCGGGTGAGACCGTGAGTGTTCCGCGCCCCGCCAAAGTTATCAGATTGCCCCAAGGCAATACCCTGATCGAATACAGCAACCGCTTCCGCTGGCTGGAAATAACCCCAGAGCAACGAGTGGTTTGGAACTACACCCTGCCTGTTGCGGGTTTTTAAACTATTTTTTGTAAGCGTTGGCGGCCATACCGCCAGCGAAACCGGCCAGTGCACCGGGAATGGCCATGACAGCAGCACCCATGAGCTTATTGCCACCGAGGCTTACGCCGAGCAGCACACCACTGGCAGCCCCGGCTGCAGCGCCTGCCAGTGCCCCTGCGGTGCCCGCAGAAACTTTGCCATCGAGCCATTTATTCACCATCAGGCCCGCGCCCACACCGGCAGCCAATCCGGCTCCACCGCCAAAAGCAGCACCCAAGCCTAAGCCTTTGGCCGTTGGCAAAGGCAATAAAGCGCCCAAGGCAGCCCCAGAGGAAGCGCCCACAGCCAGTCCGGTAATCGTACTGGCAATCAGGGGATGGTGTTTAACTTGAATGACAACCCCAGACAAAAAGGCCTGATCTTCGCCCAAGGGGGGCTGTGCGGCAGGAGTCTCCGCTTTGACAGGAGACGAGGTGGTTTGGCGTTTTCCCTGAATCAGGGGGTTCTGCAGCAGGCTCTGGGCAGAAATTTGCATGAATCATGCTCCTTGGACTTGGGCTTATTGCTTTTATTATCGCCACATCTAAACAAAAGATGAACTGGATTTTAACAAAAGTTAATCTTTCTGCATCTTTGAACCTATCTGGAATGCCCTGGTCAAGCAGCGTGAATCAGTTGGGGCAGGACCAAAATCTGACGTTTGACAATGCGAATCTTGTTTTGACTCTGCATTTTTTGAAGCAATTCCGACACAGTCGGACGCGTGGCATTGATCATCTGGCCCATTTCTTCATGGGTCAATTTGATTCCGATTAAAGTGCCTTGAGCCGTATTTTGGCCATATTCATCGGCCAAAGAGTGGATCAATTTTAACAGCCGTTGCTCCACCGAGAGAAAGACAAGATCTTCCAATCGGCTTTCAATCTGGCACATGCGACGCCCCACCAATTTCATGATCCGGTAATTGATCTGGGGATGTTTGTGCATAAAAGAGAGAAAGTCCGCTTTCTGAATCCAGCAAAGCCAGGTTTCATCAAGGGCTTCGGCAATATTCTCATAAGCGGGTTCTTCAAGAAGGGCCATTTCACCAAACAGTGTACCCGGCTCCAAAATGGCCAAGGTCAGCTGTTTGCCCTCAGGCGAAAGCCGTGAAATGCGCACACGGCCCTGTTTGAGAATAAAAATTCGTTCAGCCTGATCACCGGGTAAATAGACGATTTCTCCCTTTTCAAGTCGGTCCAAATGCGTCACTTTGGACAGCCAATCAATGTCTTCAAGCGCCACCTTAAACAAGAGTGACGTATTGGAAAGATACCAGTATTTAAATGCCGCTTCCCCCATTTCCTGCAGTTTCAGGGAGATTTTTTGCTCTATCATGCCACTGTTCCAGCCTATTTTTGCATCTGTTTTTTAATATACTAACATCTGCTCAAATGTGTCGGCTGGCTGACAAACAAAAAAAAGCAAAAGCGCTATGATAAACATCAAGCGAAGCAAAAGAAAGAACCTGCATGTCTGTTTCAAATACGTCTCCCGCTGAAAAATCTGTTCCAGCCAAACTCTGGAAGCCCTTGGCCTTATTGGCTGCCATTGTCGCAGTGCTGGTTTTGGCCAAAACCCTGGGCTGGGATCAGGCCTTAAAACAGTTAGAACCCTGGCTGGTCTCTCTCGGGCCCTGGGGCCCGCTGGTCTTTGTCGCTCTGTATGTGGGGGCTTCCATTCTGGCCTTGCCGGGTTCCGTTTTAACCCTGGCCGGAGGGGTGATGTTTGGTGCCTTTTGGGGCACATTCTGGGTCAGTCTGGCTTCCACCCTGGCCGCAGGCACTTGTTTTCTGATTGCCCGGTATTTTGCCCGCAAAGATTTAGAAAACAGCCTGCGCAACAATCCCGCCTTTCAAAAGCTGGATGCCCTGACAGAAAAAAATGGCGTGTTGATTGTCGCATTGACCCGCTTGGTACCCCTGTTTCCGTTTAACCTGCTCAATTATGGTTTTGGTTTAACCAAGGTCTCTTTTTTCAGCTATTTGTTGACCTCCTGGCTCTGCATGCTGCCAGGAACGGTGCTCTACGTTGTGGGCAGTGATGCTGTCAAAAGTGCGCTCACTCAGGGAAAAATCCCCTGGCACCTTGTGGGCTTATTGGCATTGGTATTGGGCCTACTCGCCTTATTGGGACGCTATGCGCGGAAACGCCTCAAAGCAGCCGAAAACAAACTTTAAATCTATCAAGAAGAATGAGGTATTTTCATGAACACACGCAAATTATTGCTTGGGGCTGCGCTGGCAGGTTTAAGTTTAACCACGTTGACTGCTTGCCCCACACCTGAAGCACAAGCGTCGGGTCAGTGCCACGGCGTCAATGGCTGCAAAGGCCAAGGTGCTTGCGGTGGCAAAGACCACGATTGCGGTGGAAAAAATGCCTGCAAAGGTCAGGGCTGGGTCAAAAGCACAGCTGAAGAATGCGGCACAAAAGGCGGCCAATACGTCGCACCCAGTAAATAAACAGGCCCTCTTTGGCGTGGGTCTCCGCAAAGAACACTTTTCGCGGCTGGAAACACAGTTGGAGACCCAATTGGATTTTTTTGAGATTTTGCTCGAAAACCATTTGCGCGGAGGCCGTCCAGAGACGATCTTGGCCCAGATTGCCACGGCCTATCCCCTGAGTTTTCATGGGGTAGGCCTCAATATTGGTGCGGCTTCGGAACCGGACTTGGGCTATTGGCAGCGGATCAAAACCTGCTTTGATCGCTACCAGCCCTTTTTGGTTTCCGATCACCTCTGTTGGACGGGTTTGCCGGGCGCACAGCTGCACAATCTCCTGCCACTGCCTTATACAACCCAAAACCTGCGTTTTTTAACTGAACGGATCCAACGCCTGCAAGACTATTTGGGCCGGCAGATGGCCTTTGAAAATGTGTCGGCCTATTTCAATTGGCAGGCATCTGAGCTGCCCGAATGGGCGTTTTTGGCCGAGTTGGCTGAAGCTGCTGATTGTCTGATACTCTTGGACCTCAACAATCTCTATGTCAATGCCTGTAACCAAGGGTTTGCGCCAGCTGATTATTTACAGGCCTTGCCGGCAGAGCGCGTTACCCAATACCATTTGGCCGGTTATACAGCCAAACCTGGTTTTCTCTTCGATACCCACGCCAATCCAGTCTATCCAGAGGTCTGGGAACTCTACCGCCAGGCCTTACACTGGATTGGCCCCCGCCCCACTCTGATAGAGTGGGACACAGACATTCCCCCCTTTGAAGTCTTAGAAGCGGAGGCCCTGACCGCCCGTGCGATCTGGCAAACACACAGCTTCGCCTGAACTGCTCAAACAGCAAGCGGCTTTGGTTGAAAGTATCATTAGCCATTCGCCGTTTGAGCTGAGCCAGATTCAGCCCGTGGGAAGCCTCAGCGCAGCAGAAGCCTTGGCCGTTTACCAAAGTGATTATCGCGCCCGTCTGACAGAAGCTTTGGCAGATACCTACCTGAGTGTGGCAGAGGTCCTCGGTTCGGACTTTGAGCCACTCTGCCAAGATTACCTGGCAAGCCAACGCTCTCAGAGCACAGATTTGCAGGATTTTGGCGATACCTTTCCAGACTTTCTCAGACAGTCTGCTTGCTTGCAAACTTGGCCTTTTTTGGCTGAGCTGGCCGAGGTGGATCTCTGCTCTGAGCAGCTTTTTTTTAAACACGCAACTCCCCTGCCAGACCAAAGCTGCCTGACAGAGATGGATGAAAACGCAGAGATCAGGCTGCGTTTTGTTTCTCACTGCCAGATTTTTGTCAGCGAATATCCCCTCTTCTCACTTTGGCGCCAACGCTTTGTCTCCGAAAAAACCATCCTTCAGCGCCCCGAAAATCTCTTGCTGTTTAAAAACCAAGCAGGGATCCAAGGACACCGCTTAAGCGCTGAACAAACCTCCCTCTTTTTGGCTTTACAAGCCGGTTCCTCTCTGGGGCAGGTGTTTGCAGAGGAGACCCCGCTGCCCCCGGAAGAAGTCAGCACTTTCTTTGGCTGGCTCTACCACAGTGGCCTCATTTCAGCCTTTATCATTTCTGCTCAGACCGAGGCCGGGCCTACCAGTTTCAATAAAAAGGCGTAAATATCTGCCATTTCTTCGAGGCTTTTGTTCAGGGGTTTGCCGCGCCCGTGCCCGGCATCGGTATCCACCCGCAGCAGCACCAGATTTTGGCCATGGGAGGCATATTGCAAGGTGGCTGCAAATTTTTTGGCATGAGAGGGAACCACCCGATCATCATGATCGGCACTGGTGATCAAAACGGGGGGATAGACCAGACCGCCTTTGACATTGTGCAGCGGCGAATAGGCATAGAGATATTCAAAATCCGTGGCTGAGGCCTCGGCATTGCCATAGTCCGAGACCCAATAGCGGCCAATCGTAAAACGGTGGTATCGCAACATGTCGAGTACCGGCACCTGGCAGACCACAGCCCCAAAGAGATCGGGCCGTTGTAACATACAGGCTCCGACCAAAAGACCACCATTGCTGCCCCCGCGAATCGCAAGCTGTTTGGGCGAGGTGTAGTTTTGGCTGCAGAGATATTCTCCTGCGGCAATAAAGTCGTCGAAGACATTTTGTTTGCGCTCAAGTGTCCCGGCTTGGTACCAGTCCACCCCATATTCAAAGCCCCCGCGCAAATTGACCTGGCAATAGATGCCCCCACTTTCGAGCCAGGGCAACAGGGTGGCTGTAAATTGGGGGGTCAGCGATTGGCGAAAACCGCCATAGCCGTACATCAGCGTCGGGGTGTCGCCCTGGGGCGTATAATCACGGTGATGCACAATAAACATCGGCACCCGCGTGCCATCTTTGCTGGTGGCAAATTCTTGTTTGAGCACATAATCGTCGGGGTTAAAGCCGGGAATGCGGGTGTGTTCATGTAAATCAATCAGGTCGTGGGCCGCCATTTGGTAACTGTAGGTGCGGGTGGGAAAGAGAAACGAGGTAAAACCAAAGAAGAGCTCATCCTGATAGCGGCGCCCGTTTAACTCACTGACGGCCCCCAAAGTGGGCAAGGGAATATCGTCTTTGTAGGTACCTGCCAAATCGTAAATCGCCAGTTTGTGGTGGGCGTGGTGCTGGTAAACCGCCACAAAGCGATTGCCCGAGAGGGTGACATTGACCAAAATATCTTCGTGTTCGGGAATAATTTCGAGCCAATGCTCGGGGTCGGGTTTTTTCAAGGAAATGCCAATCAGACGGCCATGGGGGGCACTGTGATCGGTAAAGAAAAAGAAGGTATCCCCCTCGTTGCCGACAAATTGAAAATGGGCATCGGCCCTGTCGAGCAAGCGCACAAAGCCGCCGCGCGAATTCTCCTCGCGGTAATAGACCCGGTTGCGCCGGTCTGTGCCAAGGTGAATTTGCAGCAAAAGGTATTTGCCGTCTTCGGTCATCACCGGCCAAAAGTCAAAATCCTTTTCGTCGGGGCGCTCATAGACGAGTTTATCGTCGTCTTGGATCGTGCCCAATTCATGCCAATAGACGGCGTTATAATAGCTCAGCGCCGCATCTTGGACCGTGCCAGGATCGGGGTAGCGGTTATAATAAAAACCCGTATTGTCCTGGTTCCAAGCAATGCCTGCAAATTTGCTGTGCAGCAAGACCTCATAATGGTCGTGGCCCGTTTTGACATCGCGAATGCGAATCTCCTGCCAATCGGAGCCCCGGTGCGAAAGGCTATAAGCGAGCAAATTGCCGTCCCAACTGGGGTTGATACTCATCACCGAAAC
>CAZRFI010000022.1:0-1169 GCA_964598905.1 uncultured Candidatus Sericytochromatia bacterium | reverse complement strand
GAGCTGATTCTGGGTGTCGGTCCAGGCCCGGCTCTCAGGCGAGGCGGGATTTTCGAGCCAGCGGTAGGGGTCGGCCACAGGCGTGCCGTGATAGTCTTCGACCACTTCTTCGCGCAGGGCGTCAGGATAGACAAACGGGGTATGCTCCAGGCTCATCTTTTTTACCTTCTTTGACCTTGATTCACAGGGCCTTAAGTGCCGACCCCGACAGATTTGCGGGTATCATAACACACCCTTTTTCTTGATGGAGATCAAAGAGAGAATTGTCCCGGCTCTTAGCCAAGTACAAAGCCCTGAAATATGCTAGACACAGAGGAGGCTGAAGCCAGGCTTGTCCAGGCTTAATGAACACAGAATAAACAGCCTCCAGAAAAGAGACCTTGTTTATGAAACGCATATCGGTACTTCCTTTTTCCCTGTTTACAGCCCTGAGTCTCACTGGCTGTATCGTGGTTCCGCCCGGAGAGATCGCGGGTCTCTTGCCCAGTGCAAAACCGACAGCCATGAGCACCCCCATGGCAACAGCCCAACCAAGCAACACCCCTTTGCCTGAGCCCACAGCGCTGGGCACTCCTATTCCCAAGCCCAGCCCAAGTGCTGAGGCATTCAGCGATGATGCGACGTTTTTGGCCCGTTGGGAAATTGTTGATGCCAAAGATGTGTCCTCTGGACCCTCGCGCTGGAGTGTAAGTCAGGGGGTCTTGAGCCAATCGAGTAATATTTATCGCAACGATGACGAGTTTAATTATTACGAGGGCACCCATGCGGTCTTAAAAAGCCCGACTCTGCTGCAAAACTTTCGTCTCAATGCCACGATCAGACCTACCGACAACGATGGTTTTGGTTTGCTCTTTGGCTACCAAGATGAGCAAAATTTTTACCGTCTCTTGAGCGTGCAGGATACGATTAACAATGGCCCATTTACACGTTTAGAAGTCAAGCGCAACGGTGTTTACACAACGCTTGTCAGCGATAAAACCCCCTTGTATGAAGCCACCCAGCCCGTGGAATTACAAATCACGGTTTCGAACGGACAAATCAGCCTCAATGTCAATGGCAGCTTGCGCTTCAACCTAAGCGAGCCCAGCTTTCCGGGCGGGCGAGTGGGTCTGTTGACCTATGCCTGCTCAATGAACGTGAGCCGGTTTGAGGTTCAAGACCTGAATTGA
>CAZRFI010000021.1:18436-26048 GCA_964598905.1 uncultured Candidatus Sericytochromatia bacterium | reverse complement strand
TTTAAAACCAATGGCAACCCTGGCACGATCAGCACCTATTTCGCCGATCGCACCTTTGATTCAGCCAAAGCCGCCAGCGTCAGTGCGGCCCCGCCCAGGGAGATTACCCCCCTCTATCGCCACAATGTCGAAGGCAAGGTTGAGTTTTATGACCGGGCGCTGGAAGCACAGGCCGCTGCAAATGGCCCCTTGGGATTTTTGGGCAATGGGGCTGGCCACATACTCTTTGACTAAATTTGACTCAATCTAACGCAAGCGGCAGGGTAAACCAAAAGGTCGAGCCCAAGCCGGGTTGGCTTTCAACACCGACCTGGCCCCCGTGCAATTCGACAAATTTTTGCACCAGTGAGAGCCCGATGCCAGCGCCATCTACGGCCTGGGTTTCGGGAGCGCGCATAAAGCGCTGAAAGATCAGCGCTTGGGATTCGGCTTCGAGCCCGACGCCATTGTCTTTGAGGCAGAGCTTGACCCACTTGGGCGCCTGTGACCCACTGTCCGGATCACTCTCAAGGGTGACAGCCAATTGAATTTGGCCACCGGAGGGCGTGAATTTGATCGCATTGGAGAGCAGGTTTAAGAGTACTTGGGTGATGCGCAGGGGATCCATCTTGACTACCAAATAGGCTTCGGGAAGGTCAAGTTCTAGATTGAGGCCTTTTTCGCGGGCCTTTTCTCGCACCATCTCACAGGCCGTACTCACCACTTCGTTGAGATTTTCTGGCCGGATATCCAGGCGCAATTGACCGGCCTCAACCTTGGAGAGATCCATCAGATCTTCCATCAGTCCCAAGAGCAATTTGCCCTCTCTTTCAATCGAACTGGCGGCCTGGTGGACCCGTTCGGGCAAGTCCAGATCCAAAAGGATTTCGGGCCAGCCCAAAATGGCTGTGAGTGGGGTTTTGAGCTCGTGAGACAAATTGGCAATCAGTTCACTTTTGTGCAGGCTGATGGTTTGTAAGCGCTCATTTTCGGCTTCGATCTCAGCCTGACTGGGCAAAACCACCCAGGCCAAGGCGAGATAGTCTTGTAATTCTGAGGGATAGAGAATCACATTGCGGATCTCGTGCTCTGTTTTTAAGCGGCTTTGAAACGGGGCTTGAAAGTTTTGTTTGCCTGCGTGTAACTCAGGGAAAAATTCAGCGGGACTGTGGTTATACAGTTCTGCTGAGGGCAGTCCCAACAAACGGGCGGCGGTTTCATTCAGATCCAAAAAACAGCTGAAGGCCCTGTCAGTTAAGATCAGGGGCATCTGCATCTGAGTGAACAGCGCGTGATAAACCTGAGCAGGTACAGGGCCTTCTAACATGTTTGTTTACGCGGGCTCCCATTGTAGGAGCCCGCCAAGAAAAGCAACGAAAGTGGAATCAACAAAAGTGGAACTAACGACGGCGATCGCCACGGTCGCGATCTCCACCACCACCAGCAGGGCCACCAGCACCACCACCAGGGCGGTAGCCACCACCGCCACCATTGCGGGGACGGCGGTCACGGTCTCCACCACGATCACCACCGCGGTCGCGGTCGCCACGGGGCGGGCCACTGCGGGCAGGCATGCTCTCGCGGTCGCCGTGTTCATAGGGAGCGGGGGCGCTTTCGCGGACTTCGACTTCCTGTTCGAGGCCGAGGTTAATCCGGCCCTGGGCGTCGATTTCGGCCACGCGCACTTTGACAGACTCACCGACAGAGAAGACATCTTCGATGTGGCGGGGACGGCCAGGCACTTTGGAAATATGCAGCAGACCGTCTTGGCCAGCCAACACTTCGATAAAGGCGCCAAAGGTCGTCAGTCTGACAACTTTGCCTTCGTAAATCTTGCCAATTTCGACTTCTTCAGTCAGGCGCAGAATCCAAGCGCGAGCAGCATCTGCAGACTCCTGGTCGGGCGTCACGATAAAGACCATGCCGCTGTCTTCGATGTCGATTTTGACGCCGGTCTCTTCGACGATCATTTTGATCATCTTGCCACCAGGCCCAATCACAGCGCCGATCTTCTCGGGGTTGATCTGCATGGTCAGGATGCGTGGGGCAAAGGGAGAGAGCTCAGGACGGGGTTTGTCGAGGGCTTCACGCATTTTGCTGAGGATATGCAAACGGGCTTCGCGGGCCTGTTCGAGTGCGGTTTTGAGGATATTCATATCCAGACCGTCGATTTTAATATCCATTTGCAGAGCGGTGATGCCTTTTTCGGTGCCGGTGACCTTGAAATCCATGTCGCCGAGGTGATCCTCAACGCCTTGGATATCTGTCAGAACCGCATAGCGGGGGCCTTCTTTGATCAGGCCCATCGCCACGCCGCCAACCATGTCTTTGATCGGCACGCCGGCATCCATCAGGGTCAGGGTGCTGGCGCAGGTGCTGGCCATCGAGGTCGAGCCATTGGAGCTCAGAATCTCGGAGACCACACGAATGGCGTAGGGAAATTCGCTTTCGGGCGGCAGAATCGGCAGAATCGCCCGTTCAGCCAAGTTGCCATGGCCAATTTCGCGCCGACCAGGGCCGCGCAGGAATTTGGGCTCACCGACGGAATAACCGGGGAAATTGTAGTGGTGCAGATAGCGCTTGCTGGTGTCGGGATCGGTGCCGTCGAGGATCTGGGCATCACTTAAAGAGCCCAGGGTGGTCAACGACAGAGCCTGAGTAGTTCCGCGCATAAACACAGCCGAACCATGGGTGCGGGCGGCAATGCCGACTTGGCAATTGATCTCGCGGATATCCGCAGGTTTGCGACCATCAATGCGAACACCTTTGTCCAAAATGGCGGCGCGCATCATGCGCTTTTCCAGTTTGTAGAAGGCATTGCCTGTATCTTTGGGACGCGAGGCGATCAATGCTTTGATTTCGCTGTCGTCGGGCAAAGTTGCCACTTCGGCCTCAAAAGCCTTGCGAATGCCTTTGATCTGCTCACTGCGGGCTTTGTTGTCCACGGTCTGCATGGCTTCGGTCATTTTGCCTTCGACCTGCTCCTGGATATATGCCAGGATGCGCTCGTCAACACTGTAAAGTGCAGGCTGCATTTTGGGTTTGCCCAAACGCTCAGCAAAGGCTTTGATCTGGGCGACAATGTGGCGGATTTCTTTGTGGGCAATCGTGATCGCTTCGAGCATCAGCTCTTCGTTCAACATTTTGGCACCGGCTTCCACCATATTGATGGAATCGTCGGTTCCGGCCACAATCAGGTCCAATTCGCTCTCTTCGATTTGCGGGAAAGTGGGGTTGATCACCCATTCGCCATCAATTCTAGCAATGCGCACGGCGGCAGTGGGGCCATCGAAGGGAATATTCGAAAGACTCAGAGCGGCAGAGGCGCCCAGGCAGGAGAGAATATCTGGCTGGACAATCTGATCGCTGGAGATCAATTGGGAGACGACTTGCACTTCGTTGCGGAAGCCATCGGGGAAAAGGGGGCGAATCTGGCGGTCAATCAGACGGGCGCTCAGGGTCGCGCTGTCGGGGGGACGGCCTTCACGGCGAATGAATCCACCGGGGAAACGGCCCACAGAGTACATTTTGCTTTCATAGTCCACAGTCAGGGGCATGAAGTCGATGTCTTTGGCTTCAGATGTGGCAACAGCAGCCACGAAGACCATTGTATCACCGGAGCGGACGACCACCGCCGCATTGGCAAGAGGAGACAGAACGCCGGTTTCAATGCGAATGACTTCTCCCCCCACCTCAAATTCGACGAATTCGGGGGTTGTATTCATTTCAACTTACCTGTATCTTTCGCGGAGTCACCCGATTTATTTTTTGAGACCAAGACGATCAACCAGCTGAATATGACGCTCAGGGCTGTTGTTGGCCAGGTAACGCAGCAATTTGCGGCGACGGCCCACCATTTTGATCAGACCACGACGGGTGGCGTAGTCTTTTTTGTGTTTGTTGAGATGCTCTGTCAGATACTGAATACGGGCAGTCAGCAGAGAAACCTGCACTTCGGGAGAACCCGTATCTGTTTCATGCACATGGCTGGCGGTGATCAAATCTGTTTTTTCAGTTTTTGTGAAAGACATAAACTATCCTAATACCTCATTCTTAGTTTAAAGCCGGTGACTTTGGTGTGAGTGCTTTCCGGCTGTTTTGGGGTGCGCGTCTGATTCTGCAAACAGAATCCACTTTGGATTCAGAGCGAATCAAGATTCACGCAGGTGGGGTTTTTCAGGGGAACTTCCCCTGGACACACAATATTCCACTTTATCGTTAAGCATTGTAGCAATTCGGAGCCCAGCTAACAAGCAATCCCAAGCGGTCAAGCTGAAAAATGCTTGTCTGTTTTAAACCCGGCGGCGGTAGATCATGCGGATGCCCAGCCAAGCACTGATCGGCAAAGAGAGAGCCAATCCCATCAGCATAAAAAACAGACCGACCATCTCGGCCAAAATGGGCTCCATTTGCATCAGACCAGGGGCCTCGTTTTGGCCGTAAGTAGCCGTGAGAACCTGGGCCAAAAAGATCAGCAAATAGAGGCTGGCAACCACTTCCACCGAGCCTCGGCCCGAAAAAACAGATTTTTGCAGCAGGGCCTGGGACGTCAGCGTAGGATCTGTCCGGTAATGCAGATAGACCCCAGAGACGGTGGTGTTGACAATATATGCCAGACCTGCCGACAATTGCAGAATCAAGCTGCCCCCGAGCAAGGTGTTAAAATCTGCCAGCGAAAACAAGCTGCCCAACCAGATCAAGACCAAGGTCGCCACCAAACTGGCACCGGCAGCAGCGAGGCTGACGCTCATGCGCCGGGTCAGGCCAAAATTGAGCAATGCCGAAGTGGCCACGGTGGCGGCCAAGGTCACTAAACTGATCAAGAACCAGGGCAAATGTAAAAAATGGCTCAAGAAAAAGGTGACGCCCATAGCTGCGCTGATCAGCAGCGGCTTTAAACCGTACCAGCGGGCAATCCCGACCAGTAACAGCGCCATCAGCAGCGCTGTCCAACCGAGATGGCCAGAGCGCTGAACGTC
The DNA here is from genome assembly GCA_964598905.1 of uncultured Candidatus Sericytochromatia bacterium. Taxonomy (GTDB): domain Bacteria; phylum Cyanobacteriota; class Sericytochromatia; order UBA7694; family UBA7694. The sequence continues at coordinate 21,090 of CAZRFI010000021.1, read as the reverse complement.
TACCAGGGTGTAATTTCGGGTGCCGTCGATCCCCTGATCTTGAAAGAAAATGTATTTTTTGCCTTTGGTAGGCAGCAACTCTTTGGCTGTTTGGGGCGTATAGGCCTGTTCAACCGTGACCGTTTCTTCGGGCTGCCCAGATTTGCCGGGAAAGCGCACCTTAAATTTGTACTTTTTTTCCTGATGCCCAAAGGCCTCATCCACAATCGTTTTTTCGGAGAGGATTTCAATCACCTGGCCCGTGACATAGTCGGGGCCGGCTTCGGGATTGACGGCACTGGTTTGGGCCCACGTCGGCAGGGCCAAAAACAGCCAAGACAAGACCAGAATGAGCGGCCAAAGTTGAAAGAAAGTGCGACGAGCGACGTTCAAGGGGTTTCCTTTCCGGGTACATGAGCTGAGGGGTGAATCTGGGCTGAAGCAGGGGTCAATCTATTGTACTCCAAACTTTGCTGAAATGCCTTGCTTGGACAGAGTTGTAGGTCGGGAGGCTTAGACAAAGGTTAACCGCAGCATAAGAAAGGATCGGGAGAGAGGACAAGATAAGTAGAGAAGATATAAGCAAGCAGAATCAACCTGATTCGCTTCGCTCACAGGTTATTCTGCTGGGTGAGATCGTGAATGTGCAAATTGCGGGGTGACGCTCGCGACAAGTCAGATTCGCTAAACCGGTAGGTTATTTTGTTGGGTGAGGCCAGATGAGATTGTGAATGGGTGAATGGCAGCTTGCTTTTTTTGTAAACAGGTAAATCGGTGAGAGCGGTTAAAAAGTTGAACAGAGGTAAGTATGGCACAGCCTATTCGACCCGCTCCAGTTTTAATGGATCCCCGGCTTTTAATCCAAAGAGCCCGCCACAATGCGTCGGTGACGGCACCGGTTTTGCCGCCCTTGCCAAAACCCCAGGCGCTGAACCAAGTCTCTCAGATTTTGGCCCGGAGCGGCGATCAGCTTCAGCTCTCTCAGCCCAAACCGGCTAAGCCCTCTGCAATGACTGTTTTAAGGCCCTTGTTTGCGGTGGCTCCCACGGGAACTTCGTCAGCGCTTTCAGGCCGTTTGGCCCAGGCCGTTCAGGTCGGATTGGCCGAGTGGCGCAAGGGGGTCAAAGAGACCAGCACCAATAGCAGCTCCCGTATCGACACCTACGCCCGCAATTCGCATTTTGGCAAAGGCTATGAATGGTGTGGCTTTTTTACCGCTTTTGCGCATACCCAAGCCGGATTTAAATACCCCGAACACTATGCCTCGTATCAAAAAGCCCGCGAATTTTTTATCTACCGCAGCTATACCGATCACAGTGCAAGCAAGAACCAGCAATTGGATGGACTGCGCCAGCAACACCAGGCCCAGGGCAGCACCCGCCAATATTATATGCTACAAGAATCAGATAACCACGCTTATTTAAAAAACAATCCAAAGCTGTTTAGCCATTATTCAGCGGCGGCCAATACCTTTCAATGGCAAAACCTGCCAATTCAAGCCGGAGATGTGGCGCTGTTTAACCATGGCCACGTCGGCATGGTGGTCTCTTACAATGCCCAGACCGGCCATTTGGTCACAGTCGAAGGCAATACAGCGGGCAAAGGCCCCGATGGCAAACATTGGACCCAGGCTGTGGTCATGAAAGAGTACCAACTTTCACAAAGCGCCGACCGCAAGCGTTTTGACGGTTTTGGCCGTCCTGCACTGGGCGATTTTGCTTAAGGCACCGTTTGGTAGAGGGGATCGGTTCCCGCTCCACTGACGGTGATATACACAAGGTCTTCCAGCAAGGGATGTACAGCCAGGTTGATCACAAAGGGGAACGGTGTATTGGGCAGGCCTGTATTGATCGCTTGCCAATTGTCACCCCCATCAATGGATTTATACACCCCAGCGCCGATAAACGCAGCATAGAGAATATTGGGGTACGTGGGATCCATGGCCATATCCGCCAAATAGACGACACCAGGATTGATGGCTGGCAAGCCGGTTGTTAATGCCACCCAGTTGGCCCCCCCATCGGTGCTGCGATAGATCGTTGAGTCATTGACCCCACCATTCAGGGCGTAAAGGGTATTGGGTTGCTGGGGGTTGAGCAGCAAACGATGAGTGCCACTGAATCCCCCCGCATTGGTCAGGCCTGTGTTGGCGGCGCTCCAATTTGCTCCCCCATTGGTGGATTTCATCACGTCAATGCCGTTGGTCAGCCCCAAATAGAGCGTCTGTGTATTGCTGGGATCAATCACCAGATCATAGGCATTGCGGGTATTGGGGGTGGGGATATCGCCATTCAACAGGGCCCAGTTATTGCCGCCATCGGTACTTTTGGCCAGCACCCCCGTATTGTCGAAATTGCCCAGAGGGGTATAGAGGATATCTGGATTAACGGGGTCGATCACCACCCGGCTGCGCTGAAAGGTATTGGCAAAACCTGATGATTGGTGGGTCCAGTTGACCGCATTGTCTGTGCTGCGATACACCGTATTGCTATTTTCGCCAAGATAAATCCGGCCTGGACGGGTGGGGTCCACCGTGAGATGCTGGAGATTCGAAATCGGGGGCAGCCCTGTGACGAGTTGACTCCAGGTATTGCCGCCATCTGAGCTGCGGTAAAGATGATTATTGCCAGCAAAATTGCTACCGGCCACATAACGCAGATTGGGATCTGAATAGT
>CAZRFI010000021.1:16741-18336 GCA_964598905.1 uncultured Candidatus Sericytochromatia bacterium | reverse complement strand
TAGCCAAATTTGGGGCTCACAGCGTTGATCGCAAAGGTTCCTGGGAGAGGCGGGGGAGGGAGAGATACTGCCCCACCATTGCCGCCTCGGCTGACGTTGATACTGACGAGCGCAGACAAGCCCGAATTGGGCTCTGTAACACTGACTTGACCAAAACCCAAATCGCCCCGTTCAAGGGTAATTTTGCCCTCTGGCGTGACACTCAAGCCCTCTGTCAGGCTTTTCCAAGTCAATGGCAGTTTCAAAGAATTGCCATCGGTATCTTTGAGATAGACAATCGGGGTCAGGCTATCCCCCGCACCCGATAAGGTGACCTGCGTAGGTGCCACTTCAATTTTTGTGGCCTGGACTTGAGCTGTAACAGGGGCCATTGGCGCGCTCTGTAAAGGTTGGTTGCTGTCTGCGGCCTGTGTGGGCGCAGTGTAACTGGACTGCTGGCCACTGCCACTGCTGGCCCTGGCAAAATAGACGGCCTGTCCTGCACTGGCGGGCAGAGGAATATAGCGCCAGACGGGTTGGCTGCGAAATTGGAGTTTGGGACCCAGGCTGCGTTGCAGGGAGCCATCTCGTTGCAAGGCATAACCCGCAAATTGCAAACTGTCTCCCGGTTCTGGGGTCAGTTCTAAACGGGAGGGGATCAGCGTGCCTTTGCGCGATTTAATCTGGGGCACAGCCCAGGTATTCAGGACTTCTGCGGTGGTGGGATTTAATTCAAGGTACAAATCGACGGTTTGGCCATTGAGTTCGGCTTCTGCGATATATATCCGGTGACCTTCGCGGGTGCTGTGGCTAAAGATGGCGGGGGGAAACAAACCGGGGTTGGTCTGACAATTCCCATCACAGACTTGGAACCAGCTGCCATCCCAGCGGGGAGCAAAATAGCGGCTGGCTTGCAAATCCACGGGCACCAATTTTTCTCGGCTGAGGATCTGCACGCCCTGGGTACTGTCAAGCGCCAAAACCCGTTCTAAACGAGCACCTTGAGCGGGTTGAACCTGTAGGCATTGGCCAATTTCACCACTGGCATTGCGGCATTCAGGCAAAGGCACCTCAAGACCTGAGGCGGTTGCTTGGGCTGTTTGAAAGCCATCATTTTTGAGTTCTGGCAGGGCTGTGCTTGCCGCCTGTTGGGCCAACCACTGTTCGACAAAGCCCAAAAATGTCCGCGAAACACTTTGATCTTGATTGTAACTGGGCTTGAGTTCCCGACTGAGCGAAAAAATCGTAATGCCTCCCGCACCCGGTTTGGAGCCATCTTCTCGGCTATAGACAATGCTCTGTTTGAGCTGGGCCAAAACGGCCTGGCCTGAACTTGCCAAATCCGGTTGATAGCGGGTGATATTGTTGACAAATTCGCGCAGATCGATCGTGTAAGCCACCCCTCCGCGTGACTGGACGCCAAATTCAGGCGTGGCCTGCAAAGAGGGTAAAACCGGGACCGGTGTATTGGCGGGCAATTGGCTGACAAAGGCGTCCAAGCTGCTCAGCAACGCAGGGATTTGTTTGAGATCGGTCAACGAAAGCGTTTTGTTACGGGTCTTTTGATGGCTGCTGTGGGTGATAAAACTGTCGATCAGGGTTTTGCCCAAACTGGG
>CAZRFI010000021.1:12365-16641 GCA_964598905.1 uncultured Candidatus Sericytochromatia bacterium | reverse complement strand
GACATATTGGCTTGGGCGTCTTGCTCTTGATAACAGCTGTCATTGCCAAAATAATTGTCTTTGCCATCTTGTTGAATGCAGGCCATATCTGCGTATTTGACCCCGCGCCAGCCCTGTTTGCGGGCCCCGCCAAAAGCCACCAGAATGTTTAAACTGCCCTGTTGTGCAGAACTTAAGGATTGCCAGCCTTCGATTAACTCGCGCAGGTCATTGCTGCCTGAACCCCGCGTGCTGATTTTGCCGTTGTCTTCTTCATCGGAGAGGCCATTGCGGGGTTTGACATCGTCTTCGAGATCGCTGCCCACCATGTATATGCCCAAGAATGTTTTTTCTGTGGGGGCAGGGGCTTGATTCTTGGGAACCGAAACGTTGGCGGCTGGGCCCGTCGCTGAAATCGATCCGCTGCTAGGAGCGGGCACCGTTTGACAGGCACAAAGCAGAACCGTCAATCCGGATGCGACAACGGTTTTAGCTGAAGAAAAGACAGGGGTATTCATGGTTTTTTAACTCAATTTCAAAGCGGATTACCTGTTTTTTTGGGGGGGCAAATCTGGTTAAGCATGCTTTGTTAACAATCTTAACACAATCTTTCAGGCTGTAAAACCCGTAAATCCCCCAGATTATTCGGGTTTGATAACCGTTCCCCTTGTTATTTGAAACAGCTCTGACTTAGCTTTTCAGAATAAATTCTTTTATTTGAGAAATTTGGCTTGGATTTTCATTCAACTTTTCCCACTTTTTAGCTCCAAATAGGGATGGATTGACAGTCAAAACAGTTAAGGGCTAAACTGGAGAATATTCTTGAAGTTAAGAATCAACAGGCGCTGTCCCTAAACCCATGAATTTTAAAGGCTGACTGTATGAGTGTTCAGATCCAGATTGATCCTCAAATAGGGACGACGATTCGTCTTTACCGCAAACAAAAAAAACTCACCCAACAGGCACTGGGAGAGAGCTTGGATCAGGTTTTGGCAGCGCGGGGTGCCGTTTCGGGAAGTGGCATGAGCAAAAGCTTTATTTCTCGGATTGAAAAAGCCCAGTTTATTCCGCCCCAAAACAAACTGGAAGTGATTGTCAAATTGCTGGATATTCCAGAAACAGAGGCCTTGCTGCTGTTTTCGCTCTGCGGCTATACCCCGCCAATCCCCCCAGATAGTCAAATCAGCCGGCTTGAAAAACTACAAGCCTATGTGGGTACCCATCCAGAAGATGCCCTGAGTCTGTTGGAATTGGTCTCGCTCTTGAATCAAGAGCGTCAATTTCAGGCCATGCAACACCAGGTAGTCGAAGCCTTGTTGCGCCTGGAGCAATCCCCTCCCCCAGCCAGCGCCTGTGTCAGAGGGATTTTATTGGCCAAACAGCAATTGGGTTATGCCTTGGCTGAAAGAGATTCCCTGCAAGAGAGCAGTTATTTGCAGTTGGCCGTTCGCTTTCTCAGCCAAGCCTCTCAGGCCCTTGAAAATGAGAGCAATCTGAACCCAGACAGCTTAAATGGGCTCCAAGTCGAAATCTTGCGCACTGAATTGTCAGTGAAGTACCGTGAGCTGATGAAAAAACTGGAACAGAGTACACAAAAACAACTTGAATCGGGTTTTCAAGTCTTGTTTTCCCTCTTGGAAAAGCTGAATCGCTCTCTTTTGCTTTTGCCTGAAAGTGAACGCCTCTTACATTTAAAACTGTATTTTCAAAGAGAGGCCGTGAGTCTAAAACTCAAAAAATTTGAAAGCTATGAACGCTTGGCTTTTCAGGCGGCCTTACAAGAACTGTGGCCTGAACACACCCAATCCGTGAATTACGATCAGCAAAATTTGCAGGTCATTCAATTTATTTTAAACACGCCAGGGTTCCAGCGCAAAAAATTGCAATCTCTCTTTCAAAATCACAGAGGGGTTTTAACCCTGAGTGATACCCATTTGGAAATCAGTACTTTTGAGGCCTTGTCTCAGGCATTTTTGGTCTTTTTAGACAGCTATCAATCCTTGCTAAAACACGGGCAAGGCCCTGAGCAATTGCCTTTGACTGGGATTTTAAATACCTATCTGCTCTATCTCTCCCTTTTGTCGCGCTATGAAGACTTTACCAAACAAGGAGAATACTTATTGAAGAGTATTTATTTCCTGTGTAAATTCAAAGATTTAGCGACTTGGAATTATGTCTGCAGCTGTTTTTATGCCTATCGGTATTTGTTTTTTCACGTCTCTTCAGATTTAGACCAAGCGCTCAACTGCTGGCAATATTGGTGTCAGGTCTCCCCTGAAAACAACAAAATATTTGAGCTTCAGCGTTTTCAGGCCATTTTACAAGAGCCTGTTTTGTGGGTCGCTTTTTTGCAAGGTCTGGCCCAAGAGGATTGGCAATCTCCCCACAAAGAGTGGCTACATACGGCATTTTTTCAACTTTGATCTTTCTCTGCTTGCGCATCTGTGAGCGACGGCAATCAAAAGGACGACAAAAGAGCCAAATGAAATATTTCACTTGGCTCCGATTTTAGACTTTTTTGCTCAACCGTTTAGGCTTACAAATTGGCCAATAAACTTTTGATAATATCCTCAAATGCCTTGATCTGAGTTTGCACCTCATTAAGACGTCGTTTTGCATCTTCCAATTTCTTTTGGAGGTTTTCTTTGTCTACACCAGCGGCTTTTGCAATCTGTTTATTGAGTTCAATAATTTCATTTGAAACGATCACCAATTGCTGTTTTAAGGGAGCCAATTTTTGTTCTGTTTCTGAGATCTTTTGTTCAATTTTATTTACAACAAAATTGAGGAATTTATTGATACCACTCACCCAATAATCTTTATTCTTCCCAGTGGTACAGGAAAAATTGTTACCTGTTACATCACAAACCCCTTTTGAACCGAGAACCAATATATCCGCAGCAATGCTGATTTCTAGGTTGGAGAGTTTCTTTCCTGTTTTATTGATCAAATCTCTGATTTTATCCAGCCCTGTATTAACGATATATCTCAGCCCATCAGGCAAGTTTGAGAAAAAATAAGAGACATAATCTGTGACTACACCGCGGTTGATTTCCACACCGGGAGCAGCTACGAGCAAGAGACTGGTATTGGGCATTGAATCCACCACTTGAACCTGGTCCGCAATCAGGCTGCTCAAACCTTCTGCGCTCAGTGTGCCGACAGTATCAGCGAGCAATTTGGCTTTAAAGCCAGCATCGCTGTTGGCTTTGGCTCGAACGGCGTCGAGTTGTTTTTGCAAGTCACTTTTATCTGCTTCGGCTTGCCCAAGTAAATTGCTGTGGAAGGTTTTTAAATTGCGGTCATCTAAGACCATAAAGATTTTGCTTTCCAACTTTAAGACTTTGATCTGTTCGCTGTCAGCCAAAGTAATGCCCTGGGCTTTTAAGGCGGCTTTGGCATCTTTGTCGAGACTGTCGACAAAGGTGTCATCATCGTTGAGTTTGGTTTGCAGGGATTTTAATTGCTCCGCTTTCAGCGAGGTACCACTGCTGCTTTGGACTTGGTTGGCCACATTGGGTAAATTGGCAGCAGGAGAACAGCTGATTAACAGAGTGGCGGCCAGACTTGCGGCACAAAGGCGCATGATCAGATTAGACATTTGAAGACCTCATTTTATTGTTCATTGATTTTTTTCTAGCGATTTGCATTTTTCTCATTTTAGAGAATTCATTGTTTTAAGTTAACTCATTTAAAAATATTTGTCAAGTTAAATCTTAACAAGATTTAATTCAGGCCTGATTCTTACCTGAAAAAAGCTTCAGATATATTTTGCCACCTTTGTGATTGGAACAAAGCCCTGTAAAATGATAACAAGTCAGAACACAATGGCTCTGTTCTCCTGACAAGAGGATTGAGTTGCGCGCATTATTTCTCTAATTTGAGAAATTTTACAAGCAAAACAGGTAAGACGCTTATTTGTTGTTCTAGATCATTGCTGAGAAAGGAATCGGGTGATGTTGTATTTTAAAAAGAGTTGGGTCTTGGCGGCCTGCTTGTTTTATGCCTGTAATCCCTCTGCTCCTGTTGCAGTCAGCCCCGCCCAAACGACAGGGCCCCGTTTGACCCTGCGTTTGCTCAATGCCAAAGCGCAAGAGATACTTCTGCGCGATGGGGCGAGCTTTAAACTATACAAACAAGAGACACTTTTACAGACGGCCCAAGTCGTGGATAATTTGGTTCAATTTCAGGCCGTACAAGCCGCTCCCCCATACCAATTTCGTCTCGAAAACCTGATCTCCGATGGATTGGTTTCGGATCGGGGCATTCCATTGGACACCCAGGGCGGTTTGCGCAG
>CAZRFI010000021.1:0-12265 GCA_964598905.1 uncultured Candidatus Sericytochromatia bacterium | reverse complement strand
TCTTCGAGCCAGATACTCAATTTTTCCCCCTTTTGGGTGATCACCTGCCAAGTGGGGGTCCATCTGACCTGATGCAACCAAAAACTGAAGGGTTCCCCCCCGGCTTGGATGGTTTCAATTTCATTCAGGGGCAAAACCCGCTCGCGCAGACGGTGGGTGGGAAAACGCGAAAAAAGCCAATCCAGATTGCGTTTATAGGTCAGGGTCAACCCGCTGGCTTCCAATTTGATTTTGAGTGGAAATTGGCTGTGTAAACGGTGCAAAGCATAGACCCCCAGCCCATAAAAGGCCAGACCAGCGCCCACACCCGCAGAGACAATCACCTGCTGTTGAGAGGCATCGTTGGCAAAAAACACATATTGCACCAAAAGCATGATCGCCAAACCAATAAACATGCGGTTAATGGCCCCATGTAATTCACGGGCCAGTGATTCATACGCGATCTCAACTTCAAGCGGGAGTTTGTGCTGTTTTTTGTTCATACCAGAGACCTCCAGCAGCCGAATACCGGCATTATACCTCATTTGAACGGGGTGATAAGCCTTTAAGGAGCGGGCGAGAAGAGGTCGGAGGCAGAATCTTTTAACATGGATTTTAATTGTTCTTGATTCAGGATTTGATCCTGGGCAATCCGCAACCAAGCCTGGCGGCTTTCTGCTCTTTCGCGGTTGCGGCGGCGGCTGTTACCCGCTTGATCCAAGAGTTGGGTTTCGAGTTTTTGCTGGACAGAAGTGGCCTTGGCACTTTCGGCTTGCAGTTCATTAAACGCCACTTCTGCTTCAGAACCGGGAGAACGTGCCGCAACAGCAACCACTTGGGGGGTGGCGGCCAAGCGGTCTTTGGGCTGTGCTTCGCTTTGAGGCTCTGTGCTGTCTGTCGTTTGAGCGGCCTCGCTCTCCAAACGGCCCAAATCATCCATCAGCCTTTGCAAAAGTCGGGGATCGATATTGCCTTTGAGCAGGGCTTGAATAGCCTGGGCCAAAGCCTGACGGGTTTGCCTGCGTGCACTTTCATAGGCCGGTGCAAAAACCGTGCGTTCTTCGGGGCTCAGTCTTTGATAGCGACTGTCCAGCCCTTGTTGACTGACGATCAAATCCGCTGCTGTCTGGGCAATTTCTTCATCGGTTTTGCCAATTTCTTGATTCAGCGAGCCTAACTCTTGGCGTTTTTGGGCAATCGCTTGGATCAGTTCAGCCTGTTTGGCCCGCAAAAATGATTCGATATCATCGCGTTTGATCAAATTGCCATTGGCATCAAAAAACGTATTTTTGACAACCCGGCCATCGCGGATCTCGATCCCGAGTTTGGCCAAAGTACGGATATCCCGATCGGTTAAACCATCTTTATTAAAGCGTTTAAGCAAACCTTCCAAATCTGCCAGGGTGGCTTCAATATCGCTTAAATCGCTTTCGTCACTGGTCAATTGCTGGAGTAATTGATCCGCCTTGCTCTGAAGATCATTGCGCTTTTGGGTCAGGGTTTCCAATAATTGGGTGTTTTTGATAACAGTTTGAAAGGCCGCCAAAAATGCCTGAACATCTTTTGATCGGCTGGCAACAGGGGTTGCCAGAGCGGTGGCTATCTGCTTGATTTGGGCCAGATCTTCTGCCGAAAGAGGGCTGGTTGCAGCTGTTTTACCATCCGTCACATAGAGTTTTCCCGTCTTTTCTTCCAGACCAAAGGCGATTAAACTGGCTTTGTCTTGGGGGCTGAGCGTCCCTTGCTCAAAACGCTGCAAGAGTTGAGCCAATTTTTGTGCTTTGTCTGAATCATTGGGGTCGAGCAAGAGATTGCCCAAGACGGTATCCAAAGGGCTGAGAGTCAAACGAGTGGTTGTTTCAGACAGCGCTGCGGCATCAAAGGTGCCACGGGCCTGGGTCTCGACAATCTCTTTCGACAATCGGCTCAAACCGCTGCTGGCACTGTTTCTGGCTGACAGACCTGTCAGACTGTTCGAAAAATCCATGACAGCAAGCGTATCTTCGTCCATTTTTTTACTGGCCTGCAAGGCGGGCAAAACCTGCAGCAAATCATTGCTGACCTTCAATTGAAAGAGGGCCCCATTGCGTTCACTTGAGTCTTGGCTCGACATCAGGGTATGAATGGGTTTAAGCGAATAATACAGAGCGCCAATCGTCTCAAAGGAAAGCTGTGTATTGCCACTTTCTAGTTGAGCCAAGAGATCCGCACAGCCGACCTTTTCAAAGCAGGTCTTGAGTTTGTCCTGTTGTTCGGGCGAGAGAGCACAAAAATCCACCATCATGACAGGTGCTTGAACCGAGCCCAAAGCAGCTTGTAAGGCACCAATAACAGCCGCCAATTCTGCGGGTTGGTTGATCAGACTTTGGGCATAGCCTTGCAGGGCTTGCATATCTGCGCCCGCCAGTCCGGCCATTTCCATGCTTTCAACCCGATCTCCAAGGGCACTGCCATACTGCTGTTCGACAAAAGCAATATTGGGAGAGACCTGTCCTTGGGGTGGAAGGAAGAGTTGAGAACTTTGCGATTGCGGCGGCTCTGCTGGGAGAGCTGGGCCTGCCACAGTCACGGCAGGAACCGGCGCGCCACTTACCCGTGCGGGTAAGGGTTCTGGCACATTGACCTGTATTGGAGTGACTTTGATCGGACCCATTTTAAAATGACCTTTGTCTCAAACCCTGTGTAGTTAACGGTCGCTATCTGATAGCAAAATACATTTTAAATATATCCGATTACTTTGCGTTTCTTGCTTTTTTGCAGCAAATTTATAGCATCAATAAAAATCGCAAAGTTTGATGCACTTGCTTTTTGGGCCTTTTTTCCCCATAGTGGAATACAGCCCAGCAGCAATTTTCTCTGTGCCAAACGAAACTATTTTCGGAGGCCTTATCATGGACAAAAACTATCTCTTTATTGAAAACCAAAACGGAAAACCCGTCAAAGCCTGGGTTCACGGGGTGCCTTTTGACTCCAGCACCGAACAGCAATTGCGTGAAGCGGCAAGTATGCCCTTTATTCACAAACATGTCGCAGCCATGCCCGATTGCCATGTGGGCAAAGGCAGTACCGTGGGCTGTGTCTTGCCTACCCTGGGCGCGATTATTCCGGCTGCTGTGGGCGTGGATATTGGCTGTGGCATGGTGGCTGTGCGCACCAGCTTAAAAGCCAGTGATTTGCCCGACGATCTGGGGCCCTTGCGGGCCGCGATTGAATCGGTGGTGCCCGTCGGCAATTGCGACTGGACGGCCCAAGCGTTTAAAAAAAATAACCTCTTGCGCTTCGCGCGCCGGGGAGAGCGCACCTGGAAAGAACTGGACACGAAATACCAAACGATTTTAGCGAAGTACCCCCAGATTGAGGGCCGCCAGAAAAACCCGATGATGCAAGTCGGCAGTTTGGGCGGCGGCAATCACTTTATTGAAATCTGTCTCGACGAATCACAGCAGGTTTGGATTATGCTGCACAGCGGCTCGCGCGGGATTGGCAACCGCATTGGCAGCTATTTTATCGAAGCAGCCCGCAAAGAGATGGAGCGGATGTTTATTCATTTGCCCAACCGCGACTTGGCCTATTTGGCCGAAGGGGTACCGCTCTTTGACGACTATATCCAGGCCGTAGAATGGGCCCAGGGCTATGCTTTCGCCAATCGCGAGGTGATGCTGGCCAATATTCTCGCGGTTTTGGCAGAGTCCAACCTGTTGCCTGCCTTTCAGCTCGAAACCGAGGCCGTCAATTGTCACCACAATTACATTGCCCGTGAGCACCATTTTGGCGCCAATATCTGGGTCACGCGCAAAGGGGCGATTCGGGCCCGAGAAGGGGATCTGGGGATTATTCCCGGCAGCATGGGGGCCCGTTCGTTTATCGTGCGCGGCAAAGGCCAGGCCGAGAGCTTTCACAGCTGCAGTCACGGGGCTGGGCGCACAATGTCACGGACCCAGGCCCGGCAGCGCTTTAGCCTGGACGATCACCTGCAGGCCACAGCAGGCGTCGAATGCCGCAAGGACTTGGGGGTGATCGACGAAACCCCCGCCGCCTACAAAGACATTGATGCAGTCATGTTGGCCCAAAGCGATTTGGTGGAGATCTTACACACGCTCAAACAGGTCGTTTGCGTCAAAGGCTAGTTATTTTTGCTTGGTAAACCAGCGGGTTTTGCCGTCTTCGTGAATGATGGCAACCCGTCTGTCCCGTTTGAGGTGGTTTAAAAACGAGACAATCGTCGAAGACATCATGTAAAAATTGGGAATTGTCTGCTCAATCCCAAAGGTGGCAAAGATCAGTGCGACCAACTCTTCACGGGTGCGCGGCATTTGCAAGTGCAACAAAATGGCCTCTTCGATCATTTCGATCTGGCGTTTGTGAAAGAGCACTTCAGAATTGATGCTGAACTCCAGCGGTTTGCCATGGGTCGGCACAAAATTGGAGTACTGCGTGGCCAAAAGCACATCGAGGCTTTTTTTGAATTGCTCGACGCTTTCGAGGTAGGGTATGGGTTTGTCGGAAAGTTCGTCAAAGGTATACAGCGAATCGCCGATAAAAAAAACATCGTCGGGGGTAACCACGCCACACATGCCCATGACATGGCCCGAGAGATCGACAATCTGAAGCTGTTTGCCCGAAGACATCAAAAAGGGTTTTTTCGGATCGAGATTGCCATCGACCTGACAGGGTTTGGGTTTGATCACCGAGCGTTTGTGATCGCTCTCAATAAATTCCAAAATGGGCTCTGCTTTAAGCTCCTCAGCGCCACCTTCTGGATTGTCTGCTTCAGCGGGGTTGGCCTCGACTTTGTCGGGGGCGGCCTCTTCGCCTTCGGCAGGGGCTGCCTCTTTTTTCATATTTTCGGCTTTGAGCAGGGCCCGCTTGCGCTGGCTTTCACTCTCTTCTTTTTCTTTGTCGACCACAGCCTGAACCATGGCCAGATAATTAGAGCGAGAGGGATTTTCGATAAAGGGGCGCTGAATCGAAGTGGCGTAAAGTTTGCAGCCCATGCGTTTTTTCAGGTAAGAAGAGCCCCCGCTATTGTCGGGATGGGCATGGGTATTGATAATCGCTTCGAGCCGGATTGCTTCGCCTTCGAGCAGTTCAGCAATCCAGAGGGCATCTTCTTCGGTATAACCGGAATCGATCAAGACACCGCGTTTTTTGTAGACGTAAAGACCCAGATTGGAATGCTCCAGAGCCAGGTATGAAGTACTGCCTTTGATACGTCGAAAGGTGGGACGGTTTTCTGTATTCATAATTTTCTTATTATCCTTTATACCCTGATTGGGGTTTGAATAACAACCTCTCTGAGTGTGAATCTCAACCGCATTGATTCAGACTGGCCTGATGTTTCGTGTTTGCCTGAATCGGGTATATACTTTTTATCATCCCTTTCCCGCAAACCATCAAAAAGCAAGACAGGATAGGATTCTCCATGCAAGTCAATCCCAGCGCACGTCAGGATTATTTGGGTAAGATCGACACCGTTACCTCCGATCGCAAAATTACCCCCCAAGAAATGAATGAATTGCGCTCAGCCCTTGATAGCAGCCCGCTCTCAGCCCAAGACAAAGCGGCTGTGGGACAGATTTTGGACAAGCTCGAAGAATTTAAGTCCACGGGAGACACTGAAAAACGGCTCAGCGACGATGAGCTGAAATCGATACAAGATTTGGCAGCCAGCTTAAACTCAGCGCCCGCCACTGAGCTCACTGAACATATTGCCCAAAACAACGATGTCAAATCTGATCGCTCTTTTTTTCAGGTGCTCAAAGATGGCTTTAAAAGTTTTTTTAAAGCCATTGCCAACCTCTTTGGCGGGGGCGATAAAAACAATGCCCAAAGCCGTCCCCAATCAGAATTTGACCCCAACGGCGTGAATATGCCCACCCCCGGAGCACAAACCCCGCCCCCGCCTTTGGCTGACAATTATATGAACGACTATGCCCGCCCCGAGGTGAGCAGCGATACCGGCTCGTTTGACCGCTATTTCAGCCCCCCCGCTGCCGCTCCCGCCGGAGCCGACGGCCTGCCTCCCGCCACTGCCGGTGCGCCGGGGGAAATGTACCAGCGCTCGCAATACCACGATGACAGCAAATTTGTGCCGCGTTTTGCGATGGCGGCGTATCACGAGTCGGGCGTCTATCGCAAACCCAACGACCCCTATGCCGTGGGGGCCATTTCGCGCCCGCAAAAGAGCGACGATCTTGGCGGCAAGACCTACGGCACCTACCAATTTGAGTCTTCGGTCTATCCCGATGGTTCCTCCCGCGAGAACAAAGGTGGGGCGGGCAGCACGCTTTCGCGTTTTATCAACGATCCGGGCAATCCCTTTGGGGCCCAACTCAAAGCGGTGGCCGAGCAACACGGCTTGGCCAGCAAAGAGTTTGACGCCCTCTGGGCCCACCTCTCCAACCAAAACAACAAAGAGTTTGGCATGGCCCAAGAGGCCTTTGCGCTCAAAGACAAAGGCCAGAATATTCAGCGCTTTATGGACAAAGCTGAGTTGAGCGCCGAGGTGCGCGAAGATCCCCGCATTCAGGATCTGATCATGGGCACAACCAACCACGTCGGAGGGCTCGCAGACGGTGCCGCTGAGCATATTGCCGCTCTGCAGCGCCAAGCTGGACGCCCATTGACCGCCAATGAAGTGGGCAAAGCCATTGCTGAATTTAAAGAGTCAAAAATCTCCTCTTGGTTCCGCTCTTCTCCGGGAGCACACGCAGGTTTAGAGAATCGCTTTGAGGCCGAAGCCCGCGCGTTTGCTTAATTTAAGCAATTTACATTCAGACTGAAAAGCAGCCAATTGCGGCTGTTTTTTTTACTATATAAAAAATTATTATTAACACAATAAACAATGAATACTTTTGTTTATAGGGTTCAGGGATTAGGATGGAATTAACAACGCCGCAATGGCACACAAAAAGGAAAACCCCATGAAAATCCTCGCTCTGGCTGGCAGCAACAGCCCCCAATCGATCAACAAAGACCTGGTCGCTTATGCGGCCCAATTAAGTGGCTTGCCTTTTACCCTGCTCGATCTCACCGCTTACGACGATGTCCCACTTTACAGCACACTGCGGCAGCAACGGGATGGCTTTCCGCCCGAGATTGAGGCACTATATGCTCTGATTCAGGCCCATGATGGCCTGTTGATTGCCTCCCCAGAACACAATGGTTCGATGCCCGCCGTGTTCAAAAACGTGATTGACTGGCTCTCACGCATTCAGATGAAATTTTTAGGCCAAAAACCGGTGCTTTTGCTCAGTGCAGCCCCCGGCCCCAATGGCGGGCGAACCAATTTGCAGACCCTGGCCAGCTTGGTGCCCTGGTGGGGGGCCAATTTGGTCGGCAGCTACAGCCTGGGTCGTTATGCAGAAATGATGAAAAATGGCGTTTTGGCTGAGGCTGAACAGGCCCAGTTGCAAGACCAGTTGAATGCCTTTGGCAAGGCCCTGGAACAGGCCTCTCTGACCCTTGCTGCCTGATTTTTAGCGCATTGGAAATGACCGGCTGCGCTTTGCAAGCATGAATCTGGGCAATTGGGGCTATACTTAAGATTAATAAGCTTTAAGTAAGCCCCAACTCCCTCTGAGAGAAAGAGCGTGTATATGCAGGTCAACTCCCCCCGTCAAGAAATGCTCGGCCAGGTACGTGGTGTCATTTCAGATCGCAAGGTCACCCCCCAAGAAATGCAGACCCTGCAAACGGCGTTGGCTTCGAGCAGTTTACCCCCCCAAGACAAACAGGCTGTGGGGCAGCTCTTGGCCAAATTGGGAGAATTTACCCAAAGCCAAGGCGAGCGCCAAGGTGATCAATACCTCTCCGAGCCCGAATTGCGTTCAATTCAGTCCATGGCCACCCAACTCGACTCTCCTGCAGCCACCCGTTTTAGTGAAGAACTTCAGGCCCAAAACCAACCCGTTGCCGCCAGCTCGGAAGGGGGACCGCGCATTCGCATGCAAAAAGCCCCCCCCGAAGTGGGCGCAGAAGGCGCAACTGAAGCGGGAGGCCCCAAAAAGAGCCGGTCTTTTTTTCAGGTGATTGCGGATATTTTTAAAGCGATTTTTAATTGGTTTGCCAACCTCTTTGGGGGCGGGGACAAAAACAATGTCAAAGGCCCGGGGCCCTCTGGTTCTGCGGCCAGTGCGGTCTCATTTGATGGCCCCGGTTCCGCTCAGCAGGCCCCGCCAGATCTGTCTGCCTTTGATGCCTCTCAAGACTATTCTGAAAGCGAGTTCAAACAGGGCGATTACCTGAATGAATACGCCCGCCCTGAAGTGCCCGTCAACCCCGAGGCCTTTAACCAATACATGGCGGTGCCCACCACCTTGCGGCCCCTGCCCGACTCAGCCAAACCCGAAGAAGAAAAACCTGGTGAGGCCACCGCAGTTGATCCGGCAGCTCCTAAGCCACCTGCAGAGGTGCCAGATAAACCGGCCCCGACTGCCAAACCACGTTCGGGGGCGATGTATCAGCGTTCGCGCTATCACGATGATTCCAAATTTGTGCCCCAGTTTCCCATGGCGGCCTTTCACGAATCCGGTGTCTATCGCCGCGATTGGGATCCCTATGCCGTTGGGGCGATTTCGCGTCCCCAAAAGGGTGACGATCTTGGGGGCAAGACCTACGGAACTTATCAATTTGAATCTTCGGTGTATATCGATGGCACCTCGCGCGGGGGCAAAGGCGGTGCTGGTAGCACACTTTCACGTTTTATCAACGATCCCGCCAATCCCTTTGGCTCCCACCTCAAAGCCGCAGCCCAAAAATACGGCTTGGCCAGCAAGGCCTTTGACGCGCTCTGGACCAAATTTGCCCGTGAACACAATCAGGCCTTTGGCTTGGCCCAAGAGGCCTTTGTGCACAAAGACAAAGGTGACAATGTTCAGCGCTTTATGGGCCTGGCCCAGTTGAGCCCTGAAGTGCGCGAAGATCCCCGCATTCAGGATTTGATCATGGGCACCACCAACCATGTCGGCGAACTCGCCGATGGAGCAGCCAAACATCTGGCCGGACTGCAACAGCGGGCTGGGCGTAAGTTTAGCGCCAACGAGATAGGCAAAGCCCTGGCCGACTACAAAGAGACCAAGATCTCCTCCTGGTTCCGCTCTTCACCGGGGGCCCATGCGGGGATTGAAAACCGCTTTGAAGCGGAAGGCCGTCAATTCGCACGGGCCTAAAACCCAATCAACACAAGCTTTGTTCACTGTTCCTCATTGGGGCATGGTGCTTATTTTTCCATTGACACCGACACCAGCAAAATAGCCGCCGCCATGGACCACGTCCAACAAGGCACCTGCGGTCTCGGTACCCAGACTGGTCCAAGTAAGTCCATCGCTTGAGGAGAAGGTTTCCCCGCTGAAACTGACAATCACAAATTTACCATTGCCATAGATCACCCCACGGGTGGTCGGGCTTCCGGTCAAAGTTTGATTACTCCAGGTAATCCCATCGCTGGACGTCAATACAATGCCATTGAGATCCGTTGCGACGAATTTATTATTGCCAAAAGCCACATTGTACAGCGTTTGTGCGACTCCCGAAGTGCGGGCGGTCCAGGTCGTGCCATCGGTGGAGGTCACAATCCGACCGCCGTTGCCTACCGCTACCAACAGGCCATTGCCAGAGGTAATCGCATACAGTTGATCTGCAGGAACGCCCATGACGCGTTGGGTCCAGGTCACCCCATCGGGAGAGGTGTAGATCATACCGTTGACTCCGACAGCCACAAAGAGACTGACGCCATAGGTGATACCATTGAAGCTGTTCGTTGTGCCAGGATTCTGAAGTGTCCAGGTAAGGCCATCGGGAGAACTCAGGATGGAACCCAACCATCCTGCAATCACAAAGCGACTATTGCCATAAGCCACCCCCTGTAGGTTGCTGGTTGTGCCCGCGCTGCGAGTAACCCAATCAACAATGCCGTTCGGAGAGACCAGAATTTTGCCACTGTCTCCCACCGCGACAAAGCGGTTATTGGCATAAGCAACCCCATTTAAGGTCGACGTTGTTCCAGATGTGCGTCCGGCCCAGAGCCCGTAGTTATAGCGGCTCTCAAAGTTGGTTGCACTGGTTTGACCGCCAACGGTGACGGTGACAATCGCTTCTGCCGAACCAGCAGGCGCTGTCGCCGTGATTTGGGTCGCAGAGTTAACCGTATACGAGGCAGTGGTCGCCCCAAATTTGACGGAAGTTGCACCCGTAAAACCTTGGCCCGTAATCGTGACAGAGGTTCCAGCTGGCCCCGAAAGGGGGGCAACAGACGTCACTTTGGGAACGCTGGGAACAGCCACAGTATCAGGTGTTGTACTGATTTTTCCAGAGCTGCCAACCCCCACAAAATAACCACTGCCATAACTCAAATTGAGCAGGGCGCCTGCCGTTTCTGTTCCGAGGTCAGCCCAGGTCAAACCATCACTTGAGGCAAACGTTTTACCACTAAATGTCACGACCATAAATTTACCATTTCCGTAGCTGACACCACGGGTATTCGGTGCGCCGGGCAAAGTTTGGGCAGTCCAGGTAAAGCCATCAGTGGAGGTGACCAAAGTGCCATTGAGATCAGCCGCCACAAAGCGCCCATTGCCAAAGGCCACATTATAAAGGGTTTGACCCGTCCAGGATTCGCGCAGGGTCCAGGTGGTTCCATCGCTGGAGGTCACAACCCGGCCTCCGTTGCCCACTGCTACCAACATGCCATTGCCAGACGTAATCGCCTGGAGCTGATCGTCTGGTACTCCCATGACTCGTTGGGTCCAGGTGACGCCATCAGGAGAGGTATAAATCATACCATTGACCCCCACAGCGGCAAACAGACTGGCACCATAGGCAATGTCATTGAAACTCTGCGTTGTTCCTGGGTTCTGGACGGTCCAGGTGGCCCCATCCGGTGAAGTCAAGATCGCACCCAACCAACCCGCAATCACAAAGCGACTATTGCCATAAGCGACTCCCTGCAACATTTTGGTCACACCAGAAGTGCGGCTGCTCCAGGCGATACGGCCATTGGGGGAGGTTAAAATGGTTCCTGTGTCGCCCACTGCGACAAATTTATCTGTGCCAAAAGCCACGCCATTGAGTGTGTTGGTTGTACCAGAGGTTCGCGCGGCCCAAAGACCATAATTGTATTTGGTGTCCCAAGTGGAAGAACTCGTCTGGGTTCCTTTGGTAACGCTGACATCCACTTCAGACGTACCCGTTGGGGAGGTGGCGGTGATTTGGGTATCGGAATTGATTGTAAAACCGGCTGTATTGGCCCCAAATTTAACAGCCGTTACACCTGTAAAACCCTGACCCGTAATTGTGACAGATGTGCCCGTGGCCCCAGCTGCTGGAGCAATAGAAGTCACACGCGGAACGGCTTGGAGGGTCACCGTTTCGGGACGGGTACTGACTTTCCCGCTGGTGCCAGTGCCGACAAAAAGTCCGTTGCCATGGGTGAGTTTTAAAAGTGCAGCGGGGGTTTCACTGGCAAACTCTGTCCAGCTCAAGCCATCTGAAGAGGCAAAACTTTTACCACTGAAGGTCACCAACATAAAATAACTATTGCCATAGGTCACTCCCCGGGTGTTCGGTGCCCCAGGCAAGGTTTGATTGCTCCAAGTGATGCCATCCGTGGAAGTAGAAACCGTCCCATTGAGATCGGCGGCCACAAATTTGCCATTGCCAAAGGCCACAGTGTAAAGGGTTTGGCCCACGCCAGAGTCACGCACTGTCCAGGTCAATCCGTCGGGAGAGGTGACCACGCGCCCGCTATTGCCCACAGCCACAAACTGGCCATTGGCATAAGTGATTGCGTGGAGTTGATCCGTGGGAACGCCCATGACCCGTTGAGTCCAAGTCACGCCATCGGCTGAGGTATAGATCATGCCATTGACCCCCACCGCAGCAAACAGCCCGCCACCGAAACCAATGGCATTAAAACTCTGAGTGGTACCCGGATTTTGCTCCGTCCAGGTGATGCCATCTGTTGAGGTCAAAACCGAACCCAGCCAACCCGCAATCACAAACTTGCCATTGCCATAGACAACTCCCTGCAAATATTTGGTGATCCCTGAGGTGCGGCTGGTCCAAGTGCTGCCATCCGTTGAAGTTTGAATATGGCCACTGTCACCGACAGCCACAAACAGACTGTTGCCATAGGTGACACCATTCAGCGTCCCTGTGGTGATGGCTGTTTGGGCCGTCCAAGACTCAGAGGCGACCGTGAAATTGTGGGTGCCGCTGTTGGTCTGTGTTCCCACCGACACCGTGACATTTTGGGTGCCACTGATGCCTGCGGGCACAGTGACGGTTA
>CAZRFI010000020.1:22178-26494 GCA_964598905.1 uncultured Candidatus Sericytochromatia bacterium | reverse complement strand
GATCTCAAAATTCTGTTTTTAACGCCTTTGGCCGTGATTTCTAAACGCGGTGTGAACTGAATCATCGCAATTGTCTGCTTTAACTCGAAGCCGACTCATAAGAGGCCAGGCCTTTGCGCCAGAAAAACCCGATCCCACTCCAGCAGATCAGCAAAACCACTGCAACCCAGACCAATTCTGGCCATTGACGCGCATCCAGCAAAAACTTGACGGGTGCGCTGCCAACCAGCAGCACGGGTACGATAAAACTGAAGAATTTCTGGGCAAAATATTGGTAGACAAAATCCGGCCAGCGTGAGACCTGTTGCAATTGCATGCGCAGAAAATTGATGCCCATCGACTCCACAATCCAAAACATCGACATGCTCAAGAGAATTTCAATGCTGGTCAAGAGTGTGAGGCCCAGCAGCACCAAAAAGGGCAAGGCGAGCCATTGCACAGGGCCCAAATGCAATTGTGAACCAAAGTGAATCAGGTAATACCAGGGAAAAAAGCCGTTGATCAAGGTGCCGGGGCGCATCGACCGAAAAAAGATCACAAACAGCGCCCCCACAGGTTTGAGCAGAATAAAGTCCAGTCGGCCTGTGCGGATATCGTAAGAGAATTCCCAGAAATTTTCGCTGACAAAGGTCATGTGTAAATGTTCGATCGCAATCATAAAGGCCATAAAAAACATAAATTCAGTTCGGCCCCAACTGCCAATTTTGCTGACATGGGCAAAGAGAAAATCGACCGAGGCCAAAATGCTGAGATAAAAGAGCAGGTCCATGATAATCAACATCACAAAGTGAAAGCGATACGTCATGGCAGCGGCAAAACAATTGCTGACAAATTCTTTGTAAATGCCTGCGTAATGGCCGATGCGTTTCAAGAGGTGATTAAACATCTTACATTCCCGCTGCGGTGTAGGCCTTGAGACCCCGCTGCCAAAGTAGGGTGCTGCAGGCAAAAGCCAATCCTGCCCAGAATAGAATCAGCCCAAAAGCCTGGGTCAGATCGCCCGTGTATTGGCCCATAAAGACCTTGACCGGCACCCAGGTTAAATAGGGAAAAGGCAAAAAGTTTAAGATCTGCCGCAACCAATCTGGAAAGAGTTCCAGCGGAATCAAAGCCCCTGAGAAAAACTGGGTCAAGGTCACCATCATTACCCGCAGGACCCAGGTCTCTTCGAGCCAAAAGGCCAAAAGGCCAATCATAAAATTGATTTGAAACCAAAACAGGGCCACGCAAAAACAAAAGGTCAGGCCCTGTATCAGTGGCAAAGGGCTGAGTTGCACCCAATGCATGGCAGCTACCGCACCCAGGGTCAGGGCTGAGACCAAGAGCTGAACCGATTCAAAGGCCAAAAAGCCACAGGCGTGAAATTGCCAAAAGCCAAAGGGATAGATTAAATAGGCCGAAATCCGCCCGAGGCGAATGTCTTCGGCCAAATTCATGCCATTGTAGCCCAGGCCCAAAAAGCCCACAATCATGACCCAAACTTGGTAGGCCAGCATTTGCTCAAAATTATAACCCTGCAGGGTGGTAATGCCTTCGATTTTGTAAATCGCGCTCCAGAGATTGTAGCGAATAAAAAAGAAGACCAGCACAGGCCCTATCACAAGTAAAATAAAATTGAGTTTATACGCCAGCTGCTTGCTCCAGGCGATCTTCATTGTGGCGGTCCATTTCTGAAATTCGGCGCTCAGATTTGAGAGGGAGGCACTCATCGCGGGGCAGCAAGCAAATGGGGATTGGTCAATAATTCATTCATGACCCGCTCAATCGGCAGCTTTTCCATGCTCAGAGCGCTGACCGGGTAATCGCGCAGGATCGCCATCGCGGTTTGGCGCAGGGCCTCTTCGGGAATGCGCAATTCGACATGGGTGCCATCATTGTTCCAGTTGGGGTCCAATTCAGCCCAAAGGTTTTCTCTATTGCTGATCGGTGTCTCAAAGTCCACGCTGACAAATTTTTGCTTGCCCAGCATTGATTCAAATTCGCGAATGGCGCCGTCAAAACGTTTGCAGCCATCGAGCACCAAGACAATGCGCTGGCAAAGCGCATCGACGTCAGCCATATAATGCGAGGTTAAAATCACAGTGGTGTGAAACTCGCGCTGCCAGGCCAAGACAAAATCACGGATGTTTTTCTGGGCGACAAGGTCGAGGCCAATGGTGGGCTCATCCAAAAAGACCACCTCGGGCTGATGCAACAAACTGGCCATCAATTCCATTTTCATGCGCTCGCCCAAAGAGAGTTTGCGCACGTGAACCTTGAGCAGTTTTTCCACTTCCATCAGCGCACAGAGCGTGCCCAGGCGTTTTTTGAAATCGGCATCGGGTATTTCATAGTATTTTTGCAGCAGCAAAAACGAGTCCATGGCAGGAATATCCCACCAGAGTTGGGATTTTTGACCCATCACCAGGGCAATTTTGCGCCTGAAGGCATTTTCACGTTGGTGAGGCAGATGGCCCAAAATCTGAATCTCACCTGCTGAGGGCACAATAATCCCTGTGAACATCTTCATCAGGGTGGTTTTGCCTGCGCCGTTGGGCCCAAGCAGGCCAATAATTTCGCCTTGGGCAATTTGCAGGTCAAAGTCGCGAATCGCGGCTTTGGATTCATAATTGCGCACAAAAAACGACTTGATCGATCCTGTGATCCCGGGTTCTTTGTGGTAATGGCGAAAGTATTTGGCCAAGTTTTGACAAAAAATAGCATCTTGCATGATGCCTGAAGTATAAAAAGGAAAAGGGTTGGGTTACAAGCCTTTCGCCGCCAATTGGCCCCAGACCTCAATTTTGACCTGCCGTGGTATTTCTCCCTCGGCAAAGACGGCCAAGTTGGGAAATCTGCGGGACAAAAGTTGTTTGAAGGCCCTGCGCAATTCAGTTTTTACCAAAATGACCGTCTTGGCAGGGGCTTGAGAGAGGGCGCTGTCTACCTCTGCAAACAGGGCCTCTGTGAGCAGGGGATTCAAGCTCAAAACAGTTCCGTTGAGACCCTGTTGGCGCTGATTGAGCAGTGTTTTCTCGAGTGAAGGTTCAAGTACCAAGACCTGTAGTGTATTGTTTTGCCTGTTTTCTGGCCTATTTTCTGGCGTTGCCTTGCTGCTGAGCCAAGGCCAGAGCAGGGACTTTCCCATACTGCGCCGCAGAGCTTCACTCAGGGCTTCATTGAGCACTTCACTTGTGGTTTCGCTCTCACGTTTTGTTTGTGCCAACCAGCTCAATGCTTCCAACAATGAGGGCAGATCGCGAATACTGACCCCCTCTTCGAGCAGGTTTTGCATGATTTGTCGCACACTGCTCAGCGGCAGGCGGTGGGGAATCAGGTCTTCCACCAGGGCTGGGTGTTTAAGGCGCACATGTTCTAACATATGTTGAAAGGCCTGTAAACTCAATAACTCGTGGGCATAGGTTTTGACTAAGGCCTGAAGCCGCAAGAGCAAAACACTGGCAGGTGAATACACCTCAATCCCTGCCCGTTCGGCCCGCTGGGCCTCATACCCTGTCAGCCATACCGCCGCTTCGACATTGGGTCCTTGGCCAGGCTCTCCGATCAGCTTCAGGGCGGCTTTGGCTGGGGTGTCGACCAGGGCCAAGCGACAGCCCATTCTCAATTCACCCGCTTCAGCTCCCCACTCCCGCAGCAAAATCCGCCACTGCGAGCGGGGCAGGGCTACATTTTCGCGCAGCAAAACCGGGGGCATTACCAGTCCCAATTCCAGGCCAATCTTGAGACGGACCTCCCCCAGACGATGCAGCAATTCACTTCCCTGGGCTGGATCAACCAGTGCAAATAGCCCATGGCCAATTTCCAAAATCAGAGGCGGCACTTCCAGCAATTGATAAATCGCGTTGTCGAGGCGCTGGTAAGACTGGGAATAATTCACGGGGCCTCCCTGGCTGAGCGGCTTCAGTATAGCTTTTTTGAGGCGAGATGCGCCAATCGCAGATTTTAAGAGGGCCTTGACAGAGGTGAATTCATTTTGTATTATTATGTATACATTCGCTTGCTTCAAAAATTTAACTGTTCAGATCGCTCGCGGTATTGGCAACTGATTTTGAAGCTGATAGGATGTGCTAGGGCACAAGCCAGAACCTTGCAATCTGAATCGTGGATCGCGATTCTTGTCCACAGTGTGGCCATGCATCATGTACTTGCTCTTCACTTTAGCGGCCCTGCACTACCAGAGTGCATGTACGGGATCCTTTCAGGGAAAGTACATGCACCTGGTAGTGCGTTCCGCATCGAGTGTAACAAGCACATTGTTTGATAGAACGAAGGATTGTGCCTGGCCGGGTGTTTTTGCACCCGGCCTCTTTTATGAG
>CAZRFI010000020.1:20205-22078 GCA_964598905.1 uncultured Candidatus Sericytochromatia bacterium | reverse complement strand
CCGGCCTCTTTTATGAGACCAGCAAGAGAGGGCCAGGGGATGGGTTTAAGCCGACAAGAACTCTATGAACAGATCAAAGCCAGTAGCAAAGATGGCTATATACTGGCAGAAATGCAGCGTTTGGGATTTTGGACGGAGTCTGAGCCCCAGCCTGCGCGTGAACTGATTGCGCGCAAGGCCGAAATTCAGCAAGAAATTGCCTCACTTTCGGCAAAAATAAAAGACCCCGAAGCCGCATTGAAGCTGATTCACAAACAGCGCATGGCCGCAGCCCTGGAAAAACGACTGCAAACCCGCATCAATCGTGAACTCAAGCGCTTTCAAAGTGCGCATGTACACCACCAAAACAAACAAAAAAAACTGATCACCCTGGGAGATTCGGCCCATTTTGGAACGACGCAACAGGCCATCCAAAGCGAAAAACTCAAGGCTTTGGGATTGCCCGAAATCGATTCCGCTTTGGAATTGGCTGAGCAAGCGGGAATCACCCTCAACGAATTGCGCTTTCTGACCTACAGCCGCCGGGTCTCAAAATTAAGCCATTACCAGCGGTTTGAAATGGCCAAAAAAACCGGTGGAACCCGGCTGATCTCTGCTCCGATGCCGCGACTCAAACGGCTACAATACTGGATTTTAGAGCGTATTTTAAATCCCCTCCCGGTCACCCCTGCTGCCCATGGTTTTGTGCCGAAAAAGGGCATTCTCAGCAATGCCCGGCCGCATATCGGTAAAAAAGTTGTGATCAATTTGGATTTAAAGGATTTTTTTCCGACCATCAGCTATCCCCGTGTCAAAGGGCTCTTTTTGAGCCTAGGCTATGGCAATGAAGTGGCGACTTTATTGAGTTTGCTCTGCACCGAAGCCGAGAGTCAGCAAGTTGAAATCGATGGCCAGCGCTATTTTATCGCTGCAGCTCAGCGCCGTTTGCCCCAGGGCTCCCCCTGCAGTCCGGCGATCAGCAATCAAATTTGCAAGCGTCTGGATAAACGTCTGGCGGGTTTGGCCCAAAAGTGGAATTTCGCCTATACCCGTTATGCCGATGACCTGACTTTTTCGGCGGATTCTTCCCAATACCTGGGGGCCTTGTTTAAAGGTCTGCGCCAGATTCTCAAAGCCGAGGGCTTTGTCTTGCACCCGGATAAAACCAGAATTATGCACAAAGGAGCCCGCCAAGAAGTAACCGGGCTGGTTGTCAATCAGGGACTTTCGGTTTCTGCGGCTACACTCAAACGCTTTCGGGCCCTTTTGTTTCAGCTCGAAAAAGACGGTTTACAAGGCAAAACCTGGGCCGGACATACCTCCGCAGAACCCGGTTTTTTGGAGCGCCTTCAGGGATTTGCTCAGTATATCCGCCTGGTTCAACCCGAAAAAGGCCAGAAACTCTGCGCGCATTTGCAAGCGATTCGTCAAAAATACCCCGATACGGCTTTTGCCACAGCCACCCATTCAAATCAGGTGCATAGCAGAAAATCAGCCTTCCGCCAAAAATCCGCAAACGCTGAATTGCCCTTGCCTGGACAGCATGTAGCACCAGTACCCCCGCCGCCAAAGCTGGCAGAAATCATCTTGGATCGTGGCATTGTGGCTGAAGTTGAGGCCGCCTGGAAAAATACCACTCAAGCCACTCAGGAGGGACAAGCATGAAACGCATCCGACAGACCCGCCTGCATTTTCAAGAGGGCAGTTCCGACAAGGTCTATGAAGCTGAATTGCTGCAGCTTAGCGAAACAGCGTATTTGGTCAATTTTCGCTATGGCAAACGCGGTGGCAGCTTAAAAGAGGGCACCAAAACCGAAAAAGCGGTGGCCTTTGAGGCGGCTGCAAAGATTTACAAAAGCCTGGTTGTGAGCAAAATGAACAAGGGTTATGAATT
>CAZRFI010000020.1:5336-20105 GCA_964598905.1 uncultured Candidatus Sericytochromatia bacterium | reverse complement strand
CTGAGTGCATTGAATGGGTGCCAGGGCTGATGGGTTCTGAAAATATCCCCCTCAATTACAGCTTGGTCTGGGCCCTCGGCAAATTTGGCAATGCCAGTCATTTGAGCGAGCTTGAACGCCTCAAAAAAGATCTGCCGCCTGCGATGTTTTATCTGGTCGATGAGGTGCGTGAACAGTGGTTACGGGCAGAGTCCGACGTTGCAGCTAATACGACTCAGACCGAAGCCATTTTGACTGACTTGAACCATTGCCAGGCCCTGCTGGAAAAGCTCAGTGCCTATAGCCGCTACGAAAACCTGCAGACGCGTCGACTCAGTGCGCCTGATTGGCAATCTGCTCAGAAGGTTTTGGGCTGGCGCGGGGTGGCTGAAACCCTTCTGCCCCAGCTTCAAGCGGCACCGATTGAACAAGAATGGCCGGAGTTTGTCAGCGCTTTGCCAGATCTTTTGCGCGAAGCACTTGAAAGTGATTTCGAGCGTTTTGCCGATCTGCGCAGGGCTTTTAACGATTTGCTCAAAGACTGGCTACACACGCTTAAATCCCAGGCCCTGCCATTTTATGCCCAAGACAAGGCACTCTATGCGCAGATCATTGAACAGGTGTCTTTGGCTGAAATCACAGAATATGGCTATTACCAAGACTGTCTGCGCAAGGGGCAATTGGGTTGGATTTATGATGATATCAAACGCAAATTGGGCAATTATATCAACCGCCAGCGCCTGATACCCACAGATTACCCCCTGATCGATGCCCATGATCTGCTCAAACGCCTCTACAGCTACGCCCATTTTGATGAGGTCGAGAGCAAGCCTCTCACACCTGAAGAACGGCAAGCCGCTTGGCAGATTTTAGAGCTGTATCAATGCCGTCAAGTGGTTCAATCTGCAATGGCCAACGTCCCCCCCAAATATGATGCTGGGTTTTTGCGCACCCAGTCTTGGCGCTTTACCGAAGCCAGTCTGCCTCCCGAGACCTTGAGCCAATACCAGGGCAATCTCAAATCCACGGTTGAAACGCTTTTTTATGCCTATCGTGATCAGAAGCGCGAAGCCCTGATGAAAAACCGCGAGCAAGAGCGTTTGGCCTTTGATGAACAGGTCTTAAAGCTTTCGCGCCAAACCCAATTCCAGCCCGAATTGCGCAAGGCTTTTTTGGCGCTGATCGCCCATTTGCCTTTGAGCAAAGACACCTTTCCCTTGATGCGTAAATGTTTAAAACTGGCGGAGTTTCGTTCAGATCATGAATGGCTGGCGCTCCTCTATCACCGTTTGGAGTCGAACCCGGCACTCTCGGGTAATTTTGGTTATGCAGGCCCCGATGGCAGGCACCCCTTGACTCCCGCCACACGCAATTATTTTCGGCGCAGAAGCGTCCGTCTACTCAAAACGGTGGCTCAACATCAGCCCCAGGCCTATGTCCCCTTGGCGGCGGCATTCTTAAAACAGATCCAAGATGGGGTTGCCTGTTTTGAAGCCAAAACGGAGACCTTAAGCCGCTATTATGAAACCGATGAAGGTTATCAGCGGCGCACACGCAAACGCGAGTTCCCGGCCTTTTCTAGCCATCTGGCCCTGGGTTATATTCTTTGGCAAGGCAGTCGCCTCTATCAATTGGACAAAAAATCGCTGAAATGGCTCAAGTCAGAGAGCTTTAAAACCGATTTGGAACGGCCCGAAGCCCATGCGAACCTGTGGGATCAGGCCCCTGAATGGCTGCTGGAATTGCTCTTGTCGGCCCAAGCGGAAATTGTCAACGATTTTGCCTTGGCCCGTTTGCGTTCTCAGCTGGCGTTCTGTGAGGGGTTGGGTTTGAACTCTTATTTGGCTTTGCTCCAACGCCCTTACCTCAATACGGCACTCTTTGCGGCCCAAGCGCTCTTGGACAAAATCGCTGAACCTGATGTTTTGAAAGCTTTTTTGGATTCACCATTTGAAGCCGTGAGGGCTTTGGCACTGGAACAATTGAGCCCCGCCTATCTATTGGGTCAACCAACACTTCTGGTGCATCTGCTTTGTTCGCCTTACCCCGAACTGCAAGCCCGATTGCGCGCATTTGAAACACTTTTTGCGGCCTTGGATGCCCGCTTTGCGGACGATCTCGTGGATTATCTCTTGAGTCGAGTGGAAGCTGATCCTGGCCTCGATTTAAGCCTTTTGCAAGCCAGTGTCACAGGATTTTTGCGAGATTCTCTGCGGGCCCGTGTTTCACTTTCGACTTTGGAACGGCTCTTGGCCTCCCCTTTGCTCTTTTTCCAGACTTTGGCGGTGGAACTCTTAGAGGCCTCGGTTTATAGCTATGCCGATTTGGCCCATTTTCCGGCTCTGATGCAGGCCTCGGTCTACCCTTCCGTTCAGGCTGGGGCGATTCGCCTTTTGGCCAAATTGCCGATAGGCGTTCAAATGGGGCAATTGCCGGCCTTGGTCTCAGCACTCTGGCACACGGATCTGGCTTATCGTCAGGCTTCAGTCCAGATTCTCAAAGGGCTTGCCTCCCAGACAGCACATACCGACTATCCCGCCGAGATCTGGCAAGCACTTTACCCTTCCTTTTTTAAGAGTTGCCCTGAAGAGCTGCGCTTTGAGATGCTAGAACTATTAGAGGCTTTTTCAGCCCTCTTTCCCTTGCTCGATCCGGGTCAGGTCTGGGCCCTGCTCACAGCCCGCGCCAAATTGGCCCAGCAGGTAGGCGGGCGGGTGATCGCAGCCCAGAATGGGCGGGAATATGGCTTGGAACAGCTGATTCGCTTGAGCAAACACGCGTGTCTTTCGGCCCGTGTTTGGGCGCTTGAAGCCTTGCAAAATGATCCCCGCAGTTTAGTGCAGATCGAAACGCTGCTTGAAATTCTCGATAATCCTTGGGATGATGCCCGTCAGACTGCTTTAAACTATTTCCGAGGCCTCAAGGCCAATCTCTGGACGCCTGAACGGGTGATTGCCGTCTGCGATCAGGTCTATGGTGATGTCCAGGCCTTTGGCCAGGCTTTGGTCTCCGCTTGTTTTCAGGCTGGGCAGGGGGGTGTCTATTTACAGGCCTTGAGCCAGCACCCGAGTCGTTCGATTCAGCTCTTTGTCTCGGGATTTTTGGAAAGTGAGTTGGCCCCGCATCCTGATCAGATCTTGGCCTTGGAAGCCTTTTTTCGCGGGGTCTTGCTCCAGGTCAATCAGGGGCGGGTGCTCAAAGACCGGGTTTTGCGCTTCTTGAGCCAAGCAGCACTTGAACACAAAAACAGGCCCGAAGTCGCTGATATGGTTTTTCAGCTCTTTACCCAGCAGGCAATGACCACGGTCCAAAATGATCGGGCCCAAGTGATTCTTGCCTTGCACCATTTACAAATCGAATACCCAGACAGAGCACAGCCACTGCAGCTGATTGCCCCGAGAAAGGTGGCCAAGTGATGGAAGTCCAATACTGTTACGCTGGAGACTCCTCGGTTTCCCATTCTGCGACATCAAGCCAACTCTCGTTTATGCCAGACAGTTTGCGGCCCCCGACTTATTTTCAGGGGCAGCTCTTGCAAAATTTGCCTTTTCGCGAGGCCATGTCTGCGCTGCACGAAGTGGTTGAATCGGAGATGCGCTACCAGCCCCGCGATAAAAGCGATTATCTGGCTTGGCTGGCGGCCCAGAAAGAAGTGTTTTTGGCCCAGTCTTTGCGCGAACAGCAAAAAATTCAGCAGAAACTGACCGAACTGCGCGATGAACTGCGCCATTTACAGGGCCAGGAAGCGCAGATTTTGACCCCATTTTACACCGCCCGTCATCGCTATTTTAACTACCTGTATAAACAGGATATTGACGCTTGGTACGTGCTCGATCCGGTGATCAGCGTGCATCCCGATGCGATCTTCTTTGAGTGTTTTTCTCAGGATGAATCGAGTTACGGCAAACTCACTTGCAGCTACGAGGGCTTCGCCCAAATGGGTGAAAAGGCCTGCGGTACGACCAATATTGACTATTCCCATGCCCTATACCAAGAATTTCAAAAAATCAGGGATTATAAACCGACCCAACTCAAGGTTGATCCCTCAGGCTTTCAGGTTCAAACGGGACTCAGCCAAAGCTTTAAAGAGGAAAAAATTGACCTGCCCGAGAGCTGGGTGCGCGGATTTTTGCAGGTCAGTTCAGCCATGACTTTGCCCCTGATTGAATTTGAGCTCGATCCACTCGATCTCTACAATCTTTTGCTCTGGCTGCGTCGTCACAGAGAAAAAAGCAGTCCCCGTTCCCTGCGCTTTTGTTTGGAACCCGGTCAGCCGATCAAGATTCTTCTGGAACCCTGGAATCAGGTCTTGTGCTGCCCGCGCAGTATTTATCAGGGAGCCTCAACCCAAGAAGTTCGGATTTGGGGCCGCCGTCGGCTGTTTATTTTGGAGCGGCTCTTGCCTGTCAGCCAGTCGTTTCGGGTGCAGTTATTGGGCACAGGGATGCCCAGTTTTTGGACGGCGAAGATGCCGGGGATGGAGTTTACCTTGGGGCTTTCGGGCTGGAGCAGCAGCGATTTTTCACGCATGGGTCAATTTGACCTTTTGGCCCCCCGCGCAGAGGTTGACAGCCACACCGCTGAGCGGATCTTTGCCGCGTTGCAGCAAAACTGGGTCGAGTCGGCGGATTCTTTGGCCCGACGCCTGGATTTGGATAGTTCCACGGTCAAAGCCAGTCTG
The DNA here is from genome assembly GCA_964598905.1 of uncultured Candidatus Sericytochromatia bacterium. GTDB lineage: Bacteria > Cyanobacteriota > Sericytochromatia > UBA7694 > UBA7694. The sequence continues at coordinate 15,445 of CAZRFI010000020.1, read as the reverse complement.
GGTATTTATGCTCAAGCGGGCAGGGTCTTGTATGACCTCTCCACTGGTCAGTACCGCTTGCGCGAACTCAGCCGAACCCCTTTGCCCTTGGCGGAATTGCGCTTTGCCAATCCCCGCGAGGCTGCCGCAGAGCGTCTGATCCGAGCCGGACTGGTCTCGGCCCAGTCTGAATCAGACAATGCCTCAGGGCAAGTGATCAGGGGGGAAGTCAGCGAGGGTGGGCGTGAGTACCAGCCTCGGCTGCGTTTGGATGCCGATATGCGCTTGGTCGAAGGCCAGTGTTCCTGTCATCACTTTATTACCCATCATCTACGCCAGGGGCCCTGTGAGCATATGCTGGCTATTCGTCTGGCATACAGGCCAAATTGAGTTGAGGCACTTGTTTGGGAACCTCCCAGAGGGGAAAGATCACGCGAAAGCCGGGCTCTAAGATTTGCCCCCGCGGATTGCTTGAAATCTCTGATTTGGCAATTGCCAAGCGTTGGGCAGCCAAAAACTGAAGCAGGTCTTGCACGCCTTGGACGGTAGTCACACGTTCCTGACAGGCTTGCCAAAACTGTCTGGCTTTGGCTTGGTGGCTCTGCTGATTTAAGCTGGGATCACGGAGATGTCTAAACAATTGCAAGGCCGCTGGTGTGGTGTGCCGGCTCAGATTTTGGCGCAATTTGGCCTGCCAATCTGGGCTCCACTGGGTTGGCACATATTGCAAGAGGCCGCAGCGCTGATCTGAGAGCAGCGGTCGAATCATGTCCACCGCCAAGACATCGGCAATAAACTCTTCATCGATCAGGCCTTTTTGCTGCAAACGGGCAATGGCAGCTTGGTCTGACCAGGCTTTGACGGGACTCAGCCAGGCGTGATCGGCATCGGGCAGATCTGTTTCGGGAAAACTGCTTTTGAGTTGCTTGAGGGCTGTTAGATAGGCCTGGGTACTGAGCTTGAGGTCTTTTTGTTGCCAGTGCAAATCCAGCAAAGCTGAAGCAGGAATTTCAATCTCTGGGCCGGTTTCGGCCAAGGGTTGCGAATCCGATTCCAAATTCAGCTCTTCTGGGCAAAAAAGGGGCCGCAATTGGGCTTGGAGTGTGCGGGGTATCGCCTGATAAGTGGGGCTGTTCAAGAGCTGGAGCATGCCTGTTTGCACATGTTGGCTCAAAACTGAGGCCTCTTGAAGCATGTTTAAGAAGGCGCTTAAAGTGGGATCGGGTTTGTTTTCAGCCAGAGGCAGGGGCCGTGTTTTGCTCCACCAATCATTGTGGGGCAGGGTCAATTCTTTCATGATGGGGCCGCCTGCCAAGTGGCAGCCCGAGCAGCGCAGCCGATTTCCAAACGCCGCTTGACCACTGGGGTGGGGTAAATGTAATGCCTCGGTATCTGCCAAAATATCGCGGGAATCACCGCGATAATGCCAGCCCCCTTTCTGAGCGCGTTTGCCAATCAATTCGTAAAAATTAAACAGCCCTTTGCTGGGATCCCAGGCGATCAGCTCAATCATCAGGCCGTCACTGAGTGGATTTTGATCCAGACTTAAGATCTGTTTATCTGCGGCGGTAAAATGGCCCAAGAAAAACATGCCGGGATTGAGTTGAAAATCCACGCCCTGCAAAGTGCCTGTTAGGCTTTCAAATAAGCTAAAACTGTCTGCTGAGGCGTTGTGAAAACCCCGATTGGCCACCATTGTGGTCGTAAACTCTGCGCCTCGTTTTTGCAACTCTTGCCGCAAAACCAAAACGTCTGGCGGGCACTGTGGCAGGCCTCTCAGGACTTGAACCAAGGCGTCTTGAGGCACTGTGCTGGATTTTTCCAGGCCCTGGATTTGGCAATGGGCGGGGGTCAGAGAGGGGACTACCGCCGCGGGTGAGGCAGAGGGTTCGATCAGACTTTGGGGGGTGATTGCGGCCAGAGCCTGGAGAGCTGGGCCTTCTGCCACCAAACAGCCAAGCACCAAACCAAATACAGCCATTGCGCCGGTCAAGATCACAGATCTGGGTTTTGGGCCTAAGCGTTTCAAGAGACAAGCTCCTTGTCGGGGGAGATGGGAGGTACTTTTAGCATAACCCAGCTCACCCCCTTCTACCTAACGCAATGCCATGGGATATAAGACGCAGGTAAGACGCATTGAAATTTTTGGGTCGATGGGGGTGGCCGCAGTATACAGAGCAATCATGCTTTTCCGCTTGCGCTCATGCTCAGACACGATGACAGTGTGTCACATAAAAATTTGTCTATGTAGACGTATGTATGTGCAAATCCATTTGCCAACTTATTTTTCAACCTGTGGTTTGCTATCATGAGTGGGAAGCAAACAGAGGAGACGTGCCATGTTAAACGGAGAATTGAGCCTGAACTACAATCATCTACTGGTCCATGCAATTGGGGCCGAACAGGGGCTGCCCGAAGACGCCTTGGGTTCTCTGTCTGAGGCCTTTGCTCAGGTTCACCCGGCCCTCTGGGAAAAAACAGGCAAAGGTTCCGATTTTTTGGGCTTTCTCGATCTGCCCCAAGATATTTCTTCACAGCTCGATCAGATTCAGGCCGTTGCCGACGATTTGGCAGCCCAAAGTGATATTCATGTTGTATTGGGCATTGGCGGCTCGTATTTGGGAGCCAAGGCCCTGATCCAAGCCCTCTGTCATCCCTATCACAACGAGTTGAGTCGCTCCAAACGCAAGCACCGTCCCCGCATCTATTTTGAAGGCAATAGCCTTGATACCGACTCCTTGAATGCCTTGCGCAGCCTCTTGCCTGAAGGGGTTCCAGCGGATCTGTCTGAGCATTGGAGCCTGAACGTGATCTCCAAATCCGGTGGCACGATAGAAACCGCTGTGGCTTTCCGCTTTTTGCGTCACTGGCTTGAAGCGAGTTATGGCGCAGAGGCAGCCCAGCGCATCGTCGCCACCACCGACGTGGCAAAAGGGCAACTCAAGGCCCTGGCCAACAAAGAAGGCTACCGCACCTTTGTCATTCCCGACAATGTGGGGGGCCGCTATTCGGTCTTGACCCCTGTCGGGCTCTTGCCAGCTGCTGTTGCAGGTATCAATATCCACGAAGTGGTGCGGGGTGCTCAAGATATGGCCGAATTGTGTAAAAACCCCAATCCCAGCCAAAACCCTGCCTATGCCTATGCTGGGCTGCAATATCTCTCTGCCTCTGCTGGTCGTGATGTCTCTGTTATGAATATCTGGGATAAATCCCTTGAAAGCATTGGTTTTTGGTATGACCAGCTCTGTGCTGAGAGTTTGGGCAAAGAGGGCCGTGGTCGGGTGCCTTTAACAGGCGTCTGCACCCGAGATTTACACGCCCGTGGCCAACAATTGCAGCAGGGTGAGCGCAATACCCTGGTCACCAATCTCTTTGTCTCCAAGCCTCAAGCGGAGTTGGTTTTGCCCTCAGACACGGCCGACAGTGATGCCCTCAATTATTTGGGTGCAATGCCGATTCAACAAATGTTAAGCAGTGCCTTTGAAGGCACCAATTTTGCTTATTTGCAGGATCAGCGTCCCACCCTTGATTTGGTGCTGGGTCAACGCAGTGCCTACCATATTGGCGCTCTCTTTTATTTGCTCGAAGTGGCGACCGTGGCGGAGGGCTATCTGATGCAGATCAATCCTCTCGACCAGCCAGGGGTGGAGGCCTATAAACAGTTTATGTTTGGCCTCCTGGGCCGGAGTGATATGGCCCGCTACAAAGACCTCTTCGAAGCACGACTGCCTGATAGAGATGCCGCAATTTTGTAGCTAAATTGTGACAAAAATTTTACATTTATTGTGAGTAACTGACTTGATCTCTGGCTTTTTCCTGTGTTAAAAACAGTCCTATAGGGATGAAATCCGCCTTATCCAAAGAGAGAGAATCCCACTTAGCCAGAGTCAAGATAGGAGTAGCGAAATATGTCCGGTTTTTCGGCGCAAATTTCTGCTGATATGGACGTTTTACTGACACTGTCAGATCGCATGTTGCAGTCAGATCAATTAGAAGAGGGGATCTCAGACCCTTATGAAAAATTGCTGGGACTGGAAAATGAACGGGAAAAAATTTTACAATTTTTGCCCCAGCCCTTGGCTTTGAGTTCCCGTTTACAGGGGCATTTTTTGCATATGTTGGTTCTCGAAGAACTGCAAAAAGAGTTTGCAAATAAGCGCCAGGCCCTAACCACCCAATACCAGCATGACCCTGCTGCCCTTCGGCATGCGCTATCAGATCTGGAATTACGGCGTCAAGCCCGTTTGGCTGAATATGATTCCCCCTCTTTAACCTTGGAGGAACAAAAAGAACTCCTGAATCATTTGCTCTGGCATGCTGTCAATGCCTATTTCGACAATGCCCTGGAAAAGTCCAAGCTGTCTCTCTTGACTGCTTAACCTAGATCTTCAGCGCTTGGCATCATGGCTACAAAGCCTTATGCTGGTAGGCATGAATTCCCCCTCTTTGCCTTACTCCCAATCTCTGCTCTGGAAACTGGCCCAGTATTATTATCTCAATCGGGGCCAGGCCACTTGGCTTTTATCTGAAACGCCTTATGTTTTGACCTCCAATTTACAATTTGCCTATCAATTGGCCTGGGTGATTCATGCGGCCCTGGAGAGCGAATCTCAATTGCCTGAGAAATTGTCTTTTCTGGAGACCGGTGCCGGGCACGGGGTCTTTTCAATGAATTTTCTCAAGGCCTTCAAAGATGTTTGCATGCTTGAAAAAAGTGATTATTTCTCGCGTTTGTCTTACTGGATCAGCGATTATTCTCCCCGCTATTTGCAGGAGATCGCTGTTCAGCCGCTGCTGCAGCCTTTGATCCAGAGCGGCCAGGTGCAATTGCTGCAATTGGACATTACCGAAATTGAGTCCTGTCGAAATCTGCGCGGAGAGCGCCATTTATTGCCCTTGGGTGCATTTAATGCGATTTTCTGCAATTATGTCTTTGATACCCTGCCGCTTTCGGTTTACCAATTAAGACAGGGTCAATTGCGCCAAAAATGGGTGAGTACCCGTATTGAGCCAAACTTGCCGGCTGTTTTGCCGCCCCAGCTCTATGCCTTAAAAGACACCGTCTTTGTGTCTGAGTACCGGGCTACGCAGGCAGAAGAGCCAGAGTCCCCATGGCTTACAGCCGTTTTGCAGAAAGCCCAAGAAACTGGCCAGTCGTCGGGACTTTTACCTGCCTCAGAGCCCAGTTTTCGGGCTCTGAGTGGGCTTTACGGGCATTTGCAGCCGGGGGGCTTGCTCTGGTTGGCCGACAAAGGTTATATTGGCGAGGCTTGGTTGCAGGCCCCAGACTTTTGGCCCCAAACCTATGGCCTCTGTGTTACCCACCAGGTCAATTTCCCCCTGCTTAGGGACTATTTGCATGAATTGGGCGCTGCCTGTTTTTGCGATCCTGTGTCCCGGCACCAACTTAAATTTTTGCTGGCACAGAAATCTGCGGGGCTGTCTGAGCGGCTCAAACACAGCTTGGAATACCACTTTGTCCAAACCAACCGCAACGAGAGCCGCTTTGTGAAGTATGTTCAAGACTGCGATCGGCTTTTGCGCGGTCAAGGGCCTCTTTTTTAGCTCTTGCGCTCTTCTTGCATCAGGAGCGCCACTGCCTGTTCAAAACTGCCTGCTGATTGAATTTGACCATCGTTGACAAAGAAGATCTGGTCGGCATTTTCAATGGTATTTAAGCGGTGGGCGATAATCACGCGGGTGGTCGTTTCTGGCAGACGGCTCAGAATCGCTTCCAGGGCCTGTTCTGTGACCGTGTCAATATTGGCTGTGGCTTCGTCAAGAATCAGCAATTCTGGCTCCCGCAGCACAGCGCGCATAAAGGCCAGCAATTGTTTTTGGCCCAGGCTGGTCTGGCTCTCTTGCTCTCCCACAGGGGTATCCAACCCCTGGGCGAAGCGCTCCAAAAACGGCGTCAGACCTTTGTTGCTGAGTTTGGCACTTAAAACAGCCGGTTCTGCATCTTGCAAATTGGGGTGGCCCATGACCAGATTGTCTTTGACCGTGCCCGCAAACAGAAAGGGTTCCTGTAAAATAAAACCGATGTGTTTGCTGCGCTCAGCACCTGAAAATTCGCGTAAATCGCGGCCTTGAAAAGTGACCAGACCTGAATTAGGATCATAAAGCCGGGCCATCAGGGCTGCTGTTGTGGATTTTCCGCCCCCTGTGGGACCCACCAGGGCATAGGTCTTGCCGGGTTCGAGGGTAAAGCTGACATGGTGCAGCACCTCGCTGCCACCAGGATAGTGAAAACAGGCATCTTTGAAGCTCAGCAGACCTGTGTCGGGCAGGTGTGGACCGGGGGGCAAACAGGCTAAATTCTCCTCCGCCTCCAAAACACCATTAATCCGATCCCAGCTGGCCAAGGCCAATTGAAACGAGGCCCAGAGCAGGGCCATTTGGCGCAGGGGGTCGTAATAGCGGTTGACGTAGGTTAAAAAGCTGATCAAGAGACCAAGGGTGATTTCCCCCTGTTGAAAGAGCCAGAGACCATAACCCAACACGCTCAGATGCGCGAGGTTATAATGCAAATCAAAGATCGGGCCAAAGACCCCATTGGCCATGCCCGCTCCGATCGCGGCCTGGTAATTTTGCGCGTTGTGATTGGCAAAATGGCTGCGGAAATAGTCACGCCGGTCGAAGACCAGCAATTCCTTAAAATGGCTCAGGTTCTCTTGAATTGCGGCACTGAGCCCGCCGGTTTTTTCCAATTGTAAGGCGTTTTGCTTTTTGACCCAGGGTGAGAGCAAACGGGTCCAGAGCAGTAAGAGCAGCGAAGGCGCCAAGGCGACCAGACCCAGACGGGGGTGTAAGATCACCACTGCCAGTCCTGCTCCGCTCATAATAAACAAACTGCCCATAAAGCGCACAAGGCTTTCAGACAGAAATTGGTTGAGCTTGTCGGTATCGTTGTTGATGCGCGAGATCAGGTCCCCGGCTTTGTGTTGGTTAAAAAAGGCCACGGGCAACGCTTGCAGTTTGGAGAAAATCCGCTCGCGCAGCAAAAACAGAACATTTTGGCCGACACTGCCCATCAGTATCATTTGGGCATAATGGGCCCCCAAAGAGAGTAAATAGACCCCCAATAAACCCGCTCCCAATTTGAGCAGACCAGGGTATTGGCGGGTTTGGATAAAATGGTCAATGCCATAACCGATCAAAAAAGGCGCAAGTAAATTTAAGCCCGAATTGAGCAGACCAGCCAGCAGGGCCCAACCCATCCGGGCCTGTTCTTGGGCCATCAATTGCCAAAATTGTGAGATAGCACCGCGCCAGTTTGAAACAGGTTTCATACCATTTCTCCCGATTCATAGTTCTGGGTGCTGTGCTGAGATTGGTAAATTTGACTGTATTCGGGTGAGCTGTGCAACAGGTCTGAGTGTTTGCCCTGGGCCAGCAGGCGGCCTTCCATCAACAGCAATATCTGGTTGTAGTCGACAATCGGCTCAATTTTTTGGGTGACCGAGACCAGGGTTAAATTTGGGTAATTGGTTTTGAGTTTGGCCAAGATGCTCTGCTCGGTGCGGGCATCAACCCGTGCGGTAAAATCGTCGAGCAAGAGGATCGTGGGTTCAATCGCCAGAGCACGGGCCAGTATAATCCGTTGTTTTTGTCCGCCAGAGAGATTGAGCCCCCGCTCTGAGATCAAGGTATCGAGTCCTTGGGGGAGCGACTCTACCAAAGCCAGCAATTCAGCGGTCTCCAAGGCTTTGTGTAGGGCCTCGGGGCTGACTTCGCGGTTAAAGGCGATGTTTTCACGCAGGCTGAGATTAAACAAAGCGCTGTCCTGAAAGACCAGCCCGACCTGGCGGTAGAGATCTGCGGGGGCTATGCTTGAGAGGGGATCTGGGCCATAGGCGATTTCACCACTGTCCGGTGGCAGCAGGCCGACCAAAAGGGAGAGCAGGCTGGATTTGCCTGCGGCAGTCGGGCCCAAAATGGCGGTGCGGCTGCCAGCTGGGATCACAAAGCTGACCTTTTCGAGCACAGGCTTATTACTGGGCTGATAAGACAGGTCTTTGACACGGATTTCACCTGTGAGAATCTGGTTTCGGGCCTGAATGACGGCGGGGGGATCTGCTTTTAAAAGGGGGGCAATGCGGCCATAAGAGGCTGAGGCGCGGGCGATTAAATTACTCATAAAACCCAGCATCACAATCGGGAAGATGACCATGCCCAAATAGGCATTAAAGGCCGCAAAAGCTCCCAAACTCAGGCTGCCAGCGATCACAAAATGGCCCCCCAGCAATAAAATGCCCAGACTGCCGAGGCCGGCCACAAAACTCACGATGGGTACCAGCGCGGCAAAGAGCCTTAAAATCTTAAGGCTGTTGTTGCGTGCGGCTTGGTTGGAAGTATCAAAGCGAGAGAGACTCAGCTTTTGGGCATTTAAGACGCGAATCAGAGCTGCGCCGAGAATGCTTTCGTTGATCACCCGATTGAGGCCGTCGATGATCTCTTGGGATTTGCGAAAGAGGGTTTTAACCCGCGAAAAAACCAGATAAAAGGCCAAGGCAATCAGTGGCAAAACGGTCAGGATTACCAAGGCCAATTGCCAGTGAATACTGAGCAACAAGGCACTGGCGCCCAGGATCAAGACCAGCGAAGAGACTATCGATGATAGGGCCTGGGAAATAAACACCTTGATGCCATCAATATCTGAAGTCAAATGAGTCAATAATTTGGCTGCGCTTTGGCGATTTAAATCGGGAAAACTGAGTTGGGAAATGGCTGTGGCCAGTTGGTTGCGCAGATCGAGAGCCGCACTTTCGGCCGTATAGACCTGCAAAATATTTTGTAGAGCGGTTAGGCCAAAGAGCCCAAAAGAACAGAGCAAAAAAGGCCATAAAATGGCTTGCAAGTCATGTTGGCCGTGGCTAAAAGCGTCGATACCCGTTTGCATCAGACGGGGCAAAAGCAAGGACAGTCCGTTGCTGAGGAGGGTGATAAACAAAAGCAGGGCAATTCTGCCACGGTAGGGGGTTAAAAGCGAAAAGAGCATGGGGTATTCTAGGGACGGGCGCAGCTTTCTGTCAATCAAATGACGAGATTAAAAGCGTATTTAACGTACAGGCAGGGGCTCTTTGGGTGGCAGCACAGCAATGGCGCGCTGGTAGGTCTGGGTATTTAGGATCGGAAACTGACTGCGGATATGATTGTCTAAAATATATTGATGGATCACCGCAATCCGCTCTTGGGTGGCTGGGTGGGTTTGCAAAAGTGCAACAAAGCTATTGGTCGCTTGACCTTCGCTCGTCAAAAGGGTTTTAAAGAAACCACTCATGCCATTTTCATCATAATTGATGCCAGTAGCCAGCTTCACACCTCGCCGATCGGCATCAAGTTCTTGTTCGCGGTTAAATCCCCGCTGAATCAGGTCTGCTGTCACGGACGCGACAACAGACAGCACTTGCTGATCCGAGAGCCCGCCTTCGACAAGTCCTTGGGCGATCAGGGCCCGGCGCAAAGATTCTTTTGGATGCATGCCATCAATATGCCCGATTTCATGGGCCAAGACGGCTGCCAATTCAGCTTCATTTGCGAGGTATTTCAGCAATTCGGTGCTAATAAAGACCGAACCCCCAGGGATGGTGAAGGCATTGATTTCTTTGCTTTCGACAATATCAAAGCGAAAGCTATAATCACTGCGGTGTTCGGCATGGCTTGCCAGACTGGTCCCAATTGCACGCACATATTCGACCAGGGCAGGGGTGGCCGTGTACAGCGTATATTCTTTCAAAACAGCCACGCGCATCTGTTCGCCCAATTTGCGTTCGGCATCGGGGGTCAGGCTTTCAGCCTGGATCAGTCCCGCCCCAGCCCCTATCGCGGCACCAATGCCCCGGTTGATTAATTCTTCTTGGGTACAAGCCGTGGAGAGGGGGATAAGAGCCAGTAGACCCAAGCGTTTGAGTACACACTGGATTTTCATGAACACAAATTTGGGCATGCATGCCTCCTAAAAATAGTCCTAAAACAGACTATTTCGAAATTATGCGAATATGCCTTGAGTTCATTATTGCTTAAAAAGAGTTAAAAAATATATGTAATACAATATTTTTTTATTGTATTTATAAAAAATATTCAAAAATACAATAAATTTTTTATAAATTATAATAATTCAAAATTTA
>CAZRFI010000020.1:0-5236 GCA_964598905.1 uncultured Candidatus Sericytochromatia bacterium | reverse complement strand
CTTTTTACAGGAAAATTGCAGGCAAGGAAATGTGACATGGACATCACCCAGCAGCTCGAAAATCTGATTGGCTTCAAAGGCCTATGGGACAACAACCAGACCCTCTTTCGGGTAGATCCGCTGACCTATGGCTATCTCTCCCCCATTCAACGCGTGGAAGTCGAATCCCAAGGGCTTTACCTGATCTCCAGCCCGATCACCAATACCGAGTGGTGGCACCAATTTATGCCTGTGTCTGGCTGTCCCCGCCTCAAGGGCCAGTGGGTGGTAATCCACGACGCCTTTGACAGTCGCTGCAAAGCGGGGGAATGCCAAGAGGCCTGTGGGGCCGAAGACGGCTTTGTTGATCTCAGCGCTGGGCGTTTTCGCGTTGACGAAGAGCGGGAATTTTTGAACCAACGCTTTCCGCGTTTGGCCTATTTTCTCGAGCGGGCAGAGAAACTGATCGCCAAGCTCAAAACCGAGACGGGCTGTGGCATTTTGCTCCATACCGATGGATCAATTCTGGATTTGCGTGCGCGGATCCTGGCCCAGCCCGATCAAATTGCCAAATATGCAGAGGCCTTTAAACAGCTCTATGGCGCGATTACCTTGGTTCAGGGCAAGGTCAGCACAGCCTATTTGCCCAGCCCGGGTGAATATTCCGATGTCGCGATTACCGAAGCGAGTGTGATCGAAGAGGCGCGTTTTTATGCTTTACAAGAGGCGGTACGCCAAGAAGCCGTGGATATTCTGGCCTTTTTGGTCAAGCGCAAAGGAGGGCAGATGATCGAAAACGATTATTACCTGCCCGTTGAGCAAATGACCTATACCCTCTTACACAACCGGATTGAAGCCATGCGCAGCGGCCTGTATATGGGCTCTCAGGGCTTTAAAAAAGGGGTTCAAGAATTACAGATGTTCTTTCAGACCACCCTGGGGGGTGGGCGGTGGTAGTCCGGGCCCCCTTTTTGGCGCTGGCCCACGGCTCGGTCTCGGCGCTGAGCCACTGTCTGCTGCTGGAAAATCTCTGGGAATTATTCAGTCAAGATCAGCTCAAATCCGTCTGGGGCCTGATGTTACTCGTTCAAGACGGCACAGAAAGTGAACTCAGGGAAAGTCTTCATGCGCGTTTTGCCGAGCTGCCTCCCGCGCAGCGCAAGCTTTTTTTTCAACATCTGCATTTTTTTCCGCTGACTTCGCTTTTGTACAACGAATTGTCCAATCTCAACGATGCCATTGCCGAGCTCAATCAACGCCTGGGCTGTGAAGGCAATTACCTCTTTTACCCCAGTTCAGATCTTTCAACTTTTTTGCGCATCATTCACACCTTGGGTCTCTCTCGTCCCCCAGAGGTCAAAGGATTCCGGCGGATTTTGATCGAGTTGCCGATGCAGCAAGAAGTGGGCCCCTTGAGAAGTGCCAATCGCGAATTGCAAGAGATTTTTCGCGAAGAGCAGATCTATCGGCGTGTGCCGGGTCTGTCTCAACCGCTTCTGAACCAATTGCTGGGTTTGCGCTTCGGCAATGGGATCTTTGAACCCCTCTGGAATCACCACCATATTCAATATGTCGAAATCACTCTGGGGCAAAAACAGCTGCAAACACCTTTGCAAAGCCAATTGCCTTCCTCATTTGCACCGCAAATAGCCCCCGCTCTCTTTCAGATTCTGGCCATTCTGGCCATGGAACCCCCCGTTTTGAGCAGTGAAAACGCCCTGCGCAATGAAATGCTCAAGGTCTTTTTATCTCTGCGAGAACTGGATCCGGGTGAACTCTCCGAAATTGCCTTGCGTGGCGCTTTGCCCACCAATAGTTTGAGCGGAAACCTATCTGAGAGTTTGATCCAAAGCCTGAAAGAGACCTATCTGGCCCAGCGGGTGTATATCGACAACGGCCGCTGGACGGGCACGCCCTTTTATTTGCGCGCAGGTCTCGGACTGCCACTGGATTGCCTTGAATTGGTTGTGCATTTTCATCCGATTTCGACCCGCCTTTTTCCCGAGGAAAGTGCGGAGCCCAGTCACAACTCGCTCTGGATTCGCCTTTTGCCCGAATTTTCTCTCAATCTGAGTCTCAATCGCCATGCCGGGGGGCATTCTCAGCGGCTTTCGCCTTTGAGTCTATACGGCTCAGGGCTGTCTCTGCCCACCCAGCCGACATTGCAGGTGAGTTCTCAGACGCTCTTATTGGACTGTCTGGCAGGCAATCCGGCCCTCTTTCTCAGAGACGACTCGGTTGAAACCCTGGAAAAATACCTCGAACCCCTCAAAAAGAGCTGGCAGCGGCCCGGCAATGCCCCTTATTTTTATCTTCCCGGTTTTTGGGGGCCAGCAGAGGCTGAATCACTCTTTGAAGATCTGCACTGTCGTTGGCGTCTGCCTGGACAGCCCACACCCGAAGAGGACGAATTTTGAAGCGCTAAGCAGCTGACAATTCAGCACTTAAATCGGCAATCAGCTGATTGAGGTTCTTTTTGCGCGCAGCGATCATTTCCAAGACCAACAGTGAAGCCAGAATACCGTCGCGTTCCATGATATGCCCCTGAAAGGCATAGCCGCCGAGGCCATCACTGGCCATAATCGCCAATTCGTGAACCATCTCACTGGTGATATTGCGGAAATCTGTGGTTGCAGAGTAGGTGATCGTTAAACCGTGTAAGGCCGCCACTTGCTCGGCGAAATCGTTTTGGCGGTTGGGTTTGACAATCCCACCTTCCCATTCTTTTTCACGCACGAGATAGTCCAGCAAGAGGCCAAACATTTGATCGTGGCTGATCAGCATTCCGCCCTGATCTACGGCCTGCATATGGCAGCCGTCACCGTCGATCGCCAAGCCCACGCCCAGGCTTTCCTGGGAATGGGCGACCACCTGTTGCAGTTCAGCGAGATTTTCCTGGTTGAGCACGGGCACCAAAGAGCCAAAATCTGAGTGGGGGCTGTTTTGAATCTCTGTTAAGACTCCACCGCACTCCCGAAAGATCTCGTGTAAATAGCCCGAGCTGATGCCATAGAGATAGTCAACAGTAATAGCCATCGGCACCGAGGCGATCAGGCGCACATCGACAAAACGGCGAACCTGATCAAAATAGGCGGGTTTGGGGTTGGCGAAGATCTTTTCACCGGGATTGACACTGTAATGCAAATAGCCGGGTGTTTCACTTAAAATCTCAATTTCGCGCTCAATATTCTGGGTGGTGTCTTCGCTGGCGATTGCCATGTGGGAGGTAATAAACTTGACTCCATTGTACTCAGCAGACTCATTGGCTCCGGTGATCATAATTGCGCCCGTACTGACCTGATCGGCGATCATCCAGCTGATCACGGGGGTGGGAGCGGCCCGGTCGCTGATAAACACATCCAAACCATTGTTGACGACCACCTCAGCCGCTACCATTGCAAAGTGCTCGCCCATAAAACGTGAATCGTAGCCAATCACCAGACGTGGGGGGAAATTGTCGATATAACTCTGTTGTTTGCGCACAAAATTGCAAATGGCCTGGGCCACCATGCGCAGATTGCTGAAGGTAAATTGATCTGCTACGACAGCCTGCCAGCCATTGGCTTCAAAACGAGGATTCATGATGGTGTCTGCGTTATTCTCCGCTTGAATTCGTTGATGGCATCAATTGGCGTGGGATCGATCTCTTTGAACAGGGCCAAATAGACACTGACAAAGTCAGCCAAACAGGTCAGGTACAAGACCCGCTCCAAATGCGATTGCCCTTCAGCGTAGATTTGATGTACTGCAGCAAGCTGAGAGCCAACCATTTCCAGAGCAACCCGATCAGCCAAGGCATCAACTGATCCCAGGTTAAGATAGATCAGTTGAATCTGGCTATGATAGGCAGCACACATCGCCACCATTTCATTGTGATTCAACTCGGGCAAGACCGAACAGCTGGCAAAGGTTTTGGCATTTTCGCTGAATTGGTTCTTCCAGCGTTGGGCAATACAGGCCGTGGCTGGGTCATTGCCCCAGAGCAGGGGCCAAGCCTGGCCTAAACTTTGGGCCAGGTGATAGGGCATGGGTGCCCTTTCGCCTTCGATCCCCCATTGCCCATACAGCGTTGCCAAATACAAGAGGGACGATTCGATTTCCTTTTGCTGAATCCCGTTTGCAGCCAAAAGCGGCTCAAAATCCAACAAACTACCGAGCAGGGCAAAGAGCATGTCCAAAAGTGCAGCCCGAGGGGGCAAGCCGCCTGCTAATGGTACACAAACCAGATCGTGGTTCTGTGCAAAGGCCATCAGCTGGCCTCCAGAGGCCAGTAAAAGCATTTGGGCACCACGTGTATAGGCACTTTGGACACAGCTCAAGGTTTCGGCGGTTTCGCCTGAATACGAGACACCTATTACCAGGGTTTCGCCATTGACCCAGGCAGGCACTTGTGCAGATTTATTCACCCAAATAGGCAGCGGGCTCTGGCTGCAAATGGCCTGCAACAGATCCCCTGTGCTGCCGGATCCGCCCATGCCACAGACCAAAATCTGCCGGATCTCTTTCTCACTTTGGGGTTTAAAGGGCGTCTGAAGCCCCCTGTTAAAATGGGCTTGGGCCCGTTCTGGTGCCGCTTTAAGTGTGCCATACATGCCGGATTTATCGGGGCTAAAAAATGAGGATGCTAAAAATGGCGGTGGTTGAGACATCTGGAATTCCTTTGGCTGGACTAAAGACGAAAAAGACCATTGCCCTTCTGATTAAAAAGAACAATGGTCTACATCGATGACAATACTTAGCTGCGTTTGCGCTCGAAAATCTCTTTGGCGATAATCAAGCGTTGGATTTGGCTGGTGCCTTCGTAGATCTGGAAGATCTTGGCGTCGCGCATCAGCTTCTCGACGGGGTATTCTTTGCTATAGCCATTGCCGCCGTGGACCTGAACGGCGTCGGTGGCCACGCGCATGACGGTATCGGCAGCAAAACATTTGGCAAAAGCGGCAAATTTGGTATTGCGTTCGCCCTGATCAATCATCCAAGCAGATTTCCAGACCAGCAAACGGGCGGCTTCGATGTCTTTGGCCATGTCGGCAATCATAAAGCTCACAGCTTGGTGGGAGGCAATTGGCACACCAAAGGTCTTGCGTTGGCTGGCGTATTGAATCGACTCTTCCATGGCACGGCGGGCCACACCCACTGCGCCTGCTGCGACCATCGGACGGGAGAGGTCAAAGGCGGACATGGCAATTTTAAAGCCCTGGCCTTCAGAACCCAAGAGGTTTTTGGCGGGCACTTTGACATTTTCAAAGGTAATTCC
>CAZRFI010000019.1:0-27935 GCA_964598905.1 uncultured Candidatus Sericytochromatia bacterium | reverse complement strand
AGGCCGATGGACGTAACAATTCGCTTCGACTCCGAAGTTTGTTTCATTTTTTGGATTTTTTCTCTCTCCTACCCCCGTTTTTTCGTCTTCAATTTTCGAGATTCACTCAAAGTGCCAAGAACTGTTCAGATTCAAGAACCCAGCAAACGGGTATAATAATCCATGAATCAGACACAAACGCGCTGGAGACAACTTGATGGAAATTTCAAAACAAAGTTATCGCGAACTCAATCAGAACAGGGATATTCGGCTCACGCGTCAGGAAGTCTTAAAAGCTGACAGTGATGGCGATGGACAACTCTCGACAACAGAGGGTGAAAAAGCCAAAATTGCCCCAGAGGATTTACCGGCTTTGAACAGGGCTTTACAGGGTTCCGCAGCCTTGGAACCCTCCACTGTCCTCTTTGCCATGTCTGGCAAACTAAAATCGATGCCTGCTCAGATCCCTGTTGTGAAACGCATCGAAAAATCTGCAGATGCTTTAGAGACATGGAGAGGGGAGACAGCGAATATCATCGCCAGGGTCCAAAACAATAAAACAGAGTCACAACGACGTGCCGACACTCAGTCAGCATTAGGAGACATCGTTCAACAAAAGGTTCAATGGAGTGGCAACGGTGAAAATGAATTTGGAAACACCATTTACTGCCCTCATGGGCCGTTTTTGGCCTATGTCATGGCAGATTTGATTTCCGTAGAAGAAGCAAAGCACCTGATGGGAGATACCCTTTCAGCAGAAAATGTTCTTACAGATGGCAAGAGCAGTCCCTTGTTGCTAGAAACGTTGGGAATTGATGCTGGCAAACCCATTCCAGAAGACCAAATTTATCAAGGTCCAAATACAGAACCAACACCCAAAGCTGGGGATGTGGCTGTTTTTGTCGAAAATGATGCGCAGGGATTCCCCACCCATTCGGCCTCTCATTTTGCGACCTTTACTGGCAATGGCTGGGAGGTCATGAGCCTACAGAGACATACAGATCCGCCCTCTGATACAAACCCCGCAATTTTCACCACAATTGAAGATATCTGGGCTGGCGACTTCAATGGGACATCTGTGGTCATTTGCCCCTTTCCTTTTAAAAATCCCTAATTCCAAAGGACACTTTACCAGCGGCTTAGACCCCAAATTGTTGAATAGGGGTTTATTTCCATTGCAATACAGTCTCTTCATTGCCTGAAGTCAGATCACCTGCCAATGCGCCCGTGGGGCCCTTTTCCACTTGGCTGGATTTTTTGAGAAAAAGCCCCAAAACCAAGGCTCCCACCAGTACAACAAACCAGAGTCCCCCGATCATACCCAAACCCAAGGCCGTGCCAATGGCCGCTCCTGCTTGGGCAGCATCAGAACCCGCATCGGTGACCATTTTTCCTGCAGAGACCATCCCTGCGATACCCGCAATGGCCATGAGCAAGGTCCAAAAAACAGCAAACGATTTGATCAGGTTCCAAGCTGTGCCACCTTCGCGAATCTCACCGGCTTTTAAATTCCGTTTGGCCAGATAATAGGGCAAGAAGATAATCATCAACAGACAGGTTCCCACGGCCCAACCAATGGAATTCTCCACTTTGCGATTGCGGGCGTCATTCAGCACCCAAACGCCAATCGCAATATTTAAAATCCAATACCACATTACTCAGATTCCTTTCGATTATTTCAGCCCAAATTGGGCTTTCTGCATGAGTTTGCCATTTTGAAACATGGCGGTTGTAATTGGCCATGGTGACTTGACTCTTGGGCTTTTCGGGTATTGGGGCCTGGGCAGCAGGGGCCGCGTCATTGCTCGGTGCAGAACTGTTGCTGCCCCGGTTTCCTCCCACAATGCCCACGAGCACAAAGAACCCCACCAGGCCCAGCAGCCCCAAGACAAGCGGATTGGATTTTTTCTTGGCGGGCGCTGGCGCAGAGACCTGAAAAGCAGCCGCCGATTCAGGCACGGGGTTTTCAAATTGCAGGCCACAATTGGGACAAAAGCGGGTGCCCGGACTTAAAGGCGTTTGGCATTGAGAACAGGTGATCATCACTATTTTTCCTCGCTATTTCTTTTGTTATGGGCCCTTTGTAGCCAGATTGAAGACAAGGTCAATAACAGGTTGAGAACCTGCAAAACGAGGATGAGCAGCTTTGTATCCATGGCTTACCTTTTAAAATCGTAGGTGATTTTTCAAGTATTTCAGAGCCCCCTGACAGATCTGGTCAGGGTTCGATGGCATGATCAAAAAACAAGCCAGAATTAGCCTTTAACAAGCCCTGTGTTATTCTGAATCCTGACAATACCCCCAAGGAGCTGCCTATGCCTGCCACACTGACCGCTGCGATCCCCCAAAAAGGCCAAATGGTTCAGGTGCGGGGAGGGATTTATCTGGTGACAGAGGTGCATGCCCAGACCCGGCTTTTGGAAACCAGTGGCAGAATTGTGCCATGCAGCCATTTGGTGCATCTCAGCTCGCTGATGAACGATGCTTTGGGCGAAAGTTTGAGTGTGCTTTGGGAACACGAACCCGGCGCACGGGTCTTTGAAAGTCTGGCCCTGCCCGAAGGCAAAGGCTTTGACCCACCTGAGCAAATGGCCGCATTTCTCAATGCTGTGCGCTGGGGAGCGGCCTCCAATGCCGAAGTGGCATATATCCAGGCCCCCTTTCGCTGTGGTGTGGCCCGCGAAGAATACCAGCTCGACCCACTGGTGCGGGCCGTGGAAATGCCCCGCGCCAATCTCTTGATTGCCGACGATGTGGGCCTGGGCAAAACCATCGAAGCGGGATTGGTGATGCAGGAGCTGATCTTTCGCCACCGTGTTCACACCCTATTGATTGTCTGCCCGGCGGCTTTGCAGATTCAGTGGCGCGAGCAGATGCGCGACAAATTTGGCTTGGAGTTTATGATTATCGACAGCGAGCGGGTGCGCACATTGCGCCGGGAACGCGGCGTGCGCAGCAATCCCTGGACACATTTCCCCAGACTTATCACCTCGATCGACTATCTCAAACGCGAAAAATCCCTGCGGGCCCTGCGCGATCTGCTGCCCAGCGGCGACGATGCTGCCTGGCCGAGGAATATCGACATGTTGGTGGTGGATGAGGCACATATTGTGGCCCCGTCGGGCTCGGGCAAATATGCCGTGGACTCCATGCGCACCCAAGCCATTCGCCTGATTGCCCCCCATGCCGAACACAAACTGTTTTTGACCGCCACGCCCCACAATGGCTATCCCGAAAGTTTTACTGCCCTGCTCGAATTGCTCGACAACCAGCGCTTTACCCGTGGCCTCAAGCCCCGGCCCGAACAATTGGATGCAATTATGGTCCGGCGGCTCAAATCCGAAATGACAGGCTGGGACGGCAAACCGCTCTTTCCCGTGCGCCGCTTAAAAGAGATTCCTGTGTCTTTCACAGCCGAAGAAAAAGCCATCCACCAGGCCCTGCGCAAATACGGTGAATTGCGCAAGCAGCGCAATGGCCAACCCGGTAACTACCTCGTGGACTTTGTGCTCAAACTGCTAAAAAAACGGTTGTTTTCCTCGCCTTTGGCCTTTCTCAAAACCTTAGAGACACATATTGCCACCCTACAACGACAGACGATCAAAGCTGAAAAGCGGGCCAGCGAAGTGACCCTGCGCCTGAATTTTGAAAGCCTCGAAGAAAACGACTTTGCCGACGAAGCTGAATACGAAAGCCAATTGTTTGAGAGCCTGGAACTGGCCGCCACCCGTTTTGAGGCCCTCAGCCCCGAAGAACAGGCCCTGCTGGAGCAGATGCGGGCATGGGCCGAAACGGCTGCCAGCAAAGGCGATAGCAAATTACACGAGCTGATCAACTGGCTCAAACGCGAAATTGCCCCCGAAGGCCGCTGGAGCGATCAGCGTGTGATTCTCTTTACCGAATACCGCGACAGCCTCTATTGGCTGATGGACATGCTCAAACAGCACAAACTCTTGAGCAAAGATCGGGTTTTGGTGCTCGAAGGTGGCATGGACCCCGCCGCCCGCGAGGCAATCAAAGCGGCCTTTCAGGCCAGCCCCGCCGATTCTGCTGTGCGCATTTTGCTCGCCACCGATGCCGCCAGTGAAGGCATCGACTTGCAAAACCACTGCCACCGCCTGATTCACTACGAAATCCCCTGGAACCCCAATCGCCTGGAACAGCGCAATGGCCGTATTGACCGCCACGGCCAGCGCTTTGACCCCCAGATTTGGCATTTTGTGAGTGCCGAATACCTGAATCAACCCTACGACGGCGCTCCTGGCACCTTGGATGGCGATTTGGAATTTTTGCTGCGCGCCGCGCTCAAAGTGGATCAGATTCGCGTGGATCTGGGCAAAGTCGGCCCGGTGATTGCCGCACAGGTTGAACAGGCCATGCTGGGCAAACGCAGTGGCAGCCTGAATACCACTTCAGCAGAGCAAAGTGCCTCTCGGGCCCGCAACAGCCTCAAGTTTGAACGCGACCTGCTCAAAAAATTGCATATGCTCAGCGAAAAACTGCAAAGCTCGGCCCGCAGCCTGCAAATTGAGGCCAAATATATTCAAGAAGTGGTGGAATGTGGCTTGGCATTGGCAGGCCAGCCGCCGCTGCGCCCTGCAGAACTGGCGGGTATTTGGCCCCATCAGCCGGGGAGATTTACATCATGCCCGATCTTTCACATGCCCGCTTTGAGCCACCAATGGGCCGCTTGCAGCGAGGGCCTGCGCCACCCCCACACAGGCCATCAGCGCCCGATCACCTTTGAGGCCGATCTGGTGCGGGGCCGCGACGATCTGGTCTTGATTCACCTCAACCACAAACTCGTGCAAATGTGCCTGCGCCTGCTGCGGGCTGAGGTCTGGTCACAAGACCCCAAATTGCATCGCATGGCGGTGATGCAGGTGCCGGATCATGTCTCCAAATCGCCGGCGCTGTTGGCTTTTGCCCGGCTGGTGGTGGTGGGCGGCCACAAAGAACTCTTACACGAAGAGCTGATCATGGCTGGGGGCACACTCTGGGAAGGCAGTTTCAGCCGCTTTAAAACAGAAGGCGAAAAACACCCACTGCTCAATACGGCCAGGGCCGAACCCATCGCTCCTGCCCTGGCCGAGCGTTTGCTGGCCGCTTGGCCTGACTGCCAAGCCGAGCTGTTGCGCGCCCTGAATACGCGCCTAAACGAGCGCAGCAAAACGATCTTAAACCAATTAAATGCGCGCTGCGAAAAAGAGGTCAAAAATTTGGAGCAGATCATGGATGAGCTGGCCGCGCAGATAGAAGCCCAACTCAAACGCGGCGAAAGCGACGAAATCGAGGTGGGTAGCGGGGAGACCCTGCCCATGCTGGAATTATTAAAAGAACTCAATGACGATGAGCTGCGCCAATTTAAACGCGACCAAGACAATCTCAGCCATCGCCTGCAACGCATTCCCAGCGAAAAAGCCCGCGAAAGTGAGGCTATTCGCCAACGTTATGCCGAGCCCCAGGCCCGGCTCTTTCCCGTGGGTGTGATCTGGTATGTGCCTGCGACTTTGGCAGCGAGGGCTTAAACCATGGCCAAGATTTCACTGCACCAAGAATGGATTTCGCTGCTCGAAATTTCGGGGCCGTTTTTGAGCCAAAAGATTTTGCGCGAGGCCTTTCCCCAGGGCCTGCACGGGCTCGACAACAGCTCCCAACGCGCCTGCCTGCGCGAGCAATATGCCCAGTTTTGCCAAGCCGAAAAATCTCCATCAGAGAACTCACATGCCAGCTGGATCAGCTGGGTGCTGAACGAATTGCTGAACAGCCAAGATTATTCCGGCTTATTGCGCAAAGGTGAAGAGATCCCCGAGCGACTGCGCAAGCCGACCGTGGGACAAAGCGAATGGCAGGCCCCCGACTTTGTCTTTTGCAATCCGGCCGACTTTCCTGCTGAGCAGGCAGAACTGCCGCGTCTGCTGGTGCAGGTCTACCCACTTGAGCAGGCCTTACACAAGCCCCTGGCTGAGAGCCTGAGTGGCCAAAGCCCGATCGATCGCCTGACCGATCTCTGCCGCCTGACGGGCGTGCCCCTGGGCCTGGTCTGCAATGGCGAAGATTGGATCGCGATTCATGCGCCGCTGGGCGAGACCAGCACCACAATCATGTGGCAGGCCGCACTTTGGGTCGATGAAATTATCACCTGGCGGGCGTTTTTGAATCTGCTCGGGGTTGATCGCCACCTGGGGGCCGAAGATTTAACCCTGGAGGCCCTGTTTAAACGCAGCCAAGACGACGCCTTTGAGCTGACCGACCAATTGGGTGTGCAAGTGCGCGAAGCGGTCGAAATTCTTGTGCACACCCTCGACCGCCTGGACAGCAACCAGGGCATGCACCTGCTGCGGGATTTGCCAGAAACGGAGATTTACGAAGCGGCCCTGACGGTGATGATGCGGCTGGTGTTGCTTTTCTGCGCCGAGGAGCGCGGCCTGCTGCCGATGTTAAACCCGCTCTACCGCGAGAATTACGCCCTCTCGACCCTGGGGGCCGAGCTGCGGGAGGCGGCAGACCAAAAGAGCGAAGATGTGCTGCAATACCTGACCGACGCCTGGGGCCGTCTGCTGGCGACCTTTCGCCTGGTCTACGCCGGGGCCGACCACGACCTCTTGCTGGTGCCAGCCTATGGCGGCTCGCTCTTTGATCCCGACCGCTTTGCCTTTCTCGAAGGCCGCCGCCCCGGCAGCGATTGGCGGCAGACCCCCGCTGAGCCCCTGGCCGTGGACAACCGCACCGTCTTGCACCTGCTGGAATCGCTGCAAATTGTGGATTTTAAAGCCGAAGGTGAAAAGCGCCGGGTGAGCTTTCGGGCCCTCGACCCCGAACAAATTGGGTATATTTACGAAGGTCTGCTCGATCATACCGCTGTGCGCGCAGTGGAACCCCTGCTGGGCCTGAAAGGCAGCAAAGGCAAGAAACAAGACCACGAGCCTGAATTGCCGCTCTCGCAACTCGAAGCCGCGCTGGCCGAGGGCGAAGAGCGCCTGATCGCCCTGCTACAAAGTGAGAGCAAACGCAGTGCCCGCGCCCTGGCCAAAGATCTGCACTGGCAGCCAGAAGACAGCCAAAAGCTCAAGATTACCTGTTATAACGACGAGGCGCTCTTGGCACGGGTCTTGCCCTTTGCGGGCCTGCTGCGCGAAGACGCCTTTGGCCTGCCCTTTGTGGTCAATACCGGCGGGGTGGTCGTCACCCAGGGGGTGGCCCGCGCATCGAGTGGCACC
Organism: uncultured Candidatus Sericytochromatia bacterium; assembly: GCA_964598905.1. Classification (GTDB taxonomy): domain Bacteria; phylum Cyanobacteriota; class Sericytochromatia; order UBA7694; family UBA7694. The sequence goes on along the minus strand of CAZRFI010000019.1, from coordinate 20,736 downwards.
CATTATACGCCGCGCTTTTTGTGTGAAGAGGTGGTGCAACACACCTTGGAGCCCTTGGTCTACAGCGGCCCAGCAGAGGGTCTGCCGCCCGAGCAATGGCAGTTGAAACCGCCAGAAACCTTGCTGGCCTTGCGCATTTGCGATTTGGCGATGGGCTCGGGGGCCTTTTTGGTGCAAAGCTGCCGCTATTTGGCCGACAAGCTAATGCAAGCCTGGAACCAACGCGCCCGCGATTGGCTCAAAAGTGAGATGGAACAGCTCTGGCAAGCCCAGCAAATGGCCCTGGAACGGGGCGAATTGGCGGTCTTTGCCCCCACCCTGACCCCACCGCCGCAAACCCTGCCTTATGGCACCCCCTCTCAAGGCGATCCCCGCGAAAGCCTCTTGCCCAGCGACCCCCAATGGCGGCTGAACCACGCCCGCCGCCTGGTGGCCCTGCACTGCCTCTATGGCGTGGACAAAAACCCGATGGCGGTAGAAATGGCCAAGCTCTCGCTCTGGCTGATTACCCTGGCCCAAGACATGCCCTTTGGCTTTCTCAACCACCACCTGCGCTGCGGCGACTCGCTGCTGGGCCTGAGTGAGATCGCCCAGCTACAGCGCTTTCATCTAAAGCCTGAGTTGGGCAAAGTCTTTATCACCACCGACCTGCAAAGTATCATTCGGCATAAAATGAAGGCCTTGCTCAAGATGCGCGCCGAACTTGTGCGCAGCGATTTGCCCGAATGGGAAAAAGAGCTGCTGCAGGCCGAAGCCGAACGCGAACAGAGCGAAATGAAGCTCTATGCAGATATGTTGGTGGGGGCCAGCCTGCGCGAAAAGCCGGGCAAGCCGCTTGAGCGCCAATTGCTGAGCCAGTCTTACAGAATCAGCTTGGTGGGCAAAAGCCACAGCCACAGCCGTGAACACACCCTCGACACCCTCGTGCAGGAATCCCTGGCCCAATTGGGTAACGAACCCGCCAGTGGCGAGCCACGCCGCCCCTTTCACTGGGTGCTGGAGTTCCCCGAGGTCTTTGTCGACCCCAGCCAATTGGACGCCGATTCGGGCTTGAGCGGCCCGCTGTTTGCAAGCGAAGTGCCTGCGCCGCTGCCGCTGGGCTTTGATGCCCTGGTGGGCAATCCGCCGTTTTTGGGGGGAAAGAAGATCACAGGGGTATCTGGCACTGAATACCGAGAGTATTTGGTGGAGTATTTGGGGGGAGGCGTAAAAGGCAATGCCGATTTGGTGGCTTATTTTTTCTTGCGGGCTGCCAATCTGCTTAAAGCCAAAGGCAATTTTGGGCTGGTGGCAACCAATACACTGGCCCAAGGTGATACCCGCGAAGTGGGGCTGGATCAACTGGACGCCCAAGGGTCGATTTTCAGAGCCCATCCATCTCAGAAATGGGCAGGCACCGCCAATCTGGAAGTGGCGCTGGTCTGGTGGCACAAAGGTAAATGGCATGGCAGCTTTGTTTTACAAGATAAAATAGTCTCTGGAATTTCACCTTATTTGTCTGTACCAGGGAAATCATTGGGCAATCCCAAAAAGCTAATTGCTAATAATAATAAATCATTTCAAGGTTCTATTACTTTAGGTTTTACCTTAGAACCAAAAGAAGCATTAGCCTGGATTGAGCAAAATCCAAAAAATAAGGATGTTCTATATCCATATCTCAATGGACAAGATCTCAATAGCCACCCAAATCAACAACCAAGTCGCTGGGTAATTAGTTTCTTTGATTGGCCATTAGATCGAAATTCTGCTCCCAATGGATACAACGGTCCTGTTGCAGCAGACTATTCAGAAATGCTTGAAATAATTATTCGTTTAGTAAAACCAGAGAGAACACGTTTAGATGAAAAAGGGAATTTTATTTTACGAAAACCCTTGCCTGAAAAGTGGTGGATTTATGCTGATAAAAGACCATTATTATATAAGACAATCTCTAAATTAGAAAGAATATTAGTAATTCCAACTCAAGCAACAAAATATTTATGTTTTGAGTTTTGCAATTCAAAAATGATATACTCAAATGCCATTGCTGTTTTAGCATTTGATACCTTTGATTGTTATTCTCTTTTAAACTGTTCTATACATGAAATTTGGGCAATTGATAAAGGATCGACTTTAGAAACACGAATTCGATACACCCCTTCCGACTGCTTCGAAACCTTCCCTTTTCCCCCCTGTCTCTTGCCCGACGCAGAAGCCGAACCTGCCATGCAGGTCCAACAATCAACCCTCGAATCCATCGGTGAAGCCTACTACACCCACCGCCAGGGCATCATGGCCCGCAGCCAATTGGGGCTGACCAAGACCTACAACCGCTTTCACGATCCGGGGGAGAGCCACCCCGAAATTGCCGAGCTGCGCCGCTTGCATGTGCAAATGGACGAAGCCGTGGCAGCGGCTTATGGCTGGGGCGATTTGGCGCTGGGGCATGGCTTTCACACCACCAAGCAGGGGCTGCGGTATACGGTCAGCGAAGCGGCGCGGCAAGAGCTGCTCGACCGGCTGCTGGCGCTGAATCACCAGCGCTATGCTGAAGAAGTGGCGCAGGGGCTGCATCAGAAGAAGGGGAAGAAATAAAAATTTCTTCTCTTGATGTTTGTTTAAAATAAATCAAAATTTACAATTAATCTGGCTTGAATGAAAACTGTTATACTTAGACCAGATGTAAATTTTCTCAATCTTAAAAGCTAATCGAGGGCTTTAGGCAGGTATTATGAAGCATAAAGAATCTGAGGGTAAAGAAATGCCAACGGCTCCACTTACCCCTGAAGAAAAGCTCGAACTTGTTAAGGATCCTCATAATACTAAAGTTATCAGTGCTTTGATCAGTCTGGCTTATAAACCTCAACTCGATTTTTGGGGTAGAGAGGGCCTTGTTGCCAAGGCTCTGGCGGAATCTTTCCCAAATGACTCTTCAGTTAACCCTGATGATATTGAATTTGGGATTAATCCTAAATTTGTCAAGCTAGACCATCATTCCTCAGCTACACAAAGCGTTGCAGGAATTGTTCAGGCCAGTTTAAAGAGAGAAAGCATTTTACCCGGTACGTTTGGTGTATTTGTAGGTTATGCCGTAAAATTCCTAGATCTTATAGCAAGTCAATTTAAAGATTTGGATTCGCTTCTTCGTTTTGGTATTCGAGTTCAACAATTAAACCAAATCAAAAATTCGAACTTAGATACAGGAAAAAGAAACCTTTATTCGCATATTAGCAGTGTAAATTCTCTTAATTCAATTATCCAAAAGCCATACCTGGATATTTCGTCTGAAAGTTTATCTGTAAGCCAAACTTTCAATTCAACGTTAACCAGAGGCAATAGAATCCTCAAATACAAGACTAATTTTTCTGTAAATTTTGGAGAGGAAGATGTAATAAATCGTTATCTTAATTTAACGTTTACTAAATTCAGATCGGATTTTTCATCTATAATGACTGACATTGATCTTTATTTAGTGGACTGTTCCATTGAAGAGGCAAAACGATTGTGTTTACATGCCGGAGAATTTGTGCCTGACATACACTCAAATATCATTCGGGAGATGAAGATATGAGTGAGGTCCATATTTTAGAAAATAAATCTAAAGACCCGAATCCTGAGGTTTTTTCTGTAAAAATCGAGAAAGGGCCAATAGATAGAACATCAGAAACAAGTTTAAAAGAGAGAACTACTGAGTCTGTAAGTTCAGCAAGAACGGCTCTTGAATTTCAGTATGTTAACCAAAGAATCGATAGTATTGAAAAAAGACTTGAGAAAGTTGCTAATCCTGACATTGCCTTAGTTGTTCAGGAGATGAAAATGCAACTTGACCTCGCGTGCCAATTTTCAGGTGACAGAAGAGGCATACACCTACTGAATGCAAAGAACTGCGCATTAAAAGCTTGGAAAGCACTTGATGGTGTAGATAAATACAAGTCTCATGCTTTGAATCTTCTTTTTACAGTCTTACATCATAATGATTTCGAAGAAGCAAGCCCAAACATTTTGCAAATACTTGCGGATCTTGGTAAAGATATTTCAAGATCAGAACTTGACCAAGCAGCCAAAATTGATTTGCCAACGATGAAATCTTATTCAAGACTCTTGATCAGAAGTGGTGTGAGAATTAGTGCTTATTGATCAGTGTAATCACAATGGCCAATCTATTTCTTGATACATCTGCACAGGCTGTTCGGTTGTTTTATCCACCTGAGGAAAAAGCCGATCTGGTAAAGCTAATCGATTCCAGTATCGAAGTTTTTATTGCGGAATTTAGTAGATACGAATTTTATCATACTTGGTTCTCAGCTTTTGGAAGGATCTTTCTCTCGGCGAGTACTAATCCTGACATGGGCACGACAATAACCAGACTTGGTTTTACCCATGAAAATGCAAAAAATGTTCAGATTATTCTAGGCTTTCTGATCGGGAAACAAAATCCGATTTCAAGTGAACCAAGAGTATTGGCCGAACAGGCTGAAATGTGGATCGAGTATCTTATGGATATTTATTATCTGGAAATTTTCGGAAAAAACGAGCCAATAAAAGAAATTGATATTATCGGTTGTTCAATGTTAAATGAAGTGTATTCCAATCATAATTGGATAAACGAACTTGGATCCTTTGAATACCCACAGCCTGAACGATGCAATAGAAATAAGGCTAAATGCACTCTTCATAAATTAGTGAAAAATAGTGAATATGAATTAAAACGAGCCAGTTCAAGCTTAGAAGCAGCAAAGCGAGACAGCAAATTTAGGTCAGTTGTTCCCGAAGTAATTAAAGATCACAAAGTTGCTCGTGGCGCATTAAATTGCTCAAAGCTCTCAGATTGGATGTTACTAAAGCATGTTCCTCGAAACTGTGAAATTGCCACTATGGATGAAGATTGGGTGGTAATGGCAAAAGATTATGGATTTACTGTTCACAAGATTGTAGTCAAGAACATTTTTGATAGAAATCAAGCTAAAAATAAAATGTCCGGTGAAAACAGTGCATAAAAAATACTTTTGTTTATCCAATATGCCACTTACTCCTTATGTCTCTAGGCTCTGCCGTTGAAGTGTAAAAAAAAATTCAAGTCTACCATTCATTTGATTATCCCTTGCTTCAATGAACCACAAAACCCGCAGCCAATTGGAGCTGACCAAGACTGACCTTTACCTAAAAAAGTGGACACCTGAGAAGAGAGGTTTACACTTAAAACAGAAGGTGAAGAAAAGATGGCAAATAAAAAATACAGTAAAGATTTCAAAGTTGAAGCATTGGCACTGGCCGACCAAGTTGGGGGAGCCCAAGCAGCAAGGAGTCTAGGTATTCGGAATAACTTGATCTACCGCTGGCGACATGAACTTAGTCAATCTGGAGGCGAGGCCTTCCGTGGTCATGGAAACATGACAGCCCAAGAGGCCGAATTGGCCCGGTTACGTCGTGAAAATGCCAATCTGAAGGAGGATAGGGAAATATGCGCTATGCGGTCCTCGGTTGTAAGGCTCATAAATTCGCCAACAACCAAGGCAAAAAAAGTCTTAGAGATCTTCTCCCAGAAGAATCACAAGTACGTATGAAGTGGATTTCTGCTCATGCCAAGCAATTTAAGGTGCAGAGAATGACAGAATTGCTGGAAGTCAGCAAAAGCGGTTTTTACCGGCATTTAAAACGGTCACCAGGCAAGCGTAGCCGGGAGAATTCGTTTTTGGTAGCCAAAGTAAAAGAAGTCTATGAACAAGGCCGCAAATGCTATGGCAGCCCTCGTATTACCGCCAGTTTGAGGCAACAAGGCTACTCTGTAGGACATAATCGGGTAGCTCGGATAATGCGAGAAAATAATCTCAAGGCAAAGATGAAGCGAAAGCGAGTAAAAACAACAGATTCAAGCCATTCACGGCCAGTGGCCGAAAATATCTTGAACCGCCAATTTCAAGTTTCAGAAATGAACCGAGTGTGGGCCGGAGACATAGCTATGCTGTCGCCATCCGTAAGCCCTGCGGGCAACGGCTGCCGCTCGTATATTCCTACCCGTGAAGGCTGGCTGTATCTGGCTATAGTCCTGGATTTACACTCTCGAAAAGTGGTTGGTTGGAGCATGTCTCAAACTATGGAAACGGAGTTAGTCATAGGAGCCATATCTATGGCTCTACAACGCAGAAATACTGAGTTGGGTCTGTTATTTCATTCAGATCGTGGTTCACAGTATGCTTCGCAGTCATTTCAAGAGTATTTGACGGGTTATGGAATGGCTCAAAGCATGAGCAGGCGTGGAAATTGTTATGACAATGCGTGTTCAGAGTCGTTCTTTGGCACTCTAAAACTGGAATGTTGTGATAGAGTATTTGAGTCTCGAAAAGAAGCTTCCAGCACTATTTTTGAGTACATTGAGGTCTTTTACAATCGACAAAGGCTTCATTCAACTTTGGGCTATCTCAGCCCCGAGCAGTTCGAGCAGCGAAATGTTGCTTAACTGTGTGTCCACTGAAACGGGTAAAGGTCAGGGTGGAAATTGTCAAAGATTTTGGGATAATAGAGGAGTTGGAGAAGAATCTATTGCGTTTTTCCTGCAAGCTCGTTGCCTTAAGGGTTGGTTGTATAAATGGCGTAAAATCAAGCAAAACTCAATGGCACTGTTACTGTAGATTTGGCTCGTTCCTCTTCCTGCTCGACTCTCAGAACTGAACCACTCTGCGATCAATTCTTTTGGTGTCCACACTGACAGGCTTCCTCTTTGCTCCAGGGATTTGTTATACTCTGACCAATTTCGTACTTTGTACGTTATTTTTTTCATTCCCTGAGTTTAACTCTTTTTGAGTCTGCTCAGGTTTTTTTTATGCAACAAAGCCATTTTCCAGTTATTTTATGAATTATTAAGTAATGAACTCACTGATCGCCTAGAATCATTTTTTTCCCCTGAGAAAGAATGTGAAGGTCCTCCCCTGCATCATCGAAGGTTCGCAGTGTGCGTACATGCTTTTTAAAGTCAGTGGCACCCATACTGTATTGCTTGCCCCAGGAATTCATGATGATCCGGGGTTCAGCCTGCGTTTTGTCCAGGCCAACAGCCAGAACAGAATGGCCCTCAAAAGAAACCGACACCGTTCTCCCCCGGCTAAGATCGTCTTCCAGATGTTGATATAGACGCTCTCCATCTGCACTGCTCGCAAGTTGGGTGTCGTATTCCTGGCTGCCAAAAATCTCTTCTGAAGCATAAGTCAGTTCGATGGTGTTTAAACTTGAGGGAGTCTTGTCAGGCGTTGCGCTATTAAATTGAGCAGCAGGCCAAGGATAAGCATCCAAAGCCAGATTAACAATCGCATTTTGCATGATTTTTGCCGAAAGATTGCGTTGATCAGAAACATCTCCCCGCCAGCTATTATTAGGTTTCAAAACCTTGCCAGAAGGCATCGTTACTTTCTGTTCCCGCGCCAGATGGGTCAGTATCTTGACATATTGCTCAGGCCGCTCAATTGCCAGCTTCATCTGCAAGGCGGCAGCACCACAAGTTCCGCGATTTTTTTGATCAATATCTGATGGCAGGGCCAGATCCATTAAGGCATTGCTCATGATTTCCCCCGCCTCCAAGGAATTCTTGTTCTGTTCAAGAAACTGGATCAGGACCTGTGAGACATTTTCCATCACCACCGCACCATGTGCTTGAAAAATGGCATGCAAACCAAAAAGGTTGTTCAGGCTTGCCAGATTTCGGTTGGACATTTCTGTCAGCAACTGCTCGGTATGCGGATGCCTGGCAGCTGAAATTTTTAAAGCCGCCCGCAACTGTGCAGGGGCATGTTTGCTAAGCAGATCTTGGAGTTCACCAACGAGCCCTCCCATGGCAGGAACGAATCCGATCTGGGGTTTCGCTGTGGCCTGCATCCGTGCCTTTGTTTTTTGCTGTGCTTCTGATTCGAGTAGACTGAGAGTATTCGGCTGAAAGTAAGCGACCCGACTTTGGAGCTCAGCATCGCGAAACAACACAATATCGCTGCGGTATTCAGCCCGTGCTTCAAATTCTTGCTGCTCTGTGCGCTCCGTTTTCTCAGGAAACATCATTCCCAAAGGCTCAAAACCAGCACCAATCCGTTTCTGTGCCATGGCTTGATCCTGCAGAACAGCTTGAGTCCCGAGAACGGCAGGATCTTTGGAAGCCTGCTGTGCAGGTGGCATTGAAATCCGTGATGACTTAGCCACTTGAAATGCGAGCTCAGATCGTTGAATATTCATAGTCCATAATGCTCCTCTTGTTGTGGCCTTATCGTGTCATCGTGCTAACTTCAGCCATAAAACCCGTATAGAAACGAGGCAGCCTAGTACAACTTAGGGGAAGTTCCCGACCAGATCTGCTGCCTCTTCTGCCAAGGCAAGAAGCCGCTTGGAAACCAAAAGAAAGGGTCGGTTATTTCCTTTTTGTTGTACTAGATTTCGCATCGGGGTGCTGTGCCTGAGTCATAGGCAGCAAAGCCGCCAGGCTCCAGTTATGCAATCAGCTTATTGTGACCTTTGGGCAAAGCTGGCTCCCATACCGCCCCCGATTGCACCCGTAATGCCAAAAGCAGCAGCAGCAATCCCCATGGCCGGAAGCGGGTTCATGGCTCCTCCAATCGGTAACGTACACTTAAGAATAATACCCGTGACAGCAGCCCCAACCAATGCAGCTGCAGCTCCGCCAAACAGCGCCCCTTTCAAATGGCTATCCGTGGTATTGACGGCGACAGCACCGCCCACGAGTCCTCCCAGGGCGCCCGCCGCTCCGAGACCCAAACCGACCGTAGCCTGCCCAATACCGGCCGTCCCCCCGGCGGAACTGGCTGCCTTCAACATATAGATTGCAATTGGCAGCGTAGGCAACGTTGCCGCCAAGGCGCCTGAACCGGCTCCCTTGAGGGTGGAGATAACGCTTCTATCAAGCGGGAGACTGGCATCTCCTTTGACAGTTGAAGGCTTGGCACTTTGGGCCTGTTCGACAACGGTCAGATTTTTGGCTTGAATCAGCTGAATGGGTTGAACAGAACTGTTAATGGACGCCATGGCATGTTTCCTCTTCTTAAATTTCTTGGGAAGCTGGGCAATTTCTTTTCACGTTTCGGGCACAAACTCTTACCTTTGGTTAATTCTTTACCACACCTTAAACTTAATCATTTGAATCCCCGATGCCGGAGAGAGACACCTTTTTTCAGCCTATGAGATGCTGGGCATAATTGCTATTCCCCTAAAGGGTAATTTTCCCCGAACGAATCAGCGGTCCTGATACGGAAAATTAAAGCCAGGGTAAAATTTAAACAAATCAAAGAAATCGCCTAGGACCTATTGAGTCCGGATTCTGACAAAATTAGCCGGATCGAGGTCTAGATCAATGCCTTGTCTGCTCAGCATCTCGAGCCCCAAAACGTACATTTCAAGCCAACCAGCCGGTCGGCTATCGATATATTTCAGGCTGCTCAGATGAGCCAAGTCGATCATGTAGTGCCTGGAGATAGCGCGGGTCTTGAAAAAATTGATACCCACTGCCTGGACCGAAGCACTTCGTATAATCTGTGCGTATTTCGGCATTTACACTCTTTGCCAAGATTTTTTCATGCATCTATTGATTGGACCTGTCTGGTGGGCGGACGAACCGCTTGCAAACTGCATTTATTTAAGTTTTCAACTCGATTGGCAGGCTTTAATGTAACACTTTTTTAATTGTCTGTCTTGTCCGTTGTTTGCGTAATTTGTACGCAATTTAACGCAATTTTGTCAGCAGGAGTCGGATGAATACCCGCCTTAAAGTTTGCCAAAGCTCTCGTATTGAGTCAGAACAGCCTCTGATTCAAATCCGATTTGTGGGCTCGCGCTTTTTCACCCAGCATCTGGACAAACAGATTACACTAAGGGGTAATAGCATCGAAGCAGACGATGGCCTAAGATTAAGTAAGTCCGGTACCAGAATCCCTGCCTAAATCTGGATCAGTCTGAATGCGTCCCAGGTCCTGATCGGCGATAGTCGGGGAAATTTTATTTTCTCTTCACTGGTAATGTTCAGGGTTCAGGCCTCGGCATTCGGTACAAACCAAGTACTGAAGCCAGAGATCCTTGGAAACAATTTTAAGCAACAAACACCCTTCCGGGGTGGACCGATTGAAAGGCTGGTTTACTTCATGCAGGTGACTCATTCACAAATGCCGACGACGCTTCCAGTTACTACTAAGGCACTCATCCATTCTAAGCCTCCCGAAACGAGCTTGCAGTCCTCTGAACTGCCCTCAGATACCGTCATCATCAAAAAGGGGATTTTGCCCACGCTCAAAGGGGGTGGGCTCGGACTGCTCACTGGAGCCGGTGGGGGAATTGGGGTAGCCCTGGCCATTGATGCCGCAAGTCATATGGGCAGTGGCGCCTTGGCATTGATGGCCATTCCATTGGTGGGTGCACCGGCGGGCCTGGTTGCAGGCGCCGTTACCGCGAATATGACCATAAGCAAACCCAAGGCTGCGTTGATTGGCAGTGGGGTGGGAGCCGTGGTTGGGGGAGTGACCAGTCTGGTTTTTTCGGGCGGAAACATCAAACTCGCTATGATGGGCCTTGGGATTGGAGCTGCCTTTGGTTCCGTGAGTGGGGTCGCAGGGGCCAGCGTCGCACAAGTCCAAAAATAATATCAGACCCACATCATCTAAGGGAAAAGCTTTGTGCCTCTGAGTCGGAGCCCCTCGGCTCTTTGATGGTTGCCTATGGTGCATCCGATGACTGGCATAGCGAGCAAGAAATAGCTCACGCGTAAACATGCTCAGCCAGATGCGTCTTTGCGGAATGGGCTTTCGCTTTGCACTTGTCTGCGAAAAATAGCTTGTAGGGAAATTACCCTTGACGCGATGGTTTCCCTCCCGTCGTAAAAGGCCATCAGGCCCAGTGCCACGCCCTGCGTCCAGTTGGCAGAAGCCATTCCTTGGGCCTCCCAGATTCCGTCTCAAGAGCGGAATGACACGGTTTTCAAAGTCAAAGACTATAATGACATACTTTGTGTCATTGATTTATTTTGGTATAAGCTCTCACCGTCAGATTGTCGCTTAGAGAAGTTCAACAATCAAAGTTTACATACATTTTTATTTGGAGATTTGAAAGATGAGATTAAAATCGCTTTATTTGATGGCTATCAGTAGTTCAATTTTGATGGCTTGCCAGGTTTCTCAGCCAGGGCTGGTGGCGCCAGCGTCCCGCGGACAAGGGGGCAGACAAACAGCCCAGTCAGCTCCTCCCGCTATAACAAGCTCAGGGGTGAATCGGAGTCTGGCTAGAAAATCTCTAACATTGGATGAGGAACTGAACCTGCTCTCGCAAATTGTTAGAAAAGACGTTTTTGTCTTTCGCGATCTGAATCACGATCAATTTTTGTCACGTGAAGAATTTGGGCCACCGCTTTCTGCGGGTGCTGATGATTACGAAACGCTGTTTCAGCAGATTGACCTGAATCGGGATCGGCGCTTGAGTCTGCAGGAGGCGTTGACTGGCCCACCTCTTCATTACACAGCAGATATTGATTCAATGAAAAATTTTATGGAGTACTATGCGAAACAGGGTTTGCCTTTTGATCTGAACAAAGATCAAAAAATTACACGTTCAGAAATGGAAACGATAGCCAACAGGCCAGCCAAGGATACCATTCTTCAAGCCTTTGCAGTGGCTGAATTTCAACGTAGAGATCTGAACCAGGATCAAGTCTTGGACTTGAATGAGGGAAAAGTCTTTAGCATGATGTTCTACTACAAGAATGGCATGAAGGATACCCTGCTCCCGTCAGAGCAAACAAAATAAAGCCATAAAGCCTTAGGCGATTTCCAGAGAGGAAATCGCCTTGCCTTGAGATTGTAGGTCATTTTGCACTTGTTGTACTGCTTATGTGAAGCGCTGGAGTTGCTCAAGTTTATTGCCCTCTTGGATGAAATTACAGCTTCTCAACGGACTTCTGATTGCCTGGTGTGGCACAGATCATTCTGCCCATACCAGGGCCTCTGAATCTTGTTGGCTATCCCTGGTCTCAAGAGCAAATTCTGCAAGCCCTCATTCGGTTAGAGGTCGCTCAAAATTTGCCGGTGGAGTTAGGTTGTCGTGCAATTTGAGAACCTAGCAAAAAATTAGACGTTTGAAGAGGATTTTGAATGATGTTACTCAAGTGGATGGTCTGCCAGATATCGGATTCTGCCCGCACACAATTTTCTCATGCTCAATCCCATTGGTGGGCATTGACCTGGGTGCCTGGTTTTCTTGGTCAATTGGGCGGCTGGGATCAAGGTCGGCCGAGACAAGTTTGTATCTTGAGTATTTGGCAAAATTTGGCTTATTACGAGCATTTTATGCGAGAAATTCATGACGGCCTGATGGCTGTAAATAAGCAAGCTCACACATACAATTGCTTAGAAGTGGCCTTATTCCACTCTGAGATATCCTTGCGTGGTACAGAACCAGATCTGTACCACGCCCTGCTGAAGGCCTGTTGTCTCCGTATCGATGACTGTTCCATCTACCCAGACAGAATATCTCATTTTGAGTCTGTGCAGCAAAGGATTTGGAAGCCTGCTATAGAAGTTGCTCCTGGCATGTTAGGTGGACGATTTAGCCAGAGTCTTGCAAATCAGCAGCGTTTTCTTTCTCTGAGCCTCTGGTCGAGTTACTTACATCATGGAAACTATGCCCTAAATGAGGTGCCTGAGTTGAGGATTCAGGCGAAAGAAGCTGAGGACGTGGAAGCGTCTACAGGGAGATTGCTCTCACTTGAAACAGATTGGTGTGTTCTTCCTGCAGAGCAGGCTATTTGGCAGGAAACTTGATAAATAATCATATTACTATATTTATAAACATGAAATATTTTCTGTTATATAGAAATAATTAAGAAAAGCAGTGATTTTAAATGAAAAGACATATAATAATATTAATTAACATATTCGTTTTGGTGATGGGGTTAGAATTGCCCCTTTTGGCTCAGCCGACTCTGAGCCTTTCTACTCAGGAATCTCAAACAATATCCATCGAACTTGAGCCCATCATACCCACAAATCACATCGATTTTGCGCCCTTATCAATTATGGGACAATCCACTGAAGCCGCTTCTGCTGAGGGCACTTGGCTCGTCTCCTTGCTCATTCCAGGCGGGGGACAAATTTTAATGGGCAAGCCCGAAAGAGGTATGCTGTTTCTCTCAGGCATGGTTCTTTCTCTTGGTGGCATGTTCTTTTTTAAGAGCAATGGCGGCTCAGTGCAAAACATGATCAACGGCTTACTGGCTTCAGCTTTGCTGGGCCTTGGTGTGTATTTTTGGAATGTGCTTGATGCTTATGCTATGAATGATGCCATCAATAAACAGACTGCCCCCTGAGAAAGCCGGGGTCCACAGCAGAAGCCAATTGCAGGATCCTGAAGCCATCTGCGACTGTGGATTCCAGCTTTCCATTCGGCTAGACTTCGGCGTGAGCTCAGTCGAACGCTCAGGACAGGTCGCCGGAATGACGGATTTTCAAACCTAATGACATACCACATGTGATATACTATATAGATTAGATTATGTCAAGTATAGATAAGTGGGATTTCATTTCGATGAAAACACTGAAGTCTGCGATACTTGGTAAGGCACAGATACAGGAAGGGTTCGATATCTTCTTTGAATCTCAGATCTCAACCCGCATCACCACTTTAAAGAATACCCAGCAGATAGGGCCATGGCGTCGTGAACAGCAAGCTGGTTCGGACTCATACTTGAACCTTTTCGATTCGGGAGATTCTTTTCACAAGGGAATAAAAGATTGCTGTGATCGAAAATAACCGTATCGCCAATTTTTTATACCGTAAATGGCAAAAACCTGAACCCCAATTAAATTGGCTACATCGCCCCCGGCTGATGATGAAATTGGATGCTTTCCTAGAACAGTCTGATTGTCTGCATATCATTGCGCCAGGGGGGAGTGGTAAGTCCGTGATGCTGGCTCAGTGGGCTGCTCAGTTCCAGGGTGAACTCGTCTGGTTTACGCTGGATCAATCAGACAATAATCCCTATCGATTGATCCGCAATCTGAGCTATGCCCTGTTATCGCAGTTCCCAGATTTTGATTGGCTTCCTCCGGCGTTGGAGCATTTATCTTATGAGCTGGACCCTTATTTTTTTCTGGAATATCTTTTTTTAAGACTTAACGAATTTAATCAGTCCATCATAATTGTGTTGGATCAAATTCAGGAAACTATTTATTTCAAATTTTCTGTAAATGAAGTTTTGTTATATATTTTAAAAAATCATTCAAAAAAAATTAAATTTGTTGTTTCAGGAAGGGAGTCCTCCCCCCACCTTCATTGTTATAATATTGATAGGTATATCCTTTCCGAAGAAATGGCGATGACACATGATGAAATTGATAAACTTTACCATTTATACGGAATCAAGCTAGAGTCGTCTGAGACACAGTTTCTTGCGCATATCACGGCAGGCCAGCCCATTTATTTGGATTGGTTAGCTGCCCAGGGGATTAACACAAAATCCAAATTGCCCTTGAGCGGACGGCCAGATAAAATCAATCCCTTTGCACAGGAATACGATCGCCTCAACCACACGATTCAGCAAAGTCTGGTGATGTTGTCGACCCTGAGGATTTTTAACCAGAATTTAGCCAGTCAGATTCTGGGTAAGGATTATTTCTATGCTGCATGGGAAGTGTTACAACGCCAAAATTGGCTCAATTTCGTCAGTCGTGACTCTGAGCACGACTGGTATGAGATACTTCCGGTGATAAAAAATTATCTATCTGCCAGTCTGTACCAACAGCCGCAGGGAAATCGAAATGCGTTATTTGAGAAGATTACATGCTGGTACCTGAAACAGGATTACTTTGAAGAAGCGGCCTATTATGCAGTGCAATCAGGGAACAGAAAATGGAACCTGAAAATGCTCAATGCTCATGCGCTTGAGATGCTCATAAACAGGTCGTTTGATACTTTGATTCACTGGGCAGATCATTTTAGAGATGATGAGTTATTGGATGCCCCATTTGCCTTGCTGGCCCTCATTCTGTTGTTTGCGGACAAGCAGGATATCAAACAAGCGCTTCACTGGCACGATATCCTAAAGCGCAGTGAAGCAAATGACTTATTCAGCGAGGCCGGATGGGTCGAGCAAGGTGTCCCCTTTGCTTTGTTGCAGGAATTGAGCCTGGCCGCCGTTGAGCGACTGCAAGATCTCGAGGCAGAAACATACAACGCAAGTAATAAGGCCTACTCTCTGATTCAGGCAAATACCCCCCTTGTTTTAAAAGGGCTGATCTCCTACTATCTGGTCACCAGCCTCATGATTCTGGATCGGTATCAAGAAGCCTTTCTCTATTTCGATAACTCTATTTTGTTGCTGCAACAATGTAAATTTTATGACTATGTTATTAAACTCTATATTTATAGAGGGCAATATTTTGCTATCATGGCTGATTTTCAAACAGCCGAAGAAAATTACCGCACGGCATTTTCTGTTTACAATCAATACGAGTTAAAAAACAACGATAATGCTCAATTGCTATTGAATCATTTGGTGTTATCCGCTTTTATACATTACGACCTGGATGAAATGCGAAAATGGCTGGCTTATTCCCAGTTGAATTCCTATAATATTCAAGCTCAAAGCTCAATCTCAGTCTTTTTTACACCGATCAGAGTGCTGATTGGTACAGGTGAATTTGAACTTGCCAGAGAAATGCTGAACAAGTGGCGTGCATCCAGTTATGACTTTCCATTATCGGCTGCATATCAGCCATTTTATTTTTACCTCCAATTTTTATTGCATATTCGCACAGGTCAGGCAAATGCTGTTCAAGCCCAAATCAGTCAACTCGAAAACAGAATAAAGAGCCATGACAATTTAATCTTTAGCCATGAAATCAAAGGCCTGATGCATGCTTACCTCTTCTTGAAACAAATCAGTAAAGCCAAAAGTCTATTGGAGACGTTCAGACTTTACCTCGAAAAAAATGCAGCCCCTTTGTACCAATATATTTTTTCCTGCTTGCAACTTTGCTTGTTTTATGCGCAGGCCAATCCAGGCTTTAAAAATAAGTTGCATGAGGTTTTGCTTGCTACACAGCAATTGAAGACATATGGCTTATTGATTGAAGAATTGGTTTATTACCCGGATCTGATCTCCTACATCCTCAATGAACCAGAGATTAACTCGATTTTGGATTTAAAACTGAAATCGTATTTATCCGATCTCCAGCCCACGGATCTGAAAGATGCCCCCAAAAAAATCACTCAAAGAGAACTGCAAATACTGAACCTTCTGCAGCAAGGGTATACGAATCAGCAGATCGCAGAAATGTTCTGCGTAACTTTGAATACGATCAAAATGCACAATAAAAATATCTTTAAGAAACTAAATGTTAAAAATCGCTTGCAAGCAGTTAAAATTGCCAGTCAATCTGGACTGATTTCTCGCTCCTCTGAAAAAAAAGCAGAATCGTAGCGATCAGCCCAACAGCGAAAACATTACCCCAAAGGACAATTGAAAAACGCATCCTTTTCCTCTACTATCTCTGTTGTCTCCCGATTTTTGTCAGGTGTATCGGGGGAACAAATTATTTGCAAATGGGCGATTTATTCATAACAGGAGAAGCAGGATGAGAGACAGAATTCCATTTTTGATGGTTGGCTTGACTGTTTGCTGCCTTGGAAACAGCTTACCTAGCCTGGCAAAGGAGCCTGGCATCCAGCCTGATAAAAAGCCCGCCAATGTGGCAGCTCAAATTCAGCGCTGGCAGATAGAAGCCCGCAACACGTTCCTGGCTCCAATGCCGTTTGTTATTTTATACGCTATTGAAGTCGAAGGGAGCTATCGTCTGCCTTGGTTGGATGACAAGATTCGGGCCAATCTGTTGCTACAATGTCCTCCTTACCAAAGTGGGACGCTCTGGTCCGTCGACGCAACCCCCATGCTTAGGGTCCGGAAAATAATAATGCATTGAATAATTCATCTTGGAACAATGTCGTAATTCCATTCACCGTGAAAAGGGTCCGGCAGAATCAAAAGGGCTTTCATTTCGGCGTCTGAGACCTTTTGGTGAAGGGCATAGAGATGTTCATCCAGCATGGCATAGACTTTGAGGCCTGATTTGGGTCGTCGTGGCGCCAATGAGATTCACGATGACCTCATAGCTTGTAAGCGGGTGGCCTTTCCAGTTGGCCGTCATGAAAGAAAAAAGCCGGTGCTCAATCTTGTTCCATTTGCTGGTTCCGGGGGGATAATGGCAGATGGTCAGCGTCAGACCCGTTTTATCCGCAAAGCCTTGCAGTTCTTTTTTCCAGAGCCGCAAGCGATATCCATTCGAACCGCCTGCATCGGCTGTGACAGAATGGATGTTAAGAATTATTTAAAATGTAAAATAACTTGTTTTAGATGCGAATTAGCTTGTTTTTGATTCTTTTTCAATTTTTTTTTAGTTTGTTTAACCGAAGTCGCAACCAACGCTTGGGATGAGTGATCACTATTTGCGGAATCCTGCATCAAATTGAAAGCTTCAAGGCCACTTCAGGGGCGAAAAGAAGTGGATATCCTGCCTGGAGCAAGATCGTTGCTCCCAGGTTGGGAGTCCAGTTCCAGTCGGTACCGATTTCCAGGCTGACTAGAGGATTCAGCGAAGAGAAACCCGTTTTTTGAAATTGTCCATAATAGGGGGTAAGTGTAACCAGACTGGCGAATGAGGTGCCAACTTGCAAGGAGACAAAGGGCTGCAAGGAACCCTTTGTTAGGAAATACCAGCGTCCCCCAATAGCCAGGGATGGTTTGAGCAGATTAGCGCCTCTGAGGAGAGCACCTCTGAAGAAGATATCCAGATGGTCTTCAGCGATTGGATGACGCCAGGAGATTTCGAGCTGATCATCAAATAAAGGATTACCTGGTCCCAAAAGGACGGAAGTTCCAGCTCTCAAGCTCAGCCGGGGTATCTCTGGAACAGGAGAAACCTCGGCTGCGCCAACAGGAGATGTGGCCAGAACGGCAGTAAGGCCGATTAAAAGAAAGAAGTGCTTCATCCTATTCCATCCTATAGGCTATTAACTGATTCGGTTTTAGCAGGGGTGCCTGTCTTGCCCAAACTTTCATTGACACCTTATTGATCGCCCAGAATCTGTTTTTGCCCCTGTGGGAGAATTTGATTGTCCTCTCCAGGATCATCAAAAGTACCGAGCGTGCGCACATGCCTTTTAAAGTCTGTGGCGCTCATGCTATATTGTTTGCCCCAGGAATTCAGGATGATCTGGGATTCTGCTTGGGTTTTGTCCAGGCCTACGGCCAGAACAGTATGTCCCTCAAAAGAAACTGATACTGTTCTTCCGCTGCTGAGATCGTCTTCTAATAGTTGGTACAGCTCGTTTCCATCAGCCCTTCCGGCCAGTTGGGTGTCGTAGTCTGTGCTGCCAAAAATCTCTTCTGTGGCATGGGTCAGTTCGATGCTGTTTAAACTTGAAGCTGTCTTTTGAGGCGTTGCGCTGTTAAATTTAGCTCCTGGCCAGAGATAGGCATCCAGAGCCAGATTCACCATCGCGTTTTGCATGATCCTGGCCGAAAGAGTGCGTTGATCAGAAGCATCTCCGCGCCAAGTGTTATTGGGGATCAACACCTTACCTGAAGGCATTGTGACCGCCTGTTCCTGAGCCAGACGGGTCAGCATGCGGACATATTGCCCTGGGCGTTCAATTGCCAGTTTCATCTGCAAAGCTGCTGCACCACAGGTCCCGCGATTTTTTTGGTCAATGCCCTCTTTGTTTCTGAAGACCTTGAGCTTGGCTGTGAAAGAGCACTGTTCCAAAGCCAGGCCGGCCAGTGGCAAAACAGGCCAGAATCCAAGCCATGTACCCATGAGTGGTCCTTTTTTTCGCGGCATGAACTAGTTGTGCTTGGCGACAGAGGCGCCGGCAATGCCACCCACGGAACCAAAGGCAGCCCCAACCCCGGCACTCATAAAGGCAAGTTTCACATTTCCGCCAGTGAACAGGAGGCCCGCTGCACCGCCGATTAGGGCACCCACACCGGCTCCTACCATCGCCCCTTTTGTTTTGTTATCTGTGATATTTGCGGCTACAGCGCCTGCCACCAGACCGGCTGGTGCTCCTACCATCGGAATCGCCATCAGAGCCAAAGCCCCGCTGCCCATATGGGTCGCAGCATTAATTGCAAATGCCACGCCCATTCCACCCCCAGCCCCAGCAAGCAACCCAAGCCCTCCACCTTTAAAAGTTGGTAAGATACCCGTTCTGATGCTGACGGCATCTGATCTCATTTCAACGGTCTGAGCGACAACCTTGGGGGGCTCAGAATTTGAAACAGGCCTTGTTTGAGTGGGAAATACTGTATTTTGCGAATTAACACTCTGAATAGAAGACATAAAAGCTCCAATCTTATCCGTTATTTTAAAATCTATAAGTTAATTTATCAGCCTAGGCAAGCTTTGCCTGTCAAAATGAATCGAAACGAACCACCCATAAGTCATTTCTCTTTTCTGCGCAACATATAGTACTGCAGTGAGACTGCCGGGGAGTGGGTTGGAAACCCCTGCCAAGTTTCGCCCTTCCTTGCATCCGGTTGATCATGCCACTGTGAGACGATATGCCAGTTTGGTTTGCCCGTGACCGGATCTTTGAGGGACGGCGGATCTGCATAGGGCTTGGGGATCTCACTCAGACCCTGAACGCTTGGATAATCGGCTTGGGCTATGGCTTCAGCGGCAAGAGGCACGGTGACCTGAATAGGGTGTAGCGCCAGAACTTTCATTGAGTGACCTCAGAAATTGTATTCTTGGTAAACCGTTTGCTGTTTTACCAGTTTGTTGGAAGAAGGAATAAGCTTTACTCCCTAACGCGTGATTTCCTGAACCACTGAATAATTGGGCACTTTGCGAGAATCGGAGATTGCGTCCAGCAACAGGCCTGCGCCCACCACGGCGGCTGTACCGGCAGCAACGCCGATCGCAACCTTGGGATTATGTGCGACATAATCGGCGGCGCCATGCAGATACCGACCTGCGATATGGCCACCGGTATAACCCAAGAAACCGCTTGTGACGGCCATACCTTTCCAATTTTTATCCTGAATCTCGGCTTCACCGCGCAGACTGGCGGCGGCGGTTCCCAGGCCACTCCCGGCATAGAGGCCTATTTTGGAGACCTCACTCAAGCTGCTCTTGGCAGTTACACCGGAGATCACGCCGCCGATAAAGCCAGTTGCGGCAGCCTTGGTTGCTGGGTCGTCAAGGAGTTTGGCAATGGCTTTGTAAGGTGATACCCAGAAGGATTCCTTGTTTTCATCATCCACAAACAGAACCTGGATGGGCTGGTTGTTTGCAAACAACTGGCCCTGCTGATCTCCGGTTTGACTGAATTCATCGGCATTGACTTTGAGCTGGCTCAGGTCCAGGTTCGTGCCGTAGGCAATAAAGACATCATTGCCCTTCTGGAAGACGACTTCATCCAGGCCGTCGTGGGTCAGCTGAGCACGCAACTCATTGTCGTCGAGTTTGATCCCTTGGCGGATGGCCTTTACAGCTTCAACGTGCAGGTTGGAATTTTGAATTCTTAAATTTGACATTGCTTCACGCCTTTCGGGATTGGGTTCATCGTAAACGAGGGCTTGGATACGCTTAGTTCCATTTTTCAGATTCCTTCAAACAGAGTTTCAACTGGTCAGGGCTCAAACAAGGATGCCAGAGACACCTATCTCAATCCTAAGTACAGCCCCCCAGAAAAAAGTGGCCATATCATGCCGCGATCTTTTCCTGT
>CAZRFI010000018.1:8833-28156 GCA_964598905.1 uncultured Candidatus Sericytochromatia bacterium | reverse complement strand
AGAGATAGGTCGGATCTGAGGTGCCACGCCGGGTTTCGAGCAGGGCATTGGTGCGTGATTGGTAGCCCTCTTTGACAAAGAAGTCCACGCCTTCTTCAAAGCTCATCTGACCAGTGTGCATTTGAATGCCGACAATATAACGGGCATTGCGCAGCAGGGCGTCTTGCAATTGTCCCAGGCGCAGTTTCAGATCGCCTTCGCCGTAGCCCTCATCGAGCATCATCTGCTCACAATAATGGGCCCAGCCCTCAAAATTGCTGGCTGCAGAGAGAATCTGGCGCACCTTGCTGGGGGCCTGCTTGGCCCAGAGAAACTGAATATAATGGCCGGGATAAGCTTCGTGAATCGCGGTCGAGATAATCACGCCATAGTTAAAGCCCGCCATATACTCCGCAATATCTGCCGCTGGCCAAGTCGGATCAGGCAGGGTCACATTAAAATACGCCTCGGTGGCGTTGGCTTCAAAGGGGCCCGGTGTGTCCATTGAGGCAAAGGTCATGGCCCGCATAAATGAAGGGGTCTCTGCTATCAGGGGCGGCACCTTGGAGGGAATCGTGAGGATCTGCTTTTGAGCAATAAAGTCCTGAATGCCGCCCAGCACATCTCTGAAGCTCTGCAAGAGCTTTTCAGGGGCTGGATGGTCTTTGCCCAGCGCGGCCAAGACTTCATCGGGGCTGCTTTTGGGATCCAATTGAGCGGCCACGGCTTTAAACTGGGCCTGGTTTTTGCGCAAATCTGCATAGCCAATTTCCAAGAGGCGTTGCAAAGGCAAATCCACCTTTTCATCAAAGAGCAGTTTTTGGCGGTAATTCTCAGCCCCGATGCGAAAATCCCCATTTGAACGGGGCAGCAAATCGCTTTTGAGCCATTCCAAATAGGCTTTGAGTTCGGCGATCACCTTTTGGTTGCTTGTCTGAAATTGGGCCCATAATACGGGGTCTTTCACCGCTTGAAAGGCTGCAGGTACGTCGTTTTCAAAGAAGGGAATCATGTCGGGGATTTGCTCAATCGCGACCTCGGTGAAGATCTTCGGCGGGTTCTTGAGATTGGCGCGGGCGGCGGCAAAAATGGCAGGAATTTTCTGTTCTCGGGCAATCACCGCTTTTAGGCGTTGCTCAGGCGGCGCAAAACTGCGCGAGATCAGGGTGTAAATGGTCTCACTGGCTCCACCTGCATAGGTATCTGGGTTCTTTTCCCAGCCCCGGATCTGTTCTGCTTCGAGCAATTGCGCGTTTAAATGGGCGATCAGCAATTCGCGGTCTTCGGCTTCGAGTGGGTTGAGTTGTGCCTGCGAAAAGGCCGCCAATTCTTTCAGATAGCGCCGGTTCTCGCGGATATCTGCCTCAACTCCGGCCCGGCTATAATCCTCCAAAGCGTGGTCAAAGTCGTGTTTGCCGAGATAGGTCGCATACGTGGGGTTGTTTTGCAGATAACCATTAAAATAGCGCTCGACCCAGGCCTGCCATTTGGGGTTGGTGGCAGGCTTTGCAGCGGGGCTGGTGACTTTGCTTGCCACGCGAAAAGGTTCTGCAACAGGCACAGAAATGGCCAAACCCGCAGGTGCATGAGTGGCCCCGAAAAGCAGCAAGAGAGCCAAGGTTGAGAGACGTGAAGGTAAACGCATTAAGGGCATAGGGGATCCTTTTATTTGGATTTGAGCAAGGGGCCATTAAACAGACTGAATTTGATCTCCCCTGCCCCGCTGGGGTCGCGGTAGAGTGCCGGAAAGTCTTTTTCAGCTTCGAGTTTGTCCCAAATGCCGCGTTCGAGATCGCTGCTCAGGCCGTTGTAATAGACGTGTAAGACCAGTTCAGAACCGCCGAAACTATGGGTTTCCACCTCTTTGACCTGGGCCACCGTTTTTAAGAAGCGAATAAAGGGCAAGGCCTGCTTGCGGTAGTCGGTAATGCCTGCCAGGACCACATTGGCTGGGGGTTTAAAGGTCAGATAGACGGTGTTTTCAGCCGCAGCCTCCCGATCCAGGCGGGCCAAAGCGTCGATGCCATCGAGTTTATTCCAGAGCTTGTTCTCTAAATCGGCTTGGCTGCCTTCAAAGGTCAGATAAAAGCTGGCCTGTTCCCCGCCCTGGCTCCGGAGTTCCACCGTTTTAATGCTTGGGATCTCCTGCAAAACCTTGATCAGGGGCAAGGCCTGGCGGCGGTAGGTTTTGAGCCCGTTGATCACCAATTGCATCGATTGGGTGGCCCCGGACGTGGCGCTCAGGGCTTGGCTTTTGACTTCTTTGGCGGCCAGCGCCAGCAGATCATCACTCAATCGCGCCCCCAATTCAGCGCCTGCATTTTTGCCAACCTCGGTCAACATGCGCTCCAAAGTGGGGCCCTGAACCACAAAATACTCTTCCAGATTCAGGCGTTTTTGCCCGGTGGCAGCCAAGATCGCCCGCAACACCACATGGGCCGAGAGCTGGGGCTGGTTTTGGGCATTGCGCTCTTGCTTGACGGCATTATTGACCACCAAGACAATATCTGCCCCCTGTTCTTGCGCCAATTCTGCGGCTTTTTCGGGGTTGTGCAGCAATTGGCGCAGGGTCTGCCGTTTATTGCTGAGCATTTTTTCACTGTATTCCGAGTCGAGCACGGCATAGCCCTGTTTTAAGAGGGCATTTTCCAGCTCCAAACGCAGGGAGGATTCGCCCTGTTCTTGGCCATTCAGGCTTTCTGAGACCAAAACGGCAATCCGGTACCTGTTTTTGGCTGTTTCCAAGCCGGCCAAAACTTTGTCCACGGCCTGGGTCAATTCTTTGGTTTTGAGTTTAAACTGGATTTTGACCGTGGCAGAATTCAGCTGATTGCTCTTTTGTTCTAAAAACTGCTGGCTTTCAAAAAAACTGAGGGCTTTGGGGCCGAGTTCATCGAGAATCAGCATGGGATTGCGCAAAGGCACGGGGCTTTTGCTGCGCAGATAGGCTTCGACAATCCGGCTCAGGGCCTGCCGTTGGGCCTGATGCAAAGCCCCACTGGCAGTGCTCTCCTCAACTGAAATAACCAGGGTTTCGGAGGGGGTGCTAAATTCAGCTTGGGCCGGAACCGCTGCCAAAAGCAGACTCAGGGCCAAAAATGGGGTGAACAGGCGTTTCATGTCAAGCTACCTCTGTGATTCGGATGGGCATTCATTCTAACAAACATTCGAGCAAAGTTATTTGCACGCACAGGGACCAGTTTAACCCTCTCACGCCAAATGCGTGTGAGCGGTTATACTTTAATCAGGGTCCAAAGCCATTTGCCCAAAACAGACAGGAGCACGGTGTATGACAGATTTGCCCACAACCCAGCGCCACGATCTCGAAATCGAAGAGATCGAAAAAGATCGCCTGAGCAGCAAGGTGCGCAAAATTCGCGCCCAGGGAACAGCCTCCGACAATTTTGAGGCCCTGGTGCAAAAAGCCGAAGACTTGGCCAAAAAAATCACCTATCTCGACGAAGACCTGCGCGTGGTTGAAACCGATTCTGCCCATGAGGTGGTCACCCTGCGCAGTGACGAGCCCCAAAGCAATCCGAAAGAGCTGGAGTATTTCCAAATGGAACTCCACAAAGACGGCCAGGCCCAGCTTGAGCGCAAACGTTACAAACGCGAAGAGACCGAAACCGAAAACGTGGATTTTGTGGTCACTGAAAAGACCCTGGAGCGCTTGGGCAAAGACCTGAGCAAAGACCTGAGCAAAGACCTGAGCAAAGACCTCAAGAGCTGAATCAATAAATAAATTCCTGCAGATGATAGGGCACACACTTGGCGGGCAGGCCTTTTAAGGCCTCTCGCCAGAGCTGAATCTCATGCTCTAATTGCATTTCAGACAAGGGGATCAGTCCGGCTTGCAAAGCCTGTTCAAAGTAAGGCTGATCTGGGTGGGGCACAAATTCAGACAGAAAAATGAAGTCGTGTTTGTCGAGGGGCAAGGCGTTTAGCAGTGCTGTGGAGGCTTTGAAATGAGCCTGGGCATATTGCTGACCGCCCGCTCCGATCATAAAGATCAAACCCAGGTTCAGTCCTGCCGCTTTGAGCTTTTGGCATTCGCTTTGCATCAGCTCTGGGCTGCCAGGTTTGTGCAAAAACGCGAGTAAGTCGGGGTCTGCGGTTTCGATGCCAAGGTAAACGCGGTTCAGGCCGAGTTCTTGCAGCTCTCGCCACTGTTCAGGGCTTTTGGCTTGGGGTCGAAAAGCGTCCATAAAACTGTAAATGGGCAAACCTGGCCAGGTCTGGCGCAGGAGCATCATGGCTTTCAAGAGCAAGGGCTGCGGTGTCATCAAAGCGTCGCCATCTGCCAAAAATAGTCCTTTGCGCATCGCCGCAGATGGCCCCAGAAAAGCCTGTACTGCCTGTAAGTGCTTAGAAAAAGCCTCAGTGCTGCGCACCTGGAATTTGCGGTCTTTGTAAAAATTGCAGAAGTTGCAGGCGTTATACGAGCAACCCACCGTGAGCTGGGCCACGATTCCGAGGTACTGGTCAGGCGGCAAAATGCTGATGGGCTGGTAAATCTCAGCAAATTGGTGGCCCTGTTCCCGCAGTCGAGCGGGTGTCCAATCGAGTATCTTTGTCACGGCCTCGGCCTGGTCTGGGCTGAAGGAGCCAGCCGCTAGCTGGCTGCTGAGATCTGCGTGAACCTGGATTAAATGCGCTTCCGCCTGCTCCAAGGGTAGCGCACGGCGAAAACGCCGGATGCTGCCAGCCACACTCTCACGGCCTTTGTGTAACCAGGCATTGCTCAAGCCCCGCTGATAAAAATCCCCGCCCTCAAAAAGACTGATCGGGCGACCGTCGTGGGAAAAGACATAGACTTGCTCCCGGCCTTGCGTGCGTCGGGAGGCGGCCAGACTGTCGCGGTTGATGCGCAGACGAAATTCAGAATCCATTTAAGTACCTTCAAGCCCCTGTCATTGGCTCAGGTATTCTAACCTCTGCTACCCTTGCTGCCAACCGGATGAGCAGCTTGGCATGTGACATCCGGTTCATCGGAACACAATTGCATCATCTTCCCCACCATTGGCCCTGCAAATTTTTGCCGAGTTCGCTGTGTTTGCACAGGTCTTTCTTGAGCAATTCCAGCTCCAGGTTTTTGGCTTCACCATTAGCACCACGCTTTTCATCCAGAAGTTTTTGAATGCCTGCGGGATCTTTCTGCAACTGCAGCACCACCTCATCAAACTGAGGCGGGTTGCCGGTGTCTGCTGGGGGTGTGTTCGGGGTATCTGAATTTGGCATGAATAAAAGCCCTCCTTGTTATCAGCCTAAAGGCTAGCCGGGAGGGCTTAAATTGGGGGTGGGAGTTAATTAAGGCTCTTTTACTTTTACCCAAAAATTAGGATTTCCTGTTGATTCTGGGAGATTAGAACACCTTGAATCCATTCTCTCAAAATCCTTGTTTTCATAAACAAAATCCTCAATAAATATCTGTTCAATATTTTCAAAAGACGTTGCCTCAATGGGGAGAGAAATACGAGAGCAAATCGTTGGCTCATCTGATCCACTTGTTGGAGAAAAGATTAGAACATTGTAAGGGGTTCCAGACTCACCATTTGTTATTTCAAATTTTCCTGAATAACCTAATAATTTATGAGAATATATTTGCCTTGCATCAACTGTATATTCATCATAAACGTAATAACGCTTAAGCTCCCCCAATTTCGCACCATCATTAAATTCAAAACAGATACTGGAATATAAGGTACGGTAGCTTCCAGGTACCCAGCAACCTATAATTTTCGACTCGGGTATACTCGATGGATGAGTTGTAGGAATCGGAGTTGGGGAGGTTGGTGGTGTGGCTGCTGTTGGCAAACATGCCGTTAAAATCACAGTTAATGTAAGAAAAGACAGAATCTTACTGGATTTGAGAAGGGACATCAAAACACCTCAAAATTGATTTGAAAGTTTTCATTTTTTTATTTCTTTAGGCTTTTTTTCCAGAAGGTTACTCCAGTTGTTAAGGGTTTATAGTCCTTACAACTATCTGAATCCGTTGCTTCCATAAACTGTGAAAAGGCAATCATACCTTGAGAATCCGTTGATATTGTTGAACATACCCATGAAGGCGCTTGTGTATAATTTAGATTGGAAGGAGATATCCGGAATAAGTTTGGTTTTTCTCCAGTTTTCTGGTTTCCATCTGAAATTTCAAATACCCCTTGAATCTCATCGGAATACTTTTGTAGCTCTTTGCCATCCTGGTCAATTACCTTGAGTCCGCCACTTGTTGCTTTGAAAACATTAGTATAAATGGGCACTTGAGGATTTATCGCTACTTCTCCGAAGCAAAGTTCTTTTGTGGCGTCATCAGAATTCCAGCACCCATAAATTTCAGACTCAGGAATAGATGAAGGCATTACGTTGGGTGAATTCGTATTTGTAGGTGAAGGGGAAATTGGCGTGTCTGGTGTTTTAATTGGGCTAGGGGTAACTGAAGCAGAAGGGGTTGGTTTGGGACTAGATGAAGAGACAGTATTCGACGGCCCAACACAAGATTGACAGCCTAAGAGGGCCAAAAGCAAAAGTGCCATAAGTATTTGATGCATAATTATTACCTTCTTCTTTTGGGATTGAATATTAGTACAATTTTTGCCCTTCATGAACTTGCAAAACTTTAATATATCATATCGGATTCATCGGCTTTTTCAGCATCCAAAACCAGATAGCTGCCCCACATGCCCGCAAGGGTCTCAGCGGCACTGTTTTCTCGCTCGGGGAAATAGCCTGGAATCCCGTCTATCAGAGCTTGGCAAAGATTTGCAAATCGGGTTCATCACACCGGCATTCCCTTTCCTCAAAATCGACATGCTTAAATGCCGGTTCTTGACTATAGCACTGCTGTCCTCATGTTTACGGCTCGTACCTTTCCTACGCATGAGGCTCTTTATACTTCAGAGCTTCGATATGGATTTATGAATAGTTTAAAACGTAGTGATTGGCTACCTTATGCAGGAAATCCAAGCGCATATTTAACATTCTGACGATGGGTTGAATGTCCGGGTCTAAACGCCCACAGAAATGTTTCAGCCCAACATCTAAAAACCAAAACCAACTGGACTCCCCATCCTTGCCTAAAACCTAACCCCGAGAACCTAACACCTACTTCAACACTTCTAAAAACGCCTCGCCATACTTCTCCAGCTTGTGGGCACCAATGCCACTGATCTTGAGCATTGCCTCGCGGCTTTGGGGCTGTTTATCTGCCATTTCTGCCAGGGTGGCATCGCTGAAAATCATATACGGGGGAATGCCCGCCTGATCGGCGAGTTCTTTGCGCAGCTTGCGCAAACGCTCAAACAGCGAGGGATTGTAGTCAAATTCTGAGGCTTTGCGTTTGCCTTTTTTCTCTTTCGGGGCTTTGGGTGCCCGCACACGGGGCTGGGCCATGATCAGGCTCTCTTCGCCACGCATCAGGGCTTTGGCGGGCTGCAATAATTTGAGCACCGAATAATCGCCCACATCTTGGGAGAGAAAGCCCCTGTGAACCAAGTGCCGCAGCAGGTTGCGCCAATAATCGGCACTCTGATCAGCGCCAATGCCGTAGGTGCTGATTTGGTCGTGGCCCCGCTGCAAAATGCGCTCATGGTTGGGGCCGCTGCCTCTCAAAACGTCGATCACATAAGCCATGCCAAAGCGCTGTTTGAGCCAATAGACACACGACAGGGCCTTCTGGGCGTCTACAGTCACCTCCAACATCTCAGGCGGGTTCAAGCAGATATCACAATTGCCACAGTCATGGGCCGGGCTTTCGCCAAAATAGCCCACCAAAATGCGGCGGCGGCAGCTCAGGGCCTCGGCAAAACCGATCATGGAATTGAGTTTGTGGCTTTCGATCCGGCGGCGCTCGGGGTTTTCGGAGTTGTCGATCAGGCCACGCGCAATCGCCACATCGCCGAAGCCAAACAAGAGCAAGGCTTCTGCGGGCATGCCATCGCGCCCAGCGCGCCCGGTTTCCTGGTAATAGCCCTCGATGTTTTTGGGCAAGTCATAGTGCACGATAAAGCGCACATTGGACTTGTCGATGCCCATGCCAAAGGCCACAGTGGCCACGATCAATTGCAAATTGTCTTGCAAAAATTCGTTTTGCACCCGTTTGCGCTCGCCGGCACTCAGGCCCGCGTGATAAGCGGCGGCGGCATAGCCTTTGTCGACTAATATTTGAGTCACTTTTTCAACCTGTTTGCGGCTCAGGCAATAGACAATGCCCGCTTCCTCGACATGCTCCTTGAGAAAGGCCACCAATTGCTCAGCGGGTTTGCTCTTTTCGAGCACGGTGTAGCGGATATTGGGCCGGTCAAAGCCAGAAACAAAGCTGCGTTCGGGTGGCAATTGCAACAGGCGCAAAATATCTTGGCGGGTATGGGCCTCCGCTGTGGCGGTCAGGGCAATCAAAGGCACCTCGGGGAAATGTTCCCGCAATTGACCCAATTGGCTGTATTCAGGCCGAAAGTCGTGGCCCCATTGTGAAATACAATGGGCCTCGTCGATCGCAAAGAGGGCGATTTCAATCTCCTTTAAACGCTCCAAAAAGCCCTCACTGAGCAGGCGCTCAGGGGCGATGTACAGCAAATCCAGTTCGCCCGCATGCAGTTTGGCCAGCACCCGCCTGGACTCAGCCTGCCCCAAAGACGAATTGTAACAGGCGGCGCTGACTCCGTTTTCAAGCAGGGCATCGACCTGATCTTTCATCAAGGAGATCAGCGGCGAAACCACAATGCCTACGCCGGGGCGGTGCAAGGCGGGAATCTGGTAACAGAGGGATTTTCCGCCGCCAGTGGGCATCAAGACAAAGGCATCCTGACCCGCAATCAGGCCGTTGATAATCTCTGCTTGTAAGGGGCGAAAGCCAGGATAGCCAAAGATCCGCTTGAGGGTGTCCAGGGGAGAGGCTTGGGCGACAGTCATCAGGAGCGGCTCCTCTTGAGGTGTATAAACTTGTATGTTCAGCATATTATTATACCTCAAATTTGTATGGCTCAGTTGTATTGGCTCACCCCTTCAGGTCGCCGTGTAGGAAATTTCTCAGGCAAAGATGCGGGCTTGGTTGACAGTACAAATGCACCACCACCGCTCTGAACATTGGGTTGTGGTCAAAGGCACCGCCAGCGTCACCCGTGGAGAAGAGGTGCGTTTGCTGACTGAAAATGAATCGGTGTATATTCCCGTCGGGACCATTCACCGTCTCGAAAATCCTGGTACTATTGATCTGGAGTTAATTGAAGTTCAATCCGGGGCTTATCTGGGCGAAGATGGTATTGTGCGCTTTGAAGACCGTTACCACAGGCACGAAACCCCGACATAATGTGGTGTTATGAAACTTTTATTGGTAGAAGATGATGCAAGTATGGGGTTGCTCTTTGAGCGACTCCTGACCCGTTTGAGTTATGAGGTCTGTGTTAAAAAAAGTGCTGAAGAGGCCTGGGCGCTTTTTCAGCACACCCCCTTTGATCTGGTGATCACCGACTGGGTACTTCCGGGCATGAGTGGTTTAGAACTCTGCAAACGCTTGCGCTCCCTCCCATTTGGCGAATACATCTATATCTGTGTTGTCACTGCCCGCAATACCCGTGAAGATTTGCTCGAAGTACTTGAAGCGGGCGCCAACGATTATCTGGCCAAACCCCTTGAAATCCCGCTTTTGGAAGTGCGGATTCGGATCGCAGAGCAACAGGTCTTCCATCTCCAACAGCGCCGCGAAGCCAGGGCCGAGTTGTCTCGCCACCAGGCTGAATTGGAAGGCCGGGTTTTGTCGCGCACAGAAGAACTCTCGGAAATGATTCAGGCGCTGCAAGAAGAGATCAACCAGCGCCGCAATGCGGAAACCCGCCTGGCCCAGACCCATCTGCAATTAAGGGCCTTGGCCAGCCATTTGCTCTCAATCCAAGAAGAACAACAAAAACGCATTTCTCGGGAAATTCATGACGAATTGGGACAGGCCATGACGGCACTCAAGCTGGATTTGGCCTGGTTGCTCCAACAATTAAACGACCAACCCGTTTTTCAAGCAAAAATCCAAAAGATGATCCCCTTGGTCAGCAATACCATTTCCACGATTCAGCGCATTTGTGCTGAACTCAGACCGGGCCTTTTGGACGATCTCGGCCTTGAAGCCGCCCTGGAATGGCTGGTGCAAGAATTCGGCGAACGCACGGGGTTGGTTTGCAAATTGCATTTTGAACCCGAAGAATTGGAACTGCCGATGGATCTTTCCACGACCCTGTTTCGCATTTGTCAGGAGTCGTTGACCAATATTATGCGCCACGCCCAAGCCAAGCAGGTGAATATTAGCCTGACCCGTGTCGCTCAAACGGTTTCGCTGCGTGTTCAAGACAATGGCAAAGGCATTTCTGCAGATCAAATCAACCACCCCCATTCACTCGGACTGATGGGGATTCGTGAGCGGGTTTTGCCCTGGAATGGTGATGTCACAATTTCGGGCAAAAGCGGGCAAGGCACCACTATCTTTGTTGAAGTCAGCCTGGAAGAAGAAATCCCATGATATCTATTTTAATTGCCGATGATCACGCCATTGTGCGTGAAGGTTTAAAACAAATTCTGTCGGGATTGCCCGATTTTAAGGTCAGTGCAGAAGCCGCCAGCGGTTACGAGACTCTCCAGAAATTGGAAGAAATGCCGATCGATTTGGTGATCTTGGATATTAACCTTGGTGATCAAAATGGGCTCGAAGTGCTCAAGCAGATTCGGCAAAAATGGGCCACTTTGCCCGTCTTAATTCTGACCATGCATTCCGAGAAACAATATGCCACGCGTATGCTCAAAGCCGGGGCTTCGGGCTTTTTAAACAAAGGCTCAGCTTCAGAAGAATTGGTCAATGCCCTGCGCAAAATTGCGCGGGGAGGCAAATATATCACCGAGAGCCTGGCCGAACAATTGGTGATGGAAATGGGCCAGAGCACGGCGGTTCCTCACGAGCGGCTCTCTGACCGGGAATTTGAAATATTTAGGCAAATTGCGATTGGCAAAAAGAACAAAGAAATTGCCGAAGAACTCTATTTGAGTGAAAAGACGGTCAGTACTTATCAAAGCCGGATTCTCGAAAA
Source organism: uncultured Candidatus Sericytochromatia bacterium (assembly GCA_964598905.1). GTDB lineage: Bacteria > Cyanobacteriota > Sericytochromatia > UBA7694 > UBA7694. The sequence continues at coordinate 17,114 of CAZRFI010000018.1, read as the reverse complement.
AATGAACTTGGCCAATCGATCTGCCATTATTCACTATGCCTTGGAAAACAGTTTGATCTAGCTTTAACCCTGTGACTGTCAGGCTTGGAGAATTTTCTGACAGCAACCAGAGGCAAGTCCTGATAGGGCCCGGTCGGTGGGAATGATTTACTGGAATTCTTGACTTTTTTCGTGTAAACTTCAAGCCTGAGTTATCTGGAAAAGTTAAGTTGAATTTTGTAAGCTGGTTAAGTAAGTTTGACACATGGGCGACATATGTTCAGTTTAAAGAATCAAAAGCAGTTTCGTCTCCAACGATTTGTGTATACGCGGCACATTTTGCAGGCTTTGGTTGATTTCCACGAAAATGGAAAATTACATTTGGCTTTAACACCTGCCCATATTCTCATCGATGGGGATTCGGTTCAAATTGTCGCTGCGCTCGATTCCGAAAAATTACTCTTTGATGCGCAGCGCTACGCTGCACCGGAATTATTGGCTCAAGCGGGAATGAGTGAACAAACGGATTTATATGCCCTGGGGCGGATACTGTTTGAAGCCTGGTCGGGGGTTTTGCCTGATGAAAAAGAGAGCCCGCTTCCCAGTTTGACGCAGTTTTTACCAGAGTTGCCCCATGGTTTGGACAGGTTTTTCCAAACCTTAATGGCACACCATCTCCCTGACAGATATCCAAATGCAGAAAGTGCACTTTATGCTTTTCAAGCGTTTGAGACCTATTTTTATCCTTTGGAGCGGCGTTCTTTGTTTGTGGGTCGCAGGCAAGAGTTCAAGCAGTTAAATGATTGGCTTGAATCCAGCTGCCGGGGTATCTATTTTGTGCAGGGCCAGGCTGGGGTTGGTAAATCGGCCTTGCTCCAAGAGGTTTTGTCGCAAAGAACGTATTTGAGTGGTAAATTTCAGCGTGCCATGAAATATATGCCCTCATACGCTGTTTTTATTGAGTCAATGCAGGCCTTTTTACGTTTTTTACTCAGCCTTTCTCTGCCTGAACGGTTAGCTTGGAAAGAGACCTTTCAAATTGAATTGGGTCTCTCTGCTCAGGTACTGTTTGAAACCCTGCCTGAACTGGCCCTCATTTTGAATGAAACCAGCCAAGCCCAGTTCAGCGGGAATTTGATCTTGGAAAACCCCTTTAACAGGGCTTTTGCGCAATTATGGCAGGTGGTCAGCTCTCGCCAACGGCTGATCGTCTGGTTGGACGATGTGCAGTGGGCCGATGAGAGTTCTCTGCATTTTTTCCGTCAACTCTTCCCCTTAAATATCCTCTGGTTGATCAGTGGCAGAGATATCCTGCGCTTTCGGCAACAAAGTGAAAATGCAGCTGATCTGAATGCTGAGTTGCTTTTGCTCAGCTCATTTGAACCCCAATCCACCCATCTCTATTTGCAAGAGGCTTTGGGGGCCAGTGATTCAGCAACCGAGTCACTGTTGCCGGTTTTGCAGGATTTAACCCAAGGCAACCCCCTTTATCTGAAAGTCACTTTGGAAGATTTTAAGCGCCGTAAATTTTTACTCTTTCAACCTGAGAGTGAAACTTGGCACTTGACTTGGGCCGCTGAAAGGGCCCAAAACAGTTTCTCAGAACAAATTTTACAAGACATGATTGGGCGTCAGGTGGCCGCTTTTTCTGAGCTTGAAAGATCATTATTGGGCATAGCGGCCTGTTTGGGAGCCCGTTTTGCCTACCAGGCACTCAAAACCTGTTTCCTGCAAATTTTGACAAACAGCTCTGTAACAGATTTGAAACAGGCTTTGTCTACCTGCGTGCGCGCAGGTTTTTTGCATCTAGATCAACCCGGTTTTTACCGCTTTGCCCATGATCGTTTACACGAATGGATTCATTTGAGTTTTTCTGCCGATGAAAGTACAAAATTTCGTTTAAAAACAGGCAGAGTACTTTTAAATTTAAAAGATCCTCAAATTTTGCCCGGTTTGGCTGAGACCCTGAACCCTGTTTTTCAGGCCCTTGACCCCGATGAATTGACTTTGTTAATTGACGCCAATTTGGAATTAAGTGATCAGGCCTTAAAAAAAGGGGCTCAAGCAGAGTCTTTGGCCTTTTTGAACGCTGTCCAGCTGATGGCCACAGAACAACCTTTCAGTCCCGAACAAGAAATTAAATCTCTGGCATTGATGGCTTTTTTGGACTATCTCAAAGCAGATTTATGCAATTCAGAACGCAAACTCAAAAGTCTTTTAAACAAATACCCCAATGCCAATTTAACGGATGTCTATGTGCTGCTGGTCATTCTCTATACCCAGCAGAATCGCTATCAAGAAGCGGTTGAATTTACGGTGACGATCTTAAACCAAGCAGGGTTGGAAATTTCCCAGGACCCGGCCCAGATCGAGGCCCTGTTTTCACGCTGTATTCAAACACTTAGCCAGTCAACACCCACAGATTTATTGGATTTGAGTCTGCGCCCATCGGGCCCGGATTTTGCAGATATCTTGCGTTTATTTGCCACTTCGACCGCCGCCTTTTATAATTTTCAACCTGATTTATTTGGGCTCTATGTTTTGTATTTTCTCGACCAGATCTTACACCATCAGGGTGCGCCACAATCCGGGATTATTTATGCTGCCAGCATCATTCTGGTGATGGCCCAAACGGGCTTGGTTCCCGTGGCTGGCCTTTTGGCAGAAGGGGGAATTTTAACCGCCCAGAGCTGGGGACATTTGGATGAATTAGCGACGTTGCACTGTGTGATTGGGGATTTTTTAGCGCCTTGGCACCAGTCGTATCGGCAGGCCTGCTCACATTTTGAAAGTTCCTGGCGGGCAGGATTACAATCGGGAAATTTGCAATTTGCGGGTTATTCTCGCGTGTTTAAAGGGGCCAATCTGTTTTTAGCGGGGGTTTCGCTTGAGGAATTCCAAAACAAAGAACTTCCAGCCATGTTGGCTTTTAATGAGACCATCCAAAATTTTTCACCCTTGGATGGTTTAACTGGCTATGCCTTGCTTTTGCACGCCCTGAGGCAAGAAGTTGCATGCTTTGATCTGCCGAATCAAAGGGAATCCGATTATATCGCTTTGATTCGGGGGCGGGGCAGCCAAGCAGATTTGTCCAGGTATTTTTCTTTTAAAGCGTTTGTGCTCTTGCTCTATGGCCAAATTGAAAGTGCGGGAGAAAACCATCTACAAGCTGACAACCTGCGCTATTTACAGGGCTCAGTGGTCAATGTCTTGCATGTCTTTACAGGATTGATCCTGGCTTTGCGCCGGGGTGAAAGCCTTAAAACAGAGCCCTGTGCGGCATCCTTGCAAAAATTAAATCAATTGGCCGAGCGCTGTCCTGAAAATTTCGCTCCGCTCATGGCCTTGGTCATAGCCGAAGATCCCAATCAAGTCAATCAGCAACGGATTGAGGCCTATGAACAGGCTGTGGCAATTGCCCGACAGGAGAAACTCAGCCATTTAGAGGCCTTCGCCCTGGAATGTGAAGCCCGTTTTTGGCAAGCTCAAGATTTGCCCCGTTTGGCTGAACGGGCCCTTTTTGAATCCGCTTTGGCATACCAAGAATGGGGAGCGACAGCAAAAGTCAAACAATTATTGCGGCAATTCCCGCAACGTTTAAAATTGCAATACGAACAATATGTGCAACTTCCCCATGCCGATTTGGATTTGGATCTCCTGATGCAAATTTCAGCGCTCTTTGCCCAGACCACCAAACAAGAAGAGCTCTTGGCCGCAATTATGACCATTTTGCAAACCCAGACAAAAGCCGAAAAAATGGCTTTGTTTATTGCCCCCGAAACGGCTTCAGACGTAACTGAGTGGACCTGTTTGGCTCATTTTGACAAGACCCAATTGTATTTGCAAGAGCGACCCCTGGATGCCGTTTGGCCCTTGGCATTGATTCGCTATGTGGTTCAGACTTTGCGGATTGTGCGTTTGCCTCGGCATCTGGAGGAATTGAGTCAGATCCCAGAGGCCCGCCAACTCCAGGGGGCTCACTTTTTTCTGCCACTGATTTTGCAAAACCGCCTGACGGGACTGATCTATCTCTGTTCAGAAAGCAATCCAGAGGCCTTTAATCTGCGTTCTGAACTTCTGCTCAAAGCCCTGGCTGGACATATTGCCAGCTCTCTAACCAATGCCCGCATGTATCAGCAATTGGAAGCGACCATTTTGGAGCGCACCCAGGATTTACAAAAAGCCAATCACGGGCTCACACTTTTGCTGGAAGAGCGGCAGCATGTGATTGCCATGGCCGCCCACGATCTCAAACACCCATTGGGAACCTTGACCTTGGGGGTCTCTTTGCTCGAACAAATGCATGAACAATTGAGTCCGGAAGACCGCCAAGTGGCTTTTCTGAACTTAAAAAAGACCTTGGCTGATATGAATGGAAATACCGAGCGCTTGCTCCTGGCTGAAAGCTTGGATTTTGGCGCCCCCGAAGTGCATCTGCAACCGATTTCACCCCAAGCAGATATTTTGCCCTGGTTCAGTCCCTATCAATTCAGGGCCCAGGAAAAACAAATCGAATTCCAACTGATTGGTTTTGATACCCCTCAATGGGTGTATACAGATCCGATTTTGTTTCGGCATATTGTTGAAAATCTGTGTTCAAATGCACTCAATTTTTCCCCTTTTAAGCGCAAGGTCAAATTGTCTTTTGAGTGCTCTGCTGAGACCTTTGCCTTTGCTGTCGAAGATCAAGGGCCTGGGATTCCCGTTGCAGAGCAGCCCAAATTATTCCAAAAATTTTCCAGATTAACCCCTCGCCCCACGGCCGGAGAAAGCTCAAGTGGATTGGGGCTGTTTATTGTCAAACAATTGGTGGAGATCTTTCAGGGAAAGATCTCCGTTGAATCTGAGCTGGGGCGGGGAACCCGGATTTGGGTTCAGCTCCCAATGCTCACAAGAACCTCACAATTTGATTTCAATTTGGGGCATTTAGGCCCCTCTACTCTTGAGCTTCGCCGATTTCTGAATTAGCCTGGGGATATTCAGACAATTGCGGTCGTTCAAATTGCAGCCCTGAACTTGAATCAACTTGTTTTGAGGTATCTATTTTGGTTGGCGTTTTTCCCCTTGTGTCAGCTGAACCCGTTGTTCATTTTTCTCCCATTGAGCGTCTGAGTTATTCAGAAATTATTCTCAGAGCCAGTGAGCTAACTCCCTATTTGCGCCAAGTGGTCAAACACAAGCGCTTTGTAATGCTGTATTCAGATCCCTGTGATAGCTTGATTATGACCTATGCTGCCCTGTTGGCCGAACAGATCGCTATTTTGCAAGCCCCATTGAGTTCGTTTGAAGAGGGCCAATACCTTGAAGCCTTGATGCAAAAATCGGGGATACAAGCCCTGGTGACCTCTCATGAACTAAAAATGTGTTTGGATCATTTTGCTCCTGGTTTGGCAGGTAAAACAGAGGTTTTTAGCTTCTCTCCTCAGCAAGAACGCAAAAAATAACCTTTTCCATACACTGTTTGGATCTGACATTGGGTCGGCCATTTTTTTAAGCGGTTGCGCAGTCGATTAATATGGGTTTCAACCAAATGGGCATCTCTGTCTGGCAAAAAAGCCCCTTCCCAAATTTGGCTGTAAAGGTCCGCTTTGGAGAGCAGATCCGGTGAGTGAAGAAAAAAGACTTTTAAAAGTTTATGTTCCAATTCAGATAACAACAGTGGCAATTGATTACAATAAAACAGATCTTGACTTTGATCAAAGCGCAGCAGGCCAATTTGTAAACAGATATTTTTCAGCAGATAAGCCCGCAATTGGGCTTTTACACGGGCCAATAATTCTCTGACATCAACAGGTTTGACAATATAGTCATTGGCACCCGCTTCAAGGGCTTGAATTTTGGTCTCTACACTGCGTTCTGCCGAAAAAATGATCACAGGGGTATTCCATTGCTTGCGTATTTTTTGGCAGAGTTCGATGCCATTGCCATCGGGCAATTCCAAATCCAAAAGAATTAAATCTATTTTTTGGCAGGACAATTGTTTGAATCCTTCAGCACCCGTGACCGTTAAATGGGTTTTATACCCTTGGGTTTCGAGGCTCATGCGGGTAAATGTGGCCAAACGCAAATCGTCTTCAATGATTAAAATCGTCTGAGCGCTCATGTTAGGCTTGGCGTGGTGTTTGAATCAGGGACAAAAGTTCTGAGTGATTCTGGATCGGTTTTGGCCACAGACGGGTGATCTCTGTCAAAGAGGTAGACGCATCAATTTGATAGCCCTTCAAGAGACTTTGCCAACAGGCTGATTGAAGCTTTGGATCCAAGCAGATCTGGTACAGCCCTTGATAAATGTGGGCCAGCTTCAACCACAAGTCAGCCGCCTGTGGGGCATAAATTAAAGCGATTTGAACCAAGTGGCGTGCCCGATTTAGCCCTTCTTCCTGCTTGACTTCAAGCAAGGCCTCTAACCAAACCCTGTAGCCCCATTGTAAGAGCTCCTCAGAATGGTTGCCAAAAGAACTGAGCCATTCTTCACACTGCGCGGAGAGGGTTTGCCATTGGCTTGGGTTTTTGAGCAAACGGGCCCGGCCGTATTCGCAGACAAGTTGGAAATAGGATTTAAACACAGAAGCATTCCAGTCTGAATATTGGTTTTTTAAATCTAAGAATGCATCAGCAGAGGTCTCTGAAAAATAGAGTTTTAAACTAACAAGCAGACCAGATGCCAATTTGAGCGTCTGCTCAGGGAGATCTTCGGGGCAAAAACGATGGGCCTCTTGGGCGGTGTGCAAAGCGCGTTCAGCCAGGACCCATTGTTGGCGAGCGGCTTCCAAAAAAGCGATTAAAATTTGAAGTTGAATCGGTTGGCTAAATTGAGGCAGGGCTTCGGTCAGGAGTTGTTGGGCCTCGCTGTCTTGGCCGTTTAAGATACAGACATGGCATTTGAGTAACCGTTTTTCAAAGGCCTCATTGCCAGTTAAGACCGAAACCTGGGCACTCAAAGGCAATGTTTGCTCAAGGGCATATCCCGCTGTTTGCAGCAATTGAAAATGAACCAAGGCATCTTGAGATAAAATCTGGGCGATTTTTTTGAGGATTTTTTCTGACGGAACGCGTTTATCCGACTCAATCAAGGAGACATAGGCTTCAGAAATATCTGCTTTTTCAGCCAATTGGCGCATGGACAGGCCCGAATGAAAGCGCAGTTCCCGAAGTTGTTGTGCCAGGGGTGAGAGTTCAACATTCATAATCCCTATTATGAACCAGTCTTCAACTACTTGACAAATTATTTGGGTTGTTTTAACCCAAACTTGGCACTTCGGCGTAGACCAGGCTCAGTTTTTGTACCTCTGCTTGCAAAGCGGTTTTCAGTTTTAGGGGTGCCAAAACTTCACATTGCGCCCCCCAACCCAGTACCCAGGTTTTAAATTCTGGATTGGCGGACACCTCCAGTTTGAGGTCGATAGCACCATCGGGGTGCTTGTGTATTTCTTGGCTGCGGTGCCAAGTCATTTCTTGGATGCGCAAAGCCGCTTCGCCACGAAAGCGCAGGTGAATGGGCTCGGGTTTGCCATCAAACACCTCCCAATGGGTTTTAAAATACTGGCCCACAGAAAAGCCTTTTGGCAGTTCAAAAGGCTGCTCGGTCAGTTCCATTTTTTGAATGCGGTAGGCCCGCAGCAAGAGGACGAGATTTTTTTCTTGGTGGTGGCCGAGCAAATACCAGGCATTTTTGCGAAAGAGCAGGGCATATGGGGCAAAGAGGATGGGCTTGGTTTTGCCGCTGTTGTGAGAAAAGTAGTCTAATTTCAGCACTCTTTTTTTGCGCAGGTGTTGCTCTAGCTCTTGCAGGCGTTTGATTGGCGTTCGGTCTTTGGCCAGGGGTTGCATCACTTCGAGGTGTTGATCCAAGGCCATCAGGCCGGGCCGGGCGCCTGAGTGGGTTTGAAGTTTATTCAGGGCCTGCCGGGCCAATTGGGTATGTGGGTTATTGGCGTCCATCGCTGAGACGGCGGTTTGCAGGGCTTCGATCTCTTCGTCGATAAAATGCAGGGGTGGGGCATAGAGGGTTTCGTCGAGGGAATAACCGTTTTCATCTCCATGCACACGAACATAGCCATCGAGGGCTTCATTGAGTTCGTTGATGTCTCTGTAGACAGTGCGCTCGGTAATGCCTTGGCGTTCGGCGATCTCTTTGGCCCGCAGGGGACGGCGTTTGAGCATGTAGATCAGACCGATCAGGCGTTCAAATTTTTTCATGGTTACACCCTTGTATTGTCGTTGGCTTGAAAATGACAGATCTATTTTAGCGGTTTTGGGGGGAGATTCAAGAGGCTGGGGTGATGCTCGGGCCTGTTGCTGG
>CAZRFI010000018.1:0-8733 GCA_964598905.1 uncultured Candidatus Sericytochromatia bacterium | reverse complement strand
AAAAATCCCCACTGGACGTGGGATTGTTCTTTCTCTATAGTAGGTGTGAATTATGAGTAAGAAATAAATCTTTTTTCATTTTTTCAGACTGACAGGATTTGTCAGGTGGGGATGTTATAAATGATTTATTCGAGATCAAAGTACAACTTTCAGGAGTCCTTCATGGCATCCGATTCTCACAAAGTGGACCTCTGCTTTCCCGTTAAAGTGTTAAAAAAAGCGGAAGCAAAAAATGTTTTAGCAGCTGATCATGGTTATTTATTGTATTCAGCCCTGTGTCAAAATATTCAGGAATTACACAATGAGCCAGAAATTGGAGTGTTTTCTATCAATGGGAACCCTCAAAAAAACCGCACATTGGAACTGCATGCCAAAAGTCAATTGGTATTGCGTTTGCCCAACAGTCTAATTGGTCGTTATTTGAGTCTTGCTGGGCAACATCTACAGTTGGGCGAATTTTCTATCCAATTACAAGGCGGGTATTTGCGACAACTTTTACCCGTTCCGCGCTTGTACAGTCGATTGGTCATTATTAAAGGGTTTACAGAGCCAGAAAGTTTTTTGGCTGCTGCTCAAAGGCAATTAGCCGAATTGGAGATCCAAGCTCAGGCGGGATTGGTGTACCAACCCCAAATTGTTGCTGAGAATCAGGGCAAACAAACGGGCTCCCGCTCTCTGTTTTTAAGAAGAACATTAAAGATAAAAGATAAACAGGTTGTGGGTTTTGCTTTACAGGTTGAAGGCTTAAGTGCTGAAGAATCCATTCGCTTACAAGAAAAAGGCCTGGGTGGACGTAGACATTTTGGTTGTGGCTTATTTACGCCTGATCAAAGACGGTAATTTTATGCAACTCTTGGCGAAGGCTCTCAAAGAAGATAAAGTAACCAGCCCTGGTGAAACCCTAACAGGCCATACCAGCATGGTGATTACTGCATTTAAAGCCATGTACGGAACTCCTCAGAATCCAACCCATTTGGCCCTTCAATGGCTGCAATTTTTTAAATTACCTGTTGAAAAATTTGAAGATTTTTGGCTTCACGGTTTAGTGGCTTGTGCATTACATGATACCGGCAAAGCCAACGAAGATTTTCAGCAATTGGTGAAAAAAACCTTAGTAGGTGCCCAACGCATTCGCCATGAACAGTTTAGCGGCTTGTTTCTCTATTTGCCAGAATGTCGAGAATGGTTGGAATCAATTCAAGGACTAGATTTAAGCGTTATTTTTAGTGCTGTTGTGGGGCATCATCTCAAGATCAAAGAAGAAAACTTCGCTACTTCTCAAAATTTAGGCAGTCTAATTCAGGTTTATCCTCATGGTGTGCAGGCCATTTTCAATTTATTGGCCCATCATTTGAATTTACCACAGCCAAAACTACAGATTCCTGAATATTGGGATACAGATGATTCAGATTTTGGAGAGTCAATTAGTAATCTCAAAGAAAAAATAGAAGATGAACTCCATCATTACGATAAAAAAATCCTCAAAACGAACCCTGAGCGGTCCGCTTTTTTAAATGCAGTTCGTACAGCATTGATTCTTGCCGACAGTGCGGGATCTGGTCTCAGCCGCGAAATGCGAGAAGAAGCCAAACTGGGTCAAGCAATTGAAAACTGGTTACATTCTGTATTTCCGGCCGAAGGAGTACAATCGGCTGAAGATATAGAAAATAAAGTTATTGCCCCACGGATTCAACAAATTAGAGACAGTGGTAAATCTTTCAAATGGGGTGACTTTCAGCTAGCAGCTGCAGATTTACCTCAGCGCACTTTATTATTGGCCCCCTGTGGTAGTGGAAAAACATTGGCAGCCTGGAAATGGATTCAGGCTCAATTGGGCCGACAACCGCGCTCAAGGGTTATCTTTCTCTATCCTACCCGTGCCACAGCCACTGAAGGGTTCCGAGATTATGTTTCCTGGGCACCTGAAGCGGACGCAGCCTTGCTGCATGGAACATCAGCGTATGAATTAGAGGGTCTCTTTAGCAATCCCGAAGACAAACGGGCCGAAAAAGACTTTACGACTGAGGATCGCCTTTACGCTGTGGGTTATTGGCAGCGCAGGATTTTTTCAGCTACAGTTGACCAATTCTTGGGTTTTATGCAATATGTTTATCGCTCAGTTTGTCTTTTGCCTTTGCTGGTGGACAGTGTGGTCGTAATTGACGAAGTCCATAGCTTTGACCACAGCCTATTTTCTGCCTTAAAAAAATTCTTGAAACATTTTGATATTCCTGTTCTGTGTATGACTGCGAGTTTACCTCCTGAGCGTCAAAAGCAGCTCAAAGAATGTGGTTTGGAAATCTTTCCTCAGAATGCATCCGAATTTGAAGACCTCACTAAACGCTCTGAGTTGCCCCGATACCAAATACATGTCTTGCAAAAGGCCGATGTATTGGATGAAATTGTTCAATCAGGCTTGGAAGCAGGAAAACGGATATTGTGGGTGGTGAATACGGTGGACCGTTGCCAGGCGCTTGCACAAAAATGGCAAGCATTGTGCTATCACAGCCGGTTTAAATTAGATGATCGCAAAGTCTCTCATTCACAGGTTATCAGTGCTTTTCAACAAAAGCAGAAAGGTCTAATTGCGATTACCACACAGGTTTGTGAAATGAGCCTGGATTTAGATGCGGATATTTTAATTTCTGAGATAGCCCCCATCCCTGCTTTGATTCAACGCATGGGGCGGAGTAATCGCCATGCAACAGAGGCAGGAAGCCCATTGGGAGATGTTTATATCTACCCACCTGAACAAATCCTGCCCTATAAAAAAGAAGATTTAACGGGTGTAGAGGCTTTTTTAGCAGAATTGAATGACAAAGCGATCAGTCAAACAGATTTGGAAAATGGTCTGGAGCGCTATGGTAGCCAAGAGGCCAAATTAGATAAATACTCTGCTTTTCTCGAAAGTGGTCCTTGGGCCTGCTCGGCAGACCATCATCTGCGAGACAGTTTAGATTTATCTGAACAGGCCATTTTAGACACGGAAATAGATAGATTTTTCGCAATGAGACTGCGCAAAGAACCGATTGATGGTCTGATTCTACCTGCACCCAAAAAAATGGCCCGAACTGAACCCCGTTTAAATCAGCTTTTTTTAAAGGTGGTTTCGGCGTCTGATTATTCATCTGTTTATGGCCTGCTTAAAACATCCCAGGAGGTTCTCTCATGACGACAGCTACAGAACAGGAAACAATCACGCTTAACTACAATCTCTATGACTTGCCTACCGCTCAGCATAAGGCCGGTTTAGCGGGATTGCTATTTTTGATTCAAACTTTAATGAAACGAAATGTTTCTCCTTTGCCTGAGATTATCGAAAAAACGCCTATCTCTGTGAAAATTATATTTTCCGAAACAAGTCTGCAAACTCTTTTTAAGGAAATTTATGCAGCTTGTTTGGTCGAAAGTACTTCAAAACAAGTACGCAAGGATAAAAATAAACAAATCATTGAGCCTCTTCGAATTGAAGAAAGACTCAGTGCAGATGGTAAAAAAAATGAAAAGATTTATATTTATCAAGATGTACGACCTCGGGGACGATTCTTTGCTGATTACTTTTCAGGTGGAGAAGAAAGCCCTTGGCTTAAGCTCTGGCAAGATATGTTATGGGGCACTTTAAGAGCAATTCCAGCCACCAGAGGCATATATGAGGAGCAATTAGAAAATAAAACTTGTACTGAAGCAGGCAAAGTTTGGGCTCAACTCCTAAAAACAACAAAACCCAAAAATCAATCTCTTACAAATGCAGTGGCAAGCTCAATATATATCGGAGCACAAAATGTAAATGCAGAACAAGTTCCTTTTATGGGTTTAATTGCCCAAAATTTACTTTTGCATTTTTGGAGTTTGGTATCTTTGGTCTATGTCCCTCAACGCTTTTCGATTGAAGAAGAACGTATTAAATTTGAGTATGCAGGTTTTGTATTGGCCATTCCTGAAGTCAGTCATCTTGAGGATTTTTTAGAGACTTATATTCCATTAATTCAAAATTTAACTCTTGAAAAATGGGGGTATCGACCCAAAGATGCCTTGATAACTTTTCCTGACGAAGCTGGCATGGAATATCTTTTCCAGCTTACTCACGCTGGATTTTTAGAAGCGAAAGGTAAAAAACTAAAAAGAGTTGTCAATTCGATTGAATTACATCATCTTGAAAAACAAGGGAAAGTCACAAGAATTTTAACTACTGATAAAGTAGTTCCAAATAGCCGTTGGTTTAATAAATATGAAAATGTTCGTAAAAAAATACATAATCCCTATTTTAAGAGTCTTTATTTAAAAAATATTCTGATGGATAGTTTATGGTATCAAGGGTTTAACAGGGCTTTGAATATTTATTCATGGAAATTATTTATCTATAATCCGACCAAGCCAATGTTTAATTTTTTTGGCGTGGATGCCAAAAATTGTTTCAAAATTCTGATAGAAGATTTAGAAAAAAAGGAGAGAAGTAAAATACAAATGCCAGAATTAGCGAATGATCAATTGGCAAGAAGTGTTTATCGTCTGATTCGGGGTTATGCTCAATTCAAAAGTGAAAGTAAATCAGGTGTGCAATATGAGTCTATTAAAGACTCAATAAAAACACAGGGCTACCCCAAAGCCTACCGGGAAGCAAGGGAAAAAGTTTGCAGCGATGCGTTTTTAGCTATGCGGGGACGCCGTGAAGCAGATTTTATTGAGTACTTTACAGGAACGATCTGCTCTGTTCCCCATTTTCTGCCGGAAGATGAATTTATTCAAGTGGGACATGCTTTACTGCATGATTGGGAAACAGTTAAAACCCTATCGATGTTGGCTCTATCAGCCCATTCATACTTAACATCACCTAAAAAAGAAACCGAAGGAGAAGCACAATGAATTTATTTGGAACCGTTTTAACCAATGCAGCCCCCAGTGCCAATTACAGAGGAGAGAGTGCCGAAAATCGGGCTGTAATTCAAAAAATTACCAAAGGCCGTTTTGAGTATCCGATTATATCTCCCGAAGCCATGCGCAATGCTTTAAGAGGAATTTTGGCCGCGAAAGGCTTGCCTTGTAACCGTGTCAGATTAGGTGATGAAGAACAATTGGCAGTTGCTTTTAAGGATTATCCCAATGCTGAAAAATTTGCTGATGACTTTTTTATGGGCTGGTTGATCGCCGCAGGAAGCGGAGATCGCAAAAAAATTAAAGATGAACTCAAATCAAAAGGACGTGACCCAGAAAAGTTTACCTTTAAACGCGATTCTGTATTGCGAATGAATTTAGCTGTCGCTTTAGAACCTTACCGCCACGATAGCATATTTACACAATCTCCTCAAGATAAAAGTAACAAAGAAAACAAAAGCCATATCAATACTGAAAATTCTCAACTTTTACATCGTGAAGTAACCTATACAGCCTTTCAATATCCCTTTGCGCTCAACCTCGAAGACTGCAAATCACAGCCAAACTGGACAAAAACTTTGATAAATGCTTTAGGTGAACTCAATGAAGTAGCCGGTAACCATGCCCGAAGCTATTTTGAAATGGCTCCGGCCAGCCTGGTCTTGCGTTTAACGCCTCGGTTGGCAGCTGGGTATGATACCTATGGTTTTAAAGATGAAAATGGCAAACATACCTTTGTTGAAGTGGTTGAAGGCTTATCTAATGGGGACTTTCCTGGTTCAGAGTTTTACTTGGGGGGGAAATTGGTCAGAGATATGGATGAAAGCCTGCTTGCCGGTCTGAAAGCCAAAGGTGTAATGCTTGAGCGCAGTCCACAAAAGCTGCTCGAATTGGTTTCGCAAAGAGCCTTTCCCGAGCAAGGTAAATAGCGAATGCTGTGTCTGTATATACAGGCCCCTTTTTCCGTCTTTCGCAATTTTAGTGCAGGCAGTTTTAGACCCAGTGCCGGTTTTATGACACCCTCGGCGGCTTATGGCTTATTGTTAAATCTGGCAGGTGTAGAAATGCGCCAGCCAGATGACGGCAAATCTGTCATGACCTTAATCAAGCAGGACTTGCCTAACGTGCGTTTGGCTTTGGGCGCACTGGAATTTCCCTCTCAGCAGAGTTTGTTTCAGCAATTGCACAATTATCCCGTGGGCAGCGATACGGGTAAAGATCTCGTTCAATTTTCAAAAGGCAATAAATACAATATTGTGCCGGTCCGAAGAGCGGTATTGTCTAACCTAAAAGCGTACATCTGCTTGGATGGAAATTCAGAATTAGAGAAGCAAATTCTTGAAGGCCTAGAAGGAAATTGTTCCAGAGCCTATGGATTGCCTTTTCTGGGAGACAATAACTTTTTGCCAGATAAAATCGAGCCCATTTTAGAGCGAAAACCAGCCCATTGGTATGAATTGTTGGATGAGGCGTCCAGCGATTCCGGTCTACAGGAGCGAGTCACCCGATTGACCATCACCATAGATCGGGCAGATATGGCACAAACCCGCTCGCAGCTATTTGTACCTACCGCCAAGGCGCAAATAGAGATCCCAGACAAAGCCTGGGTTGAAATTAACTACTAATTCCCTTTTTCTTTTTGTTTACTGAGGAGAGCCTTTCACACGGCTTCTCCTTGGTAAATTTGTCGTGAAAAAATAAATAAGGAGACAAAACCATGGATGAAACCCAAGAACCCCTATTGCGGGTCATGTCATTGCATGCCCTGACTTATTGTGAGCGTTTGTTTTATCTCGAAGAGGTCGAAGAAATTCGTTTGGCAGATGCTGCGGTTTTTGCCGGACGGGCCTTGCATGAAGAAATGCAACAACGTGAAGAAGCACAGGGAAAGTGGTTTAATCAGACCTTGACCAGTCAAACAAGAGGGCTGATAGGCAAACTCGATTATTTGCGACGCAGAGATGGGCAATTTATTCCCTACGAACTCAAACGGGGGCGTGCTCAACGGCAGGGAAAAATTGCCTCAGCCTGGGATACAGATATGATTCAATTGGGGGCATATGCCCTACTTTTGGAAGAAGACTGCGGTGAAACTATCACAGAAGGCCGGATACATTATCACCGTGACAATGTAACGATCAGGGTTCCCATAGATCTGTATTTAAGAGAGCAGGTTTTAAAATCCATCAGCAGAGCCAGAGAATTGCGTAGATCTAACCAACGGCCTCCGGTTACCAGCAATGATCGGCTGTGTTTGCGCTGTTCTCTGGCTCCTGTCTGTCTGCCAGAAGAAGAACGCTTGGCTCAAAATGGAGGCTGGGAGCCAGTCAGGTTGTTTCCCATGGAACGGGAAACACGAACCATTCATGTGGTAGAACCCTATGCGCGCATTGGGCGTTCAGGTGAAATGCTTAAAATTGAAACCAAAGACAACCCAACCCGGCAGATTCCTTTACATGAAATTCATGCTCTGGTTTTACATGGGGCACCACAGATGACCACTCAAGCATTGCAAACTTGTGCACGCTCTGGTATCGGCATTCATTGGGTTTCTGGCAGCGGTTATTACACCGCTGGTTTGTGGGCGGGAGCTGGGCATGTCCACAAACGCATTCGCCAATATGCTGCTTTAAGTCAAACTGAAATATGTCTTGAATTGGCACGAAAACTTGTGTTGGCAAAAGTGGAAAGCGCTTTGCGGTATTTACTCAGAGCCACCCGTGGCAAGGAGAGAGAAGATATTCCTGGGTATGAAGACAGTATCAAACAAATGCGTTTATGCCTTAAGGAAATTGCGAAAACGGATTCTCCTGATAAAATGCGTGGCTATGAAGGGCTGGCCGGAAGGGCTTATTTCACGGTTCTACCCACTTTAATGCGTTCGGATATACCCGATACATTACGAATGGCAGGTCGCAATCGCAGACCCCCTAAAGATCGTTTTAACGCACTGCTCAGCTTTGGGTATACCCTGCTTTATCAGGCGGTTTTACAGGCGGTTATGATTGTCGGTTTAGATCCGGCATTGGGATTTTTTCATCAACCCCGTTCATCAGCATATCCCCTGGTTTTGGATTTAATGGAGCTATTTCGTTTGTCTATTTGGGACATCTCCGTTTTGGGCTCTATGAATCGTTTACAATGGGACCCTGACGAAGATTTTACCGTTACGCCCGAAAAAGTCTGGCTTTCAGATCAAGGTCGAAAAAAGGCAATTTCACTGTTTGAAAAACGCCTTGACGAGGTTTGGAAACACCCTGTTGTAAATTATTCACTTTCTTATGCCCGCTTGATTGAGTTGGAGGTTCGTTTGCTTGAAAAAGAGTGGACAGGCCAACCTGGATTGTTTGCCAAAATGAGGTTGAAATAAAATGGCAAAAAGCAAACGCTGGTATTTATTGTGTTACGATATTCGTGAACCCAAACGCTTACAAAAAGTTGCGCGGCTGCTCGAAAGTTTTGGACATCGCCTGCAGTACAGCATTTTTCGTTGTCATCTCACAAAACGGGAGTTGGAACGATTAAATTGGGAGTTGACCCGCATTGTTGCTGAAGAAGACGATGTGTTGACTGTTGGATTGTGCGAACATTGTACCCAAAACTTGGGCTGTCGCAATCCGAAACACACATGGGCAGTTGATGAGCAGCCTCATTTTGAAATTATCTAAGCTGAATCAAGGATCTCTGCATGTTTGCAAAATTGCTGAGTGCATCACGCCTGAATAAGCGAATCCATAGCGGTTTACAGGCGTTTTTCGATCCGTTGAGATGCTTGATTGAAGGCCCTAAGACAGTGATAATCAATATTGATTATTTTTCAATTGGCAATTTTTATGCAGATCTGGTACGCTTGACAAAGGT
>CAZRFI010000017.1:5863-29096 GCA_964598905.1 uncultured Candidatus Sericytochromatia bacterium | reverse complement strand
CTGGTTGTTAATTTCTTCGAGAGAGGCCTCAAATCCCATGTGATTGCGCTTGAGCATTTCCACTTCGCGGGGATTGGCCATGACCTGGGCTTGGCGCAAATGGCCGATCATGGCTCTGCTCTGGTTTTGCAACATGCCTTTTAATTCTAAGCGAATGCTCTCGTAATCGACTTTTTCTGTTTGCTGCTCCTCTTCCCCCACCAAAAGGGAAAGTTGGCGCTCCTCTATTGATTTGCCAAATTGAGAAATGCCTTTTTCCAAGGCCGGTAAATTTTTCTTGAGATGGTCGGTTTTGATGCCAATTTCATCGAGGGTCTCAATTTGTTTTTGCAAAATTTGGTAATTGTCTTGCAAGGCATCGAGATTTTGGTAGAGGACCTCGACATTTTCCAAATCAGAGCTTTGCACCATGCGCAATTGATCGACCACCACCTGCACCTCTTGTTTGATGGTGGCATCGAGTTCTTTGGCTGCTTGGAGTTTGCCCGCGTTGATGGTGCTTGTGAGTTGGTTGATCTGGCCATCGAGGCTTTTGACTTCGGTCAGGAATTCATTAAAGACTGTGGCCAAAGCCACCAATTCCCGTTCCATCACGTCCACTTCATACTTGACCCGGTTGAGCAATTGTTCGCCATAAAAGGCAATTTGCATACGTAACTCTGTGGCCTGATCATCGTCATTGAGCAGGGTTTGGGTCTTGTAATCGAGCAATTCCTGATCTGTGACGGTCACTTCTTTCGCTTCTTGTGGTTGCGAAGGAGAGGCTCCCGCTGCAGGCAGGGGGCCGGGGGCTCTGCGTGGAGTGGAACTGGGACTGTTTTCAAAACTCATGAACCCGCCTCTTTAAAGTGATCTTTTTTCAGTTTAATCGGCAGGGATACTTTATTCAAGCCCAATCCACCCACTTTTTGCTTGCCTGATTAACCTTTGTTAACAGGATCCGCAGGGGCTTTGGGGGGATCTTTCATATAAAAGACATAACTGGTGATCTTCTCGATCTTTTCAAGGGCTTGAATTGGTTTGACGGGTTGATCGAGATATTCACGGGTTTTCTGGAGCTGTTCTTCGAGCACGTCATAATGCTCTTTCATATAATCCCTGAGTACTTCCAGGGACTCGTGATAGCGCACCATGCCGTCCAAAACCGCATAATAATCACCTGAGACAATATCATAATAATCGTAGAGATTATCGACAATGTTTTCCCTGATCTGACAGCGGGCCCGCAGGGCAGCGAGTTGTTTGCTCAGCTGCCCGCGTTCCTGGTTCAAATCCCGCAGGGTTTCAATTGCGTATTTTAACCGTGTCGAATTAAACATGGTTAGGCGCGATTAAAAACACTATTAAAGGCTTGGCGGTGGCGTTCGTCTGCGTCAGCAGCCTCTCCCAAAGGACCTTTGTTTTGTCTTAAACCAGGATTCTTTTGCTGGTAATCTTGCATGCTTTGTTGCAACATCTGTTCCCCTTGGGCACTCTTCGACAAACTATCGCTGCTTCTTGCACCTGCACCCATGGTGACACCCGCAAGTTCATTGGCTTTTGTATTGTCTGAAGCAATTGAATTTGCGGCCCGTTCGCCATAGAAGCTGCCCCAAACCGATTCAATTTGGCCGGCAATTCTATCACACAAGGCTCCAAAGGCGCCTGTTGAAAGTGCCTGTAGAATCCCATTGATAGCTTGCCCCCCCATTTCTTTGGCTTTGCCCCAGAAATCTTCGGGCGGTTGCTCCATCTGATGGGTGCTTCCTGCGGGCTGTTGCACATTGTATTTCTGCGCATACTGAACAGAATTCAGTTGCACCATCTCATCACGCTCATTTTGGAGGTTCAATCGTTTTTGCTCCTTTTGAGGTTCTGTCATGGGGCTGCCATCTGCATTTTTGTGTTCGGTCGTTTGAAAGGTGCTCAACTGTTGATCCAACGATTGGATATGCTCACGGCGACGAAGTTCAATCGGATCACTGGTGGGGGGCATGGCATCAGAGGGGGTTGCCGCAACGTAGGTTTTCCCCGTATTGTGGGGGTTAATGCCGGGGGTTGCCAACCCCCCTGTTTCGCCAGGGGTAATCGGTGGAGCCTCTGTTTGCGTATCGGTTGAGCCGCCTCGGCGTACCCCCCCAGATTGGAACTCAGCTCTTACACTCCCCACACCGGGAAGGGTCACTGTCCCATGATCATAGCCTTTTAAGTCAGTTGGGCGATCCCCTGTACCCGATTTCAGTACGCCTTCGCTGGCCAGGGCATCACGCCCCTGAGCGGCAACTGCAGAAATAGTGGCGGCACTACCGCCCTGTTGGGCTTCACGAAATGCCCTGAGACCGGCTTGTCCCTCATCACCAACGGTGTCGTAAGTTCCACTGCGGGCTTTTAAATAGTCGTCATAGGCCTGTTTCTGATCGGGTGTCAGGGCACTGACTTCTTGTTCTGAGAGAACGGCATCGGGTTTTGCTTTTAATGTTGTCTGAGCGTCAGCAGGCAACTTGGCCAAGGCCTCTCCGGCTCGGAAAGCCTGGGTCTGGCCCTCTAGGTGATGAAACATCTCCTCCGCCAGGGCGTTGCTCAACTCAGCAGGTTTAGTTAACAGTGCACGATTGAGCAAAATAGTGCCTTCGACTTTTTTTCCATCAGCCCCTGTTTGCGGCGGTATATAAGCAGCATTGGCTCCGTGTAAGGTATTTCCATCCACAAAGCTAATATTAGCTGGAATGGGCATCTTTCCCTCTTTGGCCTGAGTTGTCAAATCCGCAATAACTGCGTCCGCTTTGGGATCTTGACCTTTGGGTGGGAGATTATAGGCGCCACGCATCACAGCGTCAAATTGATCGGGTTTTCTCGTTGCCAAATCTTTCATCTCGCCGACAAAGGCATTGCGCAGCACACCGACTTTTTCAAACTCATCGAGTTTTTGCTGCAAGCCGCGCACATTGTCCAAGACCTTGTGAAAGCTGCGGGCTTCAGATGTCAGATTTGTGCTGGCCTGGGCATCTTTGATCATCTCAACGGTGCTTGAAATCGTATTGATGTCCGCGTCTGAATACCCTTTGCCACGCAGGGTCTCTGCCAAATTACTGCCTTGCAAGGTATTGGGAGCCAATCCCAAAGAAGCGGCCAGATTTTGTGTGCTGGTGTCGAGCCAACCCTGAATGTCCTTTTTTTCTGTTTCGGAGATATCGCCATCTTTGACCATTTCCCGCAATTGACCAGAAAAGGCTTTGACGGAGTTTTGGATGGAGGTTGCGTAAGCTGCTCCACCTGCTTTGCCGTCTGTGGGGGCAGCGGGAATCGGCGGCAAACCTCCGGGCGCTTGGCCGATCACTTGACTGGGATCAGCATCCTCGGGCAAACCATTACGAAGTGCTTGGGCTCGAAGGGCTTTTGTTCCATCAGCCACACTGGCTTCAATTTTGCCAAAACTTTCGGTGACACTGGCACGAATGGTGCTGATCGGTGTCTCTGTGGGGGGGGTTCCGATCTTGACCGTTGCGTTGGGATTGGGAGGCGATCCTTCCAAGGCCGTCAGATCTGCCAGAATTTGGGTTTTGAGTGCCGCTATGGCTGCGGGATCTTTTGGGATCAGCTGTTGAATCTGCGCCAATTCACCCATGGTCTTAAGATTGGTATTCAGCGAAGCTGTGCGTGATTCAACGCTGGGTCCGCTGACCGAAGTGCTGCTTTCGGTCTTGATTACACCAGAAGAGGTGGGCGAGACAGGCGTAAAAGTCGTTTGATTGGGATCTCCAAACTGAACCCCGCTGTTTGCTGCTGGATTGGGTTGTGGGAATTCAAACTGCGGGCGGCTAGCAGGGGTTCCTGCTGCTGCTGTTAATGCAGTTGCCGCTTGGTCAGGAGTTTGGCCAAAGGCGTCTGTTAAAACGCGTTTGAAGAGATCTTGCTGGGAGATCTCACCTGTAATACCCAAAGATTCTTTGAGATTCTTAACTGTTGTGTTTGAATCTGCATTTCCTGAAGCCAATTGCAACATCTCAGAGGCTTTGATTGTAACTGGGGGGGTGTTTGTGCGTGTGACTTGGGTGGTCCCAGCGGTCCCTCCGACAAAACCATGTCCGACGCCTCCATCAAGTTGGCTGTTATACGAACCATCTGGTTTGGTGAATTGTTGAGCCGCTTGACTTAAAAAGGCAGCTTGCTCTTCTGGCTTGACGGGTTCAAAGCCCCCTTTTCCATCGGGTTTTTTAAGAACTCTGGGTTCTCCTTCAAATTTGGCGATGACCTCATTGCTTCCAGCGGCTTTTAAAACGCCTGTCCGGTTTAATTCGACCATGGCAGTATCAACTGCTTCACTGTCTTGGCTATTAATTTGCAGGCGTTGAATCAGCTGATCGGCAGGAACGGTTTGGCCCAAGTTATTTCTTAGGGTGAGGGCACTGCCTGTAAAGTTTTGTGTGACACGTGCATTCACCGCTGCAATTTCTGTCGGGCCAAAAGTATGCATCTGATCGCCGCCATTATTGGCTTCTAATACCATACGAACATTTAACATACGATTGGTGTCTTGGCCTGGGTTATTTAAGGTAACGCGACCATTATTGGGAGT
Organism: uncultured Candidatus Sericytochromatia bacterium; assembly: GCA_964598905.1. GTDB lineage: Bacteria > Cyanobacteriota > Sericytochromatia > UBA7694 > UBA7694. Next base: position 24,541 of record CAZRFI010000017.1, on the reverse strand, counting down.
GATAGGCAAGGGCTTGAGAGGCAGGGGATCTCCGTCTTTGTTTTTTCCTGGACTGTTTGTTGCATAAAAATTGCTGGCCCGCAAGGCATACATGTCTTGGAGTGTTGGTTTTGCTGCTTTGATATCGTCTAAAGAGAGGCTTGTTTTGAACCTGTCGTTGTAAAGCTTTTGATAGTCTCCCATCGCATTGTCTGGAATGGGTGTGGTTTGTGTTTGGGTGCGATAAACATCCAGCAAGGTAGTGCCTGCCGTGGCATCAGCAGGTTTAAACGCATCAAAGCCAGGTTCACTGACTTTCCGAGACGATAACATACCAATCGTATCGTAAAAATTATCCGTATTATCGGATTTCTTACTGTGGCCTGTTATTTGTTGACGCAAGATACTATTGGCTTGACCTGTCGACATTTGGCCGACTTGGTGAGTGGCTACTTTGGGGTTTTCACCACTGATATAACCAATCGCCCGAAAATCCCGGCTGTGTTGAGAGATGCGTGAAACTTCCGCGTTATTCGGAAAACCGTAAGCCTTTGCTATTTGTTCCTTGACGCCTTGCGGATTTCTCATGACATCGTTCATTGTCAGGTGAGAGCCTGTTTTTTTATTGACATAGTTGAGCAACACTTGTGTCTGGCGCGTTGCGACTGTATTCGCATTGGGGTTATCCCTGCGTTCCGACCGGGCGGTTTCCATATCGAGACCACCCCGGGTGGCGTATTGAAAACGCACGGCGGTATCACGGTCTTGAGTAGCAGCTTCGGTATAAGCCCCTTCCCACGTTGCATCTTGAACGTATTCCGTATTCCAATATTGAGGGGCACCTTCTGCCTCATACTTTTTGACCAAAGTGCCGAATTCATCGCTCCCTTTGGCACCACCGTCCTTGCCCCAATTCACGCCACTATTATTCTGGCGCGAATTGCGTTCCACCATATAGGAACCTGGTGTACCTGGCGCTTCGGTACGTTGTTCCTGTTCCTTGCGGAATTTAGCTGTTTGCTCTCGGTGTTCTTCAGTCTGCTCTTGGGGGGTAGCCACACCCACATCGGTCTGCTGCAGGCCAGGTTCTGTTTGAGCCGGTGGCGGTGTTGCCGGTCTTTCCGGCTCGGTGGGATAGGGCAGAGAATTGAGCGTTTCCTGACGCAGGCGGGTATACCCAAAGCCGATTTCGGCGTTGGGATCTTTGATCATTTCGAGAAATTTAGGATCGATGGTAATTGCACCAATGCTTCTGGAGGGACCAACAAAGGTCGCTATGGCTTTGGCTGCAATGGTAAAAATCCCCTCATTCGACTCCTGCTCCGTAAATTGGCGCTGGACGTCGAGATAGCCTTTTTCAAACATGTCCTTCATTTGTTCAGGCTTCATCACAATATCCGCTTGATCGCCCAAAATCTGACGGTAATTCTGGGGGGTGACCCGATACTGTGCTCCCGTTTGAGGCGTGTTGAAATAAGAGGGCGTTGATGAAATATTACCCATTGGTATTCGATCCTTTTCTCAAAAATTCTCTACAGACTCTATATACCCACCTGCGTCAGGTTTTTAACCACCCAAAGGAATCATATCCGAAGGAGGTGTGGCTTCAATACCTGTGCGCTGCTTGAGCTGATCCAGAAACCGCTGCATTTCCTGAATGGGGTCGCCATTTGGGCTTTGCAATTGTTTGATTACATGGGTCAGGTTTTCAAGCATGTCTGCCTGTTGGGCCTGGGCAATCAGCAGACCAGGTTGCAGACCCAGCAAAACTGACATATTGGCAAAACCTGCATCGCTGGCAACCTGGCTCAACAGTTCTGAGGCGACTTCACCCGGTGTGGTTGGGTTGCCGTTTTCATCCACCGTGGGCGTTGCACCGCCTTTGCCGGTTTCTTCGGGGCCGCCTTTGCCAGCTTGCTCAGGACCACCTTTGCCAGCTTGCTCAGGGCCGCCGCCTTTGCCACCGCCTTTGCCTGCTTCAGCAGGCCCGGCTGCTTGTACGGGTCCGGCCATGCCTGCCGCTCCGACTCCACCGGCTCCGCCGCCACCGCCACCGCCAGCGCCGCCGAGATCTGCGGTAATACCCATTTCTGCTGCATATTTGAGTGCCGCATTGTACTGCTTTTTGGCTGCAGCCAATTTGATCTGGGCTTCTTGCAAGTCTTCCATGGCTTTTTTCAAGGCCTGTAAGGCTTTCATTAGCTCGGGTAGGGATTCGCCCAGGCCTTTGACAACGCCGTCCATGGTTTTCTTGAATTTGGAAGGGCCTTCGTTTTCTGGGAAATTCTTTTTGAGATTTTCCTGCAGTTTCTCAGGAGCTCCAGTGGCTTCTACTGTCCGGCGACCAGCGGTGTCTTGACGGATAGAGACGTTTCCGACCGTTGTCGCCCCTTTGAGACCCGCTTTGTCCATCACGTCTTTGATGCCAGCGGCACCTTTGAGACTGACTTTGCCGGTTTCTGTTTTGGACAAGAGATCCGTCACATTGATCAGGGCTTTGCCTTCTGAATTGATCGGGCTGACCCCAGTCGAACGAACTGAACGATCCAAAAGGGCTTGGGCGATTTGGCCTTGAGAGGCATTTTCAAACCCGGCTCCCAGCTCTTTTTTGTATTTGTCTACGACGTCACTGCTGGCTGTGCCTGTGGCCAAGGCTTGGAAGTCTTGGTTTTGGGTCAGCGCTTCAACGGCATCGCGGGTTTTTTGATTGCCAATGTCGGTGATATTATTGGCTGTGACTTTGGAGACACGTCCATCATATCCCTTGTTGAGATCAACAGAACCAAACTCCCGTTTCAATTCATCGACCGATTTGGCTTGCGGTTTGCCATCGGGGCCTGCTTTGGTGATATCACTCAGTTGGAAGACGCCTTGATTCAGGCCGCTTTCTTTTTCGGCTTGGCGCAAAAGGGCTTCTGCCCCTTTGGTGTCGCCGGCAGCCACGAGGGCCTGAAAATCAGAATTGCCAGCCAATTCCTGAATCGCTGTCGTGGCAAAACGAACGTTTTCGAGACCGCTGTCTTTAAATGACTTGATCACGTCACCTTCAGCTTGCAAGAATTGATCGCGGGTGAGCTGGGCCTCTTTGCCACCCAAGGCTGAGCGAACAGAACCCAAGGCTGCTTGAACACTCACAGATTGCGCAAGCGGACCTGTACCAGCTTTTAATTCATCGAGTGACTTTAATTGGCTGCCTTGTTGGACACCACTGCCTGAAACCAATTGGTTGACATCAAGATTGACGCCGCCAAGGCCCTGTTGTTGCAGAATTTCATTGACCCGCGTTTGAGCGGCCTGTGAATTGCCTTTGCTCAGCAAAATGCCCAAATCTTGGTCACCCAGCAGCGCTTCGGCCAATTTGCCTTGCACTGCTGCCTGCAGAGCACCTTTTTGCTGGCCATTTAAACCATCTAAATTGACAAATGCGCCGCCATTGCGGTCATAATCAATGCCAATATCCAGTTTTTGACCACCCAAGTTCAGCGAAACCACTGATTCTTGCGCAAAACCATCATTAAAGCGATTGCCATCAGGCCGTGCTTGGCCTTTGCTCGGATCCGACAAGGGCAGGTTGGGATTATCTCTGGTGTTTACGCTGATACCCGTTGCGCCCAAGCTGCCCAAGGCCTTATTTACTTGACCTTCGCGCTGGGTATTGAGGAAGTTGAGTAAGCCCCGACTGTTGTCCACAGTGCCCGATTGATAGCCCCGTACATTGTATTGGCCATCGCCATTGCGGCCCAAACTGAGCTTTCCACCATTGGCAAAGTCAACATTGGCGCCATTGATTTTGCCTTTGTCGTCGTAGGTGAAATCAATTTTTGAGACATTTTGCCCAGCATTGCTTGCTCTCAGAGCCGCCTCACCCAAGCCAAGTGTCAAGACACCAAACAGCCCTGCGCCAAAGGCGTCACCGCCTGTACGGCCACTGAAAAGGCTTTGGTCAAAGCCCTTTTCAATTTGGGCTTTGAGTTTATTTGCATCATCTTGATTGCCTGTGAATTTGGCCAATTGCTCCGGTCCGCCCAGGAATCTCTCTAAGTTCGCTTCCTGGCCAGAAATAATGCCGTTATTGGCACTTGTTGTGGTGACCTGTTGGCCAAATGCACCGGGAATTTGGGCCCCTCCTTGGCTGCCTGTACTGCCTGGGCCTGGTGGGTTCACACTGAAGAGTTGTCCTTTTTTATCGACACCGATGCTATTGCCATTGGCGAGGGTAATGGTGGCATTGCCATCTTTACCGTAATCGATTTTGGCTCCATCGGTATTTGTACCAGCAGCTTTAAAGCTCGCCAGTGCTTGGTTTACAGCAGCGCCAATTTTATTGTCACTGCCCCCTCTTTGCAATTCGGCAGAGGCATTGCTGATCGCGCCTGTGACGGCAGAACCCAACCCATTGCCAAAGCCACTGGTCTGAGATGCACTGAATCCGCGGCTCTGACCGTACAATTGTGTGAATTGATCCAAGCTCAGGCTTTTGCCGTCCACTTTGATACTCGCCAGATTGCCTTGGGCATCCAATTGAATGTCTGAGGCTTTGACGCGCAGACCAATCCGGCTGCTGCCCGCATTTTCTTCGGAATTGCGCAAAAAGCCATTGATGGTGTCGGCAACCAAACCTTTGCGGTTATTGAGTTGACCAGAATTCAGATTGGTACCGGTATCTTGTAAGTCGCCCGCACCACTGATACCGCCGGTTTTGTCGACGCTCAAACTGCCCACCTGTACGCCCGATGGGTTTTGGCTATTTGTGCGGGTGACACTGTAGTTGGTGCCACCATCTTGACCTGCGGTTGAACTCAAAGACAGCTGGCCTTTGAGCGCACTTACCAGCGAGCCACTGCTCACGTTCAGAGATTGGGTCACTCTGCCCGCAGACAGAATACCGCTGATATCTGCTTTGGAGAGCCCATTGTCTTCTAAGATTTTGGAGGCCCCTGCCAAATCGCCACTTGCTACTGCTTTTTTAAAATCAGCGTTGCCAGTGATGCCCGCAGCAATCGACTCTGCGGCTTTGCTCACCAATTGTCCGGGCAGGTTTTTGGCTCCGCTGGCGTTGGCGTTATCGCCCGTAAACAAGCCCACAATCGGGTTGCTTGCACCGCTCACACTGTCGCTCAATTCACGGCCTGTCTGTAAGAGTGGAGCGAAGAGTCCGCCTACCACACTTTGGCCAGAGCCACTACCAGAACCGCCTTGGAGGTTCACACCCTTTAAGACGTCTGTTAACGCACCATTGGTAGCGGTGCTCTGACCTCCGGTTGAAGGTGCTGTGATGCCACTGATGCGGCCACCGAGGTCGACACTTGCGCCTGAAATATCCGTGCCGCCCGCCTGTTGGCTTTTGAGGTTACCAATACCTGCCAATACTTGGTTGGCGGCGGAATTCTGAGCGCCGATGGTCAGCCCACGCACCAAACCATTGGTGGTTCCCAAGGACAGTTGGCCTGCGGCTTCAAAATCGACAGAGACATCTTTGCCCCCCAATTTGCCGGCGAAACCGCCGAGGCCATCGGAAGCAACATCTGTTAGGCCTGCAGCTTGTAACAAAGACACTGCCGAGAAGGCTGCTCTTTGTGCCCCACTTAAGATGTCTTTGCCATCGGCACCTTTGAGGTTATTGGCCAGAGCGGCCAGACCTCTCGCTGCGTCGGTACCGCCATTGGCCAGGCCTTTGACAGCTGCGCCGTCCAAGGCCAGAGCCGGGCCTGTTTGGCCATTTTGTTTAGCTGCAATCGACAGCCCAATACCCTGAGTGGCACCCGAGGCATTGGATTCATCAAAGCTGATATTGGCGACCCCTGTAATGGCTCCGCCAGTGGCCCCTTGGCCAGCTGTAGTGAGTGCTGAAGTTAAGTTGGTGGCTGCCTTCACCGCATCTGTTACGGCTCCGCCACGATCACCACCTGCCAGCAGGGCACCTACAGATTTTGAATCCAGGTTGACATTGCCGTTAATTGTAATGGAATCGCCGGTTTGACCCGCATTTTGCAGGCCCGCTCCCAGAGACAGGGTTTCGATGCTGACCCCTTTGGCTGCCAGTCCCAAAACAGCTTGTGCTGTGCCGTTGGCTTTGCCGTCGGTGATGCCACCTGCCAATTTGTTGATCGCATCTTCGCCAATTTTGGCGCCATTGCCCAAAACAATCGAACCATTTTCAAATTTGGCACTCTGACCATTTGCCACCAAAGCACCAATCACAGATTGTGCAGCGGCACTGATATTCCCAACTTGGCCACCGGTGTCACTGACGGTTTGACCGACGACATTTTGGCCGCCTTGGCTTAAGGCTGTGGTGCTTTGAGCCAAAGCACCTGCATCTGTTCCATTGATACTCAGACCTTTGGCTGCATCTGTGCCCGTTGCTGCCAATGTGGCGTTCGCCAAATTGACCCCTTGGCCGGCCACTGCTGCCAAACCTTGGACTGCCTGCTGGCTCAAATCGCCCAAGCCAATACTGCCTTTTGCGTTGCCAACTTGTAAGCCACCCGTGTCTCCCAAGGAGACACTGAGCCCTGAATTACCACTCAATGCGCCCTGTGAAGCCAAGGTGCTGAGGTTGGCCAATGCACCTTTGGCATCGCCCAGAGAAACCCCCTCTTGGGTTTTTCCGCCCGCACTGATTGACAGTTTCCCATCTGCACCAAAACCAACTGTGGCACCTTTGTCTCCGCCGATACTGAGGGACAGACCCTTGGCGCCGACAGACAGGCCACCCAAGTTAACGCCAGCGCCTTGTAATTGAGCCAATTGGCCAATTTGACTGGTCAATTGTCCGAGTTGTTCTTTGCCAAAGGATTGGGTTTGTCCGCCAGCAGACACACTCAGTCCGCCGTCTTGACCCAGACTCAGGCTAATGCCTCCCAGGTTTGCTGTGATTTTGCCTCCGTCGCCACTGCTCAGACTGGCTTTGCTCAAGTCTATGCCTTGAGCGGCGAGACCTTGCAAAGCACCGAGTTGCTCGGCATTGATCGCATTGCTGCCAACTTTGGCTGCAACTGCGCCATCTTTGCCGATACTCAGGCCCAAAGCACCCAGAGCACCTGTGACCTCACCTGCGGGATTGACTCCGAGTCCGAGTTGGCCCAAATTTACGCCTTTGCTGGCCAGGCCTGCAAGGGCCCCAACTTGTTCCAGTGAGATGTCTTTGGTGCCAATCGAAGCTGAAACAGCTCCGTCTTTGCCGATGCCGAGTTGAACGGGACCCAGACTGGCTGAAATACCACCATTATCACCAACACTCAGGCCGATTTTACCCAGATCGAGGCCTTTGCCTGCCAATTGTTGGAGGCCATCCAATTGAGCGGTGCTGATTTCTTTTCCACCCAGCGATATTTTGCCATCTTGACTGATGCCAATATCCAGACCAGCTTGTTTGAGTGTGCCGAGTAATTTGGCTTGATCTCCAGTGAGATTGAGGCCTCCAACAGGGCTCGCATCTCCGCCTGTTTGGCCGCCACGACCCGGTGTAGGAGCCGTTCCGCCAATATTGATGCCACCACTTGCCAATTGCGTGACTTGAGCGCCCGCTGCGACAATGCCTGCCAACGGGTCTCCACTTTCAACCGCGGTTGAGCCGCCTGTTTGTGGGGTTTGAGCACCAGGGGTCGGGGGGCCGCTCAGAGCGAGGGCACCGGCCTGTTGGCCCGCACCCACTGCAGCGCTTAAAACGCCACCGACGTCGAGCTTGGCTCCGGCAGCGAAACCTTGACCCACTGCATTTTGAACTTGGCCCAGTGCCTGTTGGGCAATTCCGCCACCGGCAGCCAATTGGCCAACAAGTTCTTTGCTCAGGTTTAAGGTCTTGCCACCAATATCCAGGCTCAAACCCCCATCAGAACCTTTGGTGATGGCGCCTAAGCCAGGGATCCCCGCTCCTTTGAGCAGGCTTTCTGCCCCACCTTGTTGGGCACCTTGGAGCAGCGCATTGATTTTTCCTGTGATTTCGTCACCACTGAGCAGTCGCTGGCCACCCTGACCGTCATCGGTGGTGGCCCCGCCAAAAATTTTACCAGCGGCTTCTTTAAACTGGGCAATATTGGCATCACTGATGCCGCCCCCTTGAGACAAGCCGTCCAGGGCTGTTTGTAAACCGGCCTCGCCGCCACCGGGAGGGCCGCCTTGGCCACCTTTGTCGCCACCGGCGCCAACGAGGCGTTTGTATCCGTCACCAATTTGTTTGAAACCGTCAGAATTGCCAGAGAGGGCGCTTCCCGCAGCTGCAAAAGGCGTAGCGACAGCCAAAGCACCTGCTGCTGCAACTGTGCCAACGGCTCCTGCAATGGCTTGGGTAGCGGCTTTGCCAATCTTTGAGAGCGGCTCTACAACGGCACTATTAATGCCTTTGGCCAGAGCATTAGCTTCAACGCGTTTGCCATTGTCATCGATGTATTCGCCTTTGGTGACAACATCTTTGATTTGGCCGAGTTTTTTAGAAATATCGCCCAAGGCACCCCCTGTGGCTTTTTGTAAGCCAAGGGCTTCTAACAGTTTTTCAATTAATTGGGCCAATTCTTTCATATCGGCTTGAGCAGCTTGCCGTTCAGCTTTTTTATCATCGCTGAGGCCAACACCGGTGGCAAATTTTAATTTGTCTAAGAGGCCAGAGCCCAGGCCTTTGAGTTTGTCGCCAATGCCACCTCCTTCTCCATTGGGGTTGATCACCTGTTCGGGGCCACCGCCACCGCCGCCACCGGGAGGAGGCGGAACGACTTCACCTGTACCGCCACCAGGAGGAGGTGGAGGTACAATTGCGCCAGTTCCACCACCAGGAGGAGGAGGAACGACTTCACCTGTACCGCCACCAGGAGGAGGTGGAGGTACAATTGCGCCGGTTCCACCACCAGGAGGGGGTGGCGGTACAACCGCACCGAGTGGGCTGCTTCCTAATACGCTTTGGAGTTTTCCGATAGTGGCATCATCTACTTTCCCAGACGGATCTAAACCTTGAGCGGATTGAAAGGCTTTTAATGCGCCTTCAGTCTTGTCTCCAAACTTGCCGTCCAGAGCCAGAGGGCTCCCTTTTCCGCCACTTTCAGCGCCAGGAATACTAATGCCGAGTTTGTCTAATGCACCATTTAACGCGCCCTGCAATTTTCCAACCAAACCGCCAGCTCCGCTCAAGGCTTCTGAACCAGGTAAACCACCGCCAGATAAACCCTTCTGAGCTCCTTGGCTGGCAAAACCAGCTCCTTTTTGGAGGCCTTTTAGATCCCCCAGATTGGGGCCACCGCCACCGCTGCCGCCAGTAATACCTTTGGCTGCGTCGACTGCGCCTGTGACCGCACCTTTGACTTTGTCGACAACGCCCGTTGCAACACCTTTGACTGCCGCAAGAGGCCCGCCGCCACCGCCACCGCCACCACCAATAGCTGGAGGAGCGGGAACACTTGGCTTGCCTCCGCCACCGCCACCACCAATAGCTGGGGGAGCGGGAACACTTGGCTTGCCACCGCCACCGCCACCGCCGCCGCCTTTGGGCGCTATTTCTTTTGGCTTAGGAGCAGAACCGCCGTTTTCGCCGTCGCCTTCGCCTTTGGGGGGTTTTTGAGTGGCGTTGATCTTTTGAGCAATATTAACAGCAGCACCAATGATGCCAACAACGGCCTGAATGGTGGCTACTACCTGTTGTTGTTGGGTCAAGCTCAGCTGTTTTTGCGCCAAATCTTTTTGGGTTTTGGCAGAAAAGAGTTCTTGTTCTGCTTTCTTTTTATCGCGACTTTGTTGGTTTTTATCTACTTTTTCAGAAATATCTTTGTTGTCATCATTGACCTGGCGTTGCGCCTGTTGGATAGCGGAGGCCACGTTCCGGGCTTTTGTGGTCGCTTCCCGGGCTGCCGAATACATCCTGATATTCATGGGGTTTTTAATCCTTCCCTAGATCCGATTGGTTCTACACATCAAAGAAAAATAATTTTTAAACACCAGCTGCAAGCTGGGCTTCGATTTGCTTGAGGCGTTTCATGGCTGCTGCGGCCTGTTGTTTGGCTGCGGCGTATTCAACCCTCATTTTTTTTGCCTCTTCATCATACTCTTTGGCCACTTGGGCCATTTTCATAAATTGAGGGAGAGCGGTACTCAACGGCTTAAAGATGGCCTTCTTGAAAATTTCTCCGGCTCCACTCATTACGCCGCCGGTTAACAAGCCTGATTTCTCAAACCCTGCTTTGGTTTTGTCGACTGTTGCTGGGGTGAGTCCGAGACCCGCTTGGACTTTGGGGTTCTCCAAAATTCCCATCACGGAACGGGATGTGGCTTGGTATCCCGGTGAGATTGCTGCGCCACGATCAACCACACCTGCGATGACTGCTGAGCCATTTTCACTTGCGAAAAAACCATCTTGACGTTGACCGGGTTGGACCTGGCCACTGCCGAAAAGGGCTCCTTTAAGAGCATCACTCATTTCAAAGGTGCCGTCTTCTTTTTTCTTGAGGTGTTCAGGGCTGAAGGCAATGGGGGGGCCATCAACAATCATTGCTCCCAAACCTTGAGCACCACCTTCTGAAGAGTCTTTCCCACGTGTATTGTCTCTTACCAATGTGGCCATTTCGGTCATGCTCATATTGCTAAACTTGGTAACGCCACCCGTGGTGGTATTGACACCAAAGGCACTAAACGAACCTTTTTTAGAATCAAAAGCGACAACGGCACCTTGCTCGGTGGGCCCAGGAGCAACAGCACCTGTTTGTCCGCCGCGTTGGGGTTGGCTGGCTGCAATCGGGAAAGCGCTCATCAAACCCGCATTGCCATCGACGGTCATCTGCTCTGATTCAGGGGCCTGTGGTACTTTGGCCTGATCATTTTTGAAGTGTTTGATCAGATCGCTGACGCCATTCGCCATGCCCCCCACGAGAGTGCCAATGCCAACAATGGCCGCTGCGGCTTTGGCCATTTTGGCCCGCTCTTCAGCCAAGCCTGCCAACTTTCCCTGTTTCCAAGCCTTGATATTGGCACTTGTCATGTCGTATTCAGCTGTGATTTTTTGGCGCACCAATTGATCTTTGCTGGTGGCATTGCGTTTGCCCACATCGGCGACCCGCTGATTGGTGTCGCGGAGATTTTGGGCCATCCCCTGCTGCATCTGCAAGGCCGCATCTGAAGAGCGAATCGCATAATCAAAGGACATAAAACTCATATCAAGGCAATCCTCCGTTTGTTCTTAACCACTGTGAGCAGATTTTCTCACGTCGTATATAGGGCTGTTTTGCTTGTTAAATGCCAGATTAAACAAACACTTAACAGTTATTTAGTACAAAGCCAAAACAGACCTGTTTTGACTATATACCCAAAAACCCGAGAGTTTTATGCAATGGGATTGTCAATTTATTGCGATTGTCATGCTGTGCTAAAATGGGCAGCATGACTGAACGCTTTCATTTGTTTGCTCCCAATAAACTGGATTATATTCGCGGCCAGCGCCCAGATGTGCCCTGCATTCTCTGTGCTGTGCGCGAAAATCACCCGGATGTGGCCAATTTAGAGGTCTACCGCAGTGACTTGTTTCTGGTTTCCCTCAATTTGTATCCCTATAATCCGGGGCATGTGATGATCGTGCCTTTGAGACATATCGAGTCCCCCGAAGAACTGAGTGACGAAGAGGCTTTGGCGCTTCATCATTTGCAAAAAAAGGCCCTGTCCGTGATTCGCCAATTGTACCCGGTGCGGGGCTTTAATTTGGGCTATAATCTTGGCGAAATGGGGGGCGGCAGCATTGCCCATTTACATCTGCACCTGGTGCCCCGTTTTCGCAATGAACACGGCTTTATGACCACCTTGGCCCATACCCATATCGTGGTCGAAAACCCGCGCGAGATGTTGGCTCGCTTTCAAAAGGCCTTTGCCGAAGCAGAAACTTAGCCGTCAGGATGCACGCCATCGTTGGTGAGCATGTGTAAATTGCGGCCATCTTGTTCCACCATCCAGGTTTCTTGCGGTTGGTATGATTTGTATTTCTGCATATAGTCAGAATTAAACACAATCGTTTGATCATCTTGGGTCCAACGCAGATTTTCCAGGCGTTGACTGCGCAAATACGTCACCTGACGGGGGTTCGTGCCGTTGATATCCATGATGTAGATTTCTGGCTGGCCCGTAATCGTGGAGATATACGCAATTTTTTTGCCATTGTGAGAGACAATGGCGCCGTAATTATCCCCTTCGCGGGTCAAAACACGGTGGTCACCGCCTTCGCGGTCCATAATAAAGACCTGACGTTGGTTGGGATCGGCTCTGAAATTGGCAGAAATACTGGAGGTATGGTTGGTAAAGACCAATTGGCGGCCATCGGGGGTCCAGGAGGGGTTCATATTAAAGGTGCCCAGGGTGGCGGCTCTGGCCATCAGGTTATTTAATCCTTTGAGGGTACCCAATTGCTGGTTGTAAACAAAAATCCGATCCTGCAACATAAAGGCAAATTGGTTGCCATCGGCGCTCCAATCCAGGTAATAGAGACGGCCGGATTCATTCACAGAGGTGATCTGGCGCGGCATGGTGCCGTCGGCAGACATGGTCCAGACACCATCTTGGACCGTCATTTTGGTGGAAGAATCAAACGCGATATAGCCGATCTTGTCTTTTTTGGGGGTCCAGACCGGATAGGTGCGATAGAGTCGGCGGGTTTGTGAACCTGTCAGATTGACCTGTTTCATGCCGTATTTATCTGTTTTCCAGATGTCGTATTCACGTTCAAACAGAATATCCGTCTTGGCTGGCGCTGTGGTATCCATCCAGATTTCGAGGTATTTTGTTCCGTAGGGCTCAACCTTGATCTGGCGTTTGAGTGCCATATGGCTCTGGTGGGTAATATCTGCGTCGAGCCACTCTGTGGGCAGGCCGTTGAGATAAAACTCGCCTTTTTCGTTGGTCTTGACCGAGGTCGAGAGACTGGGAATGGAGAGAGTGGCATTGGCCAGTGGGGCATTGTAGTGCAGAGAGACAACCCTTCCGCGGATATCGCTGAATTCACCTGAGGGTTTAAAGGGGGTGCAAGCAACAGCCAGCAGGCTCAGTGCCAGCGTGGCGATGGATTTGATGGGGGTTGGGGCCATGAGGGCTCTCCTCGTTTTTCATTCTCAAAGTTGATACACACAGTGCATTCATTAAAGCAAAAATTTCTCTTCTGAGCCAGGGTCGGGGCTCACAAAAAGCCGCTCAACCTGATTTATTCTGGTTTTCCCTGGCTCAGTCAACGGTGTTTAGGCCAATAATTCTTGGGCATCGACCACGGCCAAGGCCGCCATATTGACGATATCACTCACGCTGGCGCCCTGTTGCAAGACATGTACAGGTTTGGCCATACCCATCAAAATCGGTCCCAGGGCTTCAGCTCCGCCCAATTCAATCAACAATTTATAGGCAATATTGCAGGATTGCAAATCAGGGAAGACCAAAATATTGGCATCGCCTTTGACCTTGCTAAAGGGAAAGAGCCGCGAACGCACGGGTGAAACGGCTGTGTCGGCCTGCATTTCGCCTTCGACGATCAAATCTGGCGCTTTGGCTTTGATCAATTCGGTTGCTTTGCGCACTTTTTCGACCTGGGGGTTGTTGCGCACGCTGCCAAAATTGGAAAAAGAGAGCATGGCCACTTTGGGTTCGATGTCAAAGCGGCGGGCCACATCAGCGGCTGACAGGGCGATGCCGCAGAGATCTTCGGCGGAAGGGTCGATATTGACGGTTGCGTCGCAAAGGAAATAAAGGCTGTTTTCAAACATCAGGATATACAGGCCTGCGACCTTGTAAAAGTCGTCTTTGAGTGGCAAACACTGCAGTGCTGGGCGCAGTGTATCTGGGTAATGCTGGGTCAAACCTGCGATAAAGCCGTCGGCGTCCCCTTCATCGACCATCATCGCCGCAAAATAATTATAATTGTGGACCAATTGCTGGGCATCGGCCCGAATCATGCCTTTGCGCTGGCGTTTGAGATAGTATTTTTCACCATAATGTTCCAGGCGGGGTGAAAGACGGGGGGCGATGATCTCAAGTCCCTGAGTGGAAAGCCCCAGGCTGGCCGCTATATTTTCGATGGTTTCGTTATACCCCAATAAAACGGGGTGGGCAACGCCATCATCCGCGAGTATACGGGCAGCCTGAATGATTTTTTCATTTTCGCCTTCGACAAAGACGATTCGCTTGGGTGAGGTGCGGGCTTTGTTGTGAATCAAGCGCATCAACTCGCGAGAAACCCCATAGCGGTTTTCTAATTCTTGGCGGTATTCTTTGATATCCAATTGCAGGCGGGCCACGCCACTTGTGATCGCAGCTTCAGCCACCGCGGAGGCCACCCAGACCAGAATACGGGGATCAAAGGGTTTGGGAATCAGATATTCGGGGCCAAATTCGAGTTTGTCGAGATTATAGGCCTGGCAGACACTGGCGGGCACCTCTTCTTTGGTCAGAGCGGCCAGGGCATGGGCTGCCGCCAGTAACATTTCTTGGTTCACTGTGCGGGCGCGAACATCAAGAGCCCCTCTGAAAATATAGGGAAAGCCCAGAACATTATTGACTTGGTTGGGGTAATCCGAGCGGCCTGTGGCCATGAGCAGATCTTTGCGCACAGCCACTGCATCGGGATAGGTGATTTCGGGGTCGGGGTTGGCCAGGGCAAAGACAATCGGATGGGGGGCCATGCTGGCAACCATGGCTTGGCTCATCACACCTTTGCCCGAAACGCCAATAAAGACGTCAGCGTCTTTGAGGGCTTCGGCCAGGGTACGCAGAGGCGTGTCTTTGGCAAAAAAGGCTTTGTATTCATTCATGCCTTCCGTGCGGCCGATATACACCACGCCTTTGGAGTCGGTCATCATAATTTTATTGAGATCCGCGCCCAGGCTGATGGCCAATTTGGCGCAGGCCACCGCAGCTGCCCCGGCACCACTAAAGACAAAACGGCAATCTTCAATTTTTTTGCCCGCCAGCTCCAAGGCATTGATTAGGCCTGCTGCCACAATCACAGCGGTGCCATGTTGATCGTCGTGAAAGACGGGGATTTCCATCGTTTCCCGCAGTTTCTCTTCGATATAAAAGCACTCGGGGGCTTTGATATCTTCGAGGTTAATCCCGCCAAAGGTTGGCTCCAGGGCCTGAACAGCGGCAATTAAAACGTCGGGGTCGTTGGCGTTGAGTTCGATATCAAAGACGTCGATATCCGCAAAGCGTTTAAACAAAACGCCTTTGCCCTCCATCACGGGTTTGGCTGCATAGGGGCCGATATTGCCCAGACCGAGCACAGCGGTGCCATTGGTAACCACAGCCACGAGATTGCCTCGGGAAGTATAGGTATAAGAATCATCTGGATTTTTGGCGATTTCCAGACAGGGTTCGGCCACGCCAGGGGTATAAGCCAAGGCCAGATCCCGTTGGGTATAACAGGGTTTGGTGGGACGAATGGCGATTTTTCCGGGTTTGCCTTGGGAATGGTAGGCCAGGGCCTCTTCTTTGCTGATCATTGTTTTGATATACCTTTGAGTTCTGTTTTAAACCAGGGGTTGTAGAGATCTGTCCCCACCTGCTGGGTCTCTGTGCGGGCGGGTTGGGCCTTGTGGCCAAAATAGGCGGCGACCGCTTGTACAGGCAGTGGCACTTCTTCTGAGCCTGCCAAGTCTGCTGCATAGCGGCTGACGAAATGGGTGTTTAAGTGTCCGGCCTGGAACTCAGGGTGTTCCAGAATGGCGATCAAATAGCTGATATTGGTTGTCAATCCCAAAATCACGGTCTCTTTGAGGGCCTGAATCAGGCGCATTCTGGCCGCTTCGCGGTCGGGGCCCCAGGCGATGAGTTTGGCCAACATGGGATCGTAATAGGGCGTGATTTCCTGGCCAGGAAACAGGCCGGAATCAATGCGAACACCGGGTCCCATCGGCCATTTGAGTTTGTGGATTTTGCCCGTGGTGGGCATAAACTGACGGCTGGGATCTTCAGCATAAATGCGCACTTCTAAGGCATGGCCTTGGGCCTGTAGCTCTGATTGTGACCAGGCCAATTTCTCTCCTGCCGCAACCAAAATCTGGGCACGCACCAGATCCAGGCCCAGAATGGCTTCGGTTACGGGGTGTTCGACCTGCAGACGCGTGTTCATTTCTAAAAAATAGAACTGGTTTTGCGGAGCGAGTAACATTTCAATGGTACCCGCATTGAGATAATTGACAGCCTGAGCGGCTTTGACTGCTGCTTCGGCCATTTTGGTTCGCAAATCGGGGCTCAGTGCCAGAGACGGCGCCTCTTCGACAATTTTTTGGTGGCGGCGCTGAATCGAGCATTCCCGCTCAAACAGGTGAAAGGTCTGGCCATGGCTGTCGGCCATGATCTGAAATTCAATATGCCTCACGCTTTCAAAATAGCGCTCAAGAAAAACAGCGTCATCGCCGAAGGCGTTCAGGGCTTCGCGTTTGGCACTGGCCAGAGCGGCGGGGAGTTCTTCTGCTTTGTTGATGATACGCATGCCTTTGCCCCCACCTCCGGCAGAGGCTTTGACCAAGAGGGGAAAACCAATTTTTTCTGCTTCGACCTGCAGCCGTTGCTCGGATTGGTCATCGCCATAATAGCCCGGAACGGTGGGCACACCTGCTTGGTCCATGCAGCGTTTGGAGGCGATTTTGCTGCCCATCAGCTCCATGGCCTCCGGAGAGGGACCAATAAAAACAATCCCAGCTGCTTTACAGGCTTGGGTAAATGCGGCGTTTTCACTTAAAAAGCCATAACCGGGGTGAATCGCATCGGCCTGACAAGATTTTGCCACCTCCAGGATTTTTTCGGTATTGAGATAGCTTTCTCGCACGGGGGCGGGGCCTACACAATAGGCCAAGTCAGCCATTTGCACGTGTAGGGCCAAGGCGTCGGCCTCGGAGTAAATGGCCACAGGGGAAATACCCATCTCCCGGCAGGCACGAATCACGCGCACGGCGATTTCACCGCGATTGGCGATTAAAATACGTTTAAAAGGAGGGCTTTTTGACATGGACTCATTATGCCACAATTGCAAATGATTGGATTTCGTCTGTGAGCGAGAATATGTTACAAATGTATAGCATCGCTTGATACTTGATGTGCCAGATGTGTCAGTCCAGCCTGAAAGGAATATTCAACTACCATGTCCAAGTCCTCCCTGTCTCGTGTATTTTTGGCTTCTGCCTTGCTTTTGGGGGCTGTGGGAAGTTTCCCCAGCCTGGCTCAGACCGATACTCAATCCGTTCAGAGCGTACGTGAAAACGTGGGAGCCGTGACCATTGACTGGAGTGAAGGGGTGGTCCGCGTAACTGGCACCGGAGCGCCACCGGATCGGGGCACCGCCTCCCAGCGCCGCCTGATGGCCGAGCGAGCGGCCATTGCCGATGCCTACCGCCAATTGGCTGAAGCACTCAATGGGGTGCGTGTGGATGCTGAGACAATTGTCAAAGACTATATCACCGAAAGTGATACCGTGCGTCTCAAAGTCAGTGCCATGATTCGCGGGGCCCAAAAAATTGACAGGCGCTTTCTCAGCGATGGTTCGATTGAAATTGATATGGTACTCAAACTCTATGGCCAACAGGGCCTCAGTGGTATCTTGCAGCCCCAGAAAAATGCGGCCCCGCCCCCGCCTGTGCCTGAAAAAATCAAACCCGATAGCAATCCGGGGGACTATACCAGCGTGATCGTTGATTGTCGCGGCCTGGGTTTGCAGGCGGCGATGAGCCCTGCCCTGCTCAATCAAAGCGGAGGTGAGCTCTATTTGGGCCATTTGCCTGTGGATCCCGATTTTGTGATCGACAAAGGGATTATTGCTTACAGCACCTCTCTCAACGAGGCCCGTCGCCATGAGCGCGCTGGAAATTTGCCCTTGATCGTCAAGGCAATTGGGATCAGTGGCAATTTTAAAGCCGATGCGGTTTTGGCCGAAAAAGAGACCGCATTGGTGCTCGGGCTCGAAGCTAAGAATAAGATTCTCAGCCAATCTCACGTTATTTTTGTGCTTTAGTTCCCCTTTTTGAATGGCAAAAGCAACATCGCCAGGAGCTGATCTTGTTCTGGACCTGAATGCTGAGACAGCCCCAAAGTGATTTCATTTTGGGGCTTTTGAGCTTGGTTTGTGTAAGTCCCACCCAGATGATCCCAAAGTGAGAGGCAAAAACCATAATTGCTGTTGGTCTCAGCCGGGTTTTGCGAGTGGTGAATCCGGTGTAAATCGGGGGTGATGATGCCCAGTCGCAGTGTCTTTTCTAGCCAGGGAGGCAGGCGAAAATTGCCGTGATTAAAAATGGAGCTGGCGTTGAGCAGTATTTCAAAGGCCAGTACCGCTCCCGGAGAGGGGCCCAGAGCCAGCACACAAAAAGCTTTGTAGGCAAGTGAAAGCAGAATTTCAAGCGGGTGAAAGCGCAGGCCCGTGCTGGCATCAAAGCCTGGATCGGCATGATGAACCCGATGTAAACGCCAAAACAGTGGCAAGGCATGAAAAAGCACATGTTGAAAATAAATCAAGAGGTCAAAAACCAGCAACGCCAGCAGCAGTTCAAAGGTCACAGGCCAATTGACCTGATTCAAAAGCCCCCAGCCTTGGCTTTGGGTCCAGACGGCACTTTGGTAGGCCAAGGCACCCAGGCTAAAACGCAGTACAAGGCTGTTCACCAGGGTTAAACCGAGATTGTTCCACCAGCGAGGGGCCGCCAAAAAACCTTTTCTGAGCGGTTTGAGCGCTTCTATCAGACTGATCAGGGCAAAGACCAA
>CAZRFI010000017.1:0-5763 GCA_964598905.1 uncultured Candidatus Sericytochromatia bacterium | reverse complement strand
CCGCTCTCGCCCTTGAATTGGCATGTTCCCGACTGCTGACCCTTTTTGAACTGCCATTTGGGAGTTAAAGGGCCCCATTCAAAGCTTTTTCCACGGTAGCAGAGCGAGAAGGTCTGTGCGGGCCATTTGAGCGGGCCGAGCACCAGATTGGCCGAGACCCCTTCTAGGCGGGTCTCAGCGTCTTCGAGAAAGGTGTTGCAATGGACCCAGACCCAGCTTTGGGGCTGAGAACTTCCCCAGATATGGCCCAACATGCCGGGCTCTTGATCCAGGGTGTAGCGTTCGCCATTGAAGACAATTTTTCCAGAGCAGAGCAAATGAGGCATGGGGGTGCAAAAGTGCCCTGCTTGCAGATAGTTGGATAGATATTTGGGCAAATTGGGCAAATTGGGGAAATGGGGCGGCGGACCCGCTTCAAAATCGAGATCCCAGTGCAGGCTTTGACCTGCTTGGTTTAAATAGCCCAAAGCCCCTTGGGAGCGCAGCCAGGATTTGCCTGTTTGCACAAAGAAAAATTTATCCGAATTGCGCACCGAATCGAGGGGAAAGACCTCACGAAATGTCTGAGTCGGCTTTTGGGACTCAAACCACAGTCCCCACAATTCTGCGTAAGCTTGTTGTTGGGGGGGGCGCACAAGGGTGTGGCGGCACCACAGAGCGGCATCTTGTTCTGGTAAATCAATTAAGTAATACCAGGCCTCGTGAAAAGGTCTGTTTGTCTGAAAGAAAAAGGGACGATTGGCTGTGTCTAAACCTGAAAATTCAGTCAATGATCAGGGTTTGTCCGATTTGGGTTTGGTTAAATCCACGCCCCCGGACTTGGCATTTTCAACCCGTTTTCCCATGTCTTTTTCGAACCCTTTGAGAGGGGGTTCGTCTTGTTTTTGGCGTTCACCTTGCACTTTTTGGGGCAAAGAGGTTTTGTCTTCAGGATTTGGCGTGCTGAAATAAAAGGTGTAAGCGCCATAGGCCAGGGCCCCCAGCACAACCACCCAAAATAGGATACTGCCGACTGTTTTATTCATGGCTGAGTTCCTTCAACTTTGGCTAAGATTTTGGCTAAGATTCTAAGTGTATTATTCACCATATTCAAAACTGTATCAAGGGCAGATATCACGGTATACTTAATCATTACTTTCATAAGGACCTTTCACATGGCTGAGGCTCAAAGCCGTGCCCAGGCCTGGCAACGGCTGTTTACGCAAAAAGGCTGGTTGCAGGGCAAACAAATTCATACCCCCCCAGATATCCGGGTCTATCTTTACTTTCCCCCGGCGACCACGGATATTAACTCGATTCAGTCCATTTGCCTGGAGCATGAATTTCAAATTACCGACGATTTTATTATTTACCGTTCGTCTCCTCAGGAAGAAGAATATTATCTCTGGGAAGACATTCAGTCGATTCGGATTACGACCAATTCCCGCAAAGGTTTTCGCTGAAGGAACAAAATCGTGAAAATCACCACCTCTGTAGGTATAAACATTTATTTCTTTTGCTCAGGAGTGCGCCACGATGTCTAAAAAGCTCTCTCTCAAACTGCTTGCCCTTGCCGCATTGATGCCGGTAGTCTGTTTTTCTTGGACCCATTCGGCCCGCAGTGCTCAGCCAGGTCTGACCCGGCCCTTGGGATCTGGCACCATTAATTGGAGCACTTCGATGATTCGTGTGACGGGTTCGGGCGCGCCACCGAGCAAGGGCAGCGCCGCCCAAAAACGCCTGATGGCCAAACGGGCGGCACAGACCGATGCCTATCGCCAATTGGCCGAAGCGGTCAACGGTGTTCAGGTTTTTGCGGAGACCACAGTGAAGAATTTTGTCACCGAAAGTGACGTGATCCGCATTCAGGTCCAGGCCGTGATCAAAGGGGCCCGTCCCGTGGGGCCTGTGCGCTATCTCTCCGATGGCGCCGTCGAGATGGATGTGGAAATGCCGGTCTTTGGGGCCGATGGCTTGGCCCAGGGCTTGGACTTTGGTAAAACCCTACAAAAAGAGTTGAACAAACCCTACAGCATGGTGGATGGTCGTCTGGCTTTTATTGGCCCGATTTTAAGAGCCGCAGGACAAGCAGAAAAACCACCCCTGCAGCGCGGACAGCGCTGGCAACAGGCCCAGGGCAAGGCCTATACGGGTCTGATTATTGATGCCACAGGCCTGGGGGCAGAGCCTGCGATGGGGCCTTTTATCATTGGGGCTGCCAAGCGCATCCATCCCAGCAATGCGATTGGCATGGATCCCAATTTAATCGTGCAACAGGGGCCTGTTCACTATGTCGAGGATCTCGATGAAGCCAAGTCTGACAATGAGCGCCTCGGAGGCAATCCATTGGTGATCGAAGCCAAAGCAGCTCAGGGCAAACCCACCAATACCGATATCTTGCTCGATGACAGTGCGGCCAAAAAAGTGCTTGAAGCCAATCAGCAGGGGCATTTTCTCGAAGGTCTGAAAGTGATTCTGGTGATATGAAGCCCTTTTATCAAGCCTGTTTGGGATTTTTGCTTTTGGCTGCCCCTGTGGGCTTGTTGGCAGGGGGGCTTTCACAGCCTGTGGCTCAGGCCAAACCTGTTAATAAGCCAAGTCTTAAATCTTTGGCCCAGATGAGTGAAGCAGAAATAGATAGCTGGTTAAAAAGCCTCAAAGGCAAGTCTTTTGTGCAGCGAATCGAAGCGGTTTCTGAGCGGGCTTTGGGCACCCCCTATTTTTTGGGCCCACTGGGAGAGGGCCCCTCTGCCCCTTATGATCAAAAACCCTTGATTGATTTAAAGCGGGTGGACTGCGTGACTTTTTGTGAGCAGACCTTGGCTTTGGCTCTCAGCCCCAATTACAAACAGGCTGTGCAGACCCTGCAAAAAATTCGCTATGACAAAGGCGAAATCAAAATGGAGTGCCGCAATCACTATTTTATGGCGGATTGGATTCCTCACAATGCCTGGTTGCTGACAGATATTTCTTCCCGTTTGCCCGGAGCGACCCCACTCACACGCACGATCAGCCATAAAAATCTCTTTGCCAGTCAGGGTTTTAAAGGCATTCAGGTGCGTCAAAAAGATCGGACCCTGACGATGAGTTATATCCCCGAAGACAAATTGGCCCAGGTCTTGCCGCAATTACACAGTGGTGATGTCGGTGTCTTGATTCAGGATTTGCCAGGTATCTTTGCGGCCCATACCGGCTTGGTGATCAAAAAAGGGGATCAGCTCTTTCTGCGCAATGCGACTTCGCTCGCTCCCCAACGGGTGGTGGATACCCCGTTTGAGGATTTAATTGCCTCTTTGAAAAAAAGCAAGCGCTTGATTGGCATGAGTTTTGCTCGGCCTCACCCCCAGCCCAAACCATGAAGCTGGTTTTTTTGACCCAGGCTTTGCTGGCCCAGGTTTTGATCCTGTCTTTGACAACAGGGGCGGCCCAGAGCGTATCCCAGAGCACGTCCCAGAACGTGCAACAGAACCACACCAACGCCAGCTTACAATTAGAGCAGACCCTGAAGCTTGAAAAAGAGCTTCAGGGGCCGAAATCTGCCAAAGCTGAGTCTGCGCTGTTTAATTTATTGCGAGAAAACCCCGACAGTGTACTCAAGCCCTATTGGCTGCATTTACTTGCGGGTATCCGTACCAGTCAGGATGACCCCCGCAATTATCTGCGCGGCCAAAAAGCCCTGAGTACCGCTTATTATGCCTGGCGGGTTGTGCAAACCCCGATTCAATTTTGCAGCCGAGACTGGGAGGTGCTGGTTCGGCTTCTGCCTCAATCGCCTGTGGTGCCAGTGATCTCAGATTCAGCACTGTTGCAGAAGCGTTTGCACTGTACCCAGTCTTTGAGTGCCGGGGAGCAATTGGTTTTGGCCCGATGGCTCAAAGAGCAAAATTACCCCTGGCTGATCCCGGCTGTCTTAAAAGCCAACAAGACCCCCGAAGCCCAATTTGAAAAGGCCATGGCCCTGGTGGCCGAAGACAAATTTGCCCAAGCCTACCCGCTTTTTCAGGCCCTGCTCAAACAGCCGGGAATTCGCCACCAGCGCCAAGAATTATTGCTGCAGGCCGGAATTGCCCAAGCCCGCTTGGGGCAATTGAATTCTGCCCGCCAGTGGTGGAGCCAGATTCCCAGCCGTGATCGGGTCTATTATCCCGAGGTGCTCTGGCAGGAAGGCCAAGCCGCTCGGCGCAGAGATAACAGCACAGAGGCTGCCAGCTATTTCAAACGCTTGAGTGACCAGTATCCTGAACATGCACGCAGTCCTGAAGCCCTCGGAACGCTTTTGCGATACGCTTTTCCCTCTTTTCAGCCAGCTCCGGTGATAGCCTTGACCCGGCGCTTGCTCCAATACCATCCGGCTTCAGAAGAGGCACCAATGGCCCGCTATTGGCTGGCCCGCGCCCTAACCGTCGCGAAGGTGGATGGCGGAAATTCTGCCGCTGAGGTTCAATCCCTTTACCAGAGCCTGACTCAAGGGCCGATCAATCTGTATTATACCCACTTGGCTGCCTGTCGCTTGAAAGGGGATGCCTGTTTTCAGCGCTTGGCTTCAGATTTGAATTATGAGGCCCCTGAACTGGCTCTTTTTGCCAAAGAACCCCTTCTGCGCATGGTGGCAGAACGTCCCGATCCCCAAATTTTAGAGACAATTGCCCCTTGGCTTGAACTCACGACAGATCAGCAGGCTCTTTTACATTCTTATGGTTTTCTCAAACGGGGCAATTATTTTCGCTCGATTCGCACCCTTTGGCGGATTCCCAGCCGCGATCCTGAGATGCTGCGTTTGATGTATCCGCTGCATTATCAAACCCCCATGAAAAAGTATGCGGCTAAGTATCAATTGCCGCTGACATTGGTCACGGGTTTGACCTGGCAAGAGAGCATGTACAAAGCCGATATCCGCTCTTCAGCAGGGGCGACAGGTCTGATGCAACTCATGCCCTATACTGCACGGGAAGTGGCAGCCAAAGCGGGGTTGAAGAATTTTCAGCAGAGCCAATTGACCCAGCCTGAGATCAATATTCAGTTGGGGGCCTATTATTTGCGTGAACAGCTCAACCGCTGGCAGGGTGAGCTGATTCCCACGATTGCCTCTTATAATGCCGGTCCCGGAGCGGTGGGGCGTTGGCGGCAGCAATTTGGCAAAATCTCAAGCAGCTTAGACGAAGAACTGTTCATTGAGCGGATTCCCTACGAGGAAACCCGCCGCTATGTCAAACAGGTCTTCAGCCATGCTTGGGCTTACGCCTGGCTCTATGGTGCTTAAAACGGCTTGACCTTAAAGTCAATCGAGGGCAATGCGCTTTCGAGGCTGTCCAAGCTGATTTTTTCTTGGTTTCCATCGCTGCCTTTTCGTTTGGCCTCAAGCTCTTGTTGTTTTTCGAGCAATTCTCCCAGACGGCCCAGCAAGACCTGTGTTGTGAGGGTGTCTGTAGGTTCCATTTGGGGGGGGATGCCACTGTTCCAACGGCTGGCCAATACTTTGACATCATTGGCGCTCAAGCCCCGCTTGATATTCTGCAGGGAGATTTGGTAAAAGCGAATATGGTATTTAAAGACCTTGAGGGTATCTTTGGAAATACGCAGCCATTCCCGAATCGGTTTGCTTTTGGGGGCCATTGAAGACGCTTTGCCAAAATTGGCAATTGAAACGGAGATCGCTTTCTGGGCTTCTTCCAGGGCGCGAATGCGCAAAGCCACATGGGCATGCTCTGGGCCATATTGTAAGATATCACGGGGCAGTATCCGTGATTTGATCAGGCCCTGTTGCTCCACTTTGAGGATGAAGGT
>CAZRFI010000016.1:6579-29765 GCA_964598905.1 uncultured Candidatus Sericytochromatia bacterium | reverse complement strand
TACTTAGCGCAGAACCAGCCAAAGGAATCCCGTCAGGCCTTTGAACGCTACCTATTGAGCAGTGGCTACCCACCATTGGCCAATCCCGAACAACACAATTTGGCCCTGTTAAGTGAATTGGGCCGTTATGCCTTAATGGATGGCGACTACCCTGGAGCCAGCCGCTATTTTAGCCAGGCACTGGTATTGGCAAAAGACAATCCAGTCCTGCGCTATAACCTGGCTTTAAGTCTGTTTTACCAACGCCAGTGGCCCAATGCCATCGCCGCCTTTGAAGCCCTGCTGACCCTGCACCCTGAACATGAAAAAGCCCAATACAATCTGGGTTTGGCATATTTGCGGAATGACCAGCCCCAACAGGCCCGGAAGATTTGGAAAAACCTTCTCAGCCAAAGTCCGGGCAATGCCCAGGCGCGCGAAGCCTTGGCCCAATTGCAGAGTTAAATCCCGATGGAGTTATTGATCATACGCCATGGCCAATCCCAGGCCGATCTCGAAGACCGACACGAGGGCCGAGCCGACTTTAACTTGACCGAATTGGGCAAACACCAAGCCCGTTTGGCTGCAGCGTATCTCTACCGCAAATACCCCCTTGAACACGTGATTTGCAGCCCGCTCAAACGGGCCCGCGAAAGCGCGGAGATCATCGCCGGCCCGCTGCAATTGCAGGTACACAGCGATGAGCGCCTGATGGAACGCGACAATGGTAAATTGGCTGGCATGTTGCGCTCAGAAGCTTTGGAAAAATATCCCTATCCTCCCAAAGGCCGCCGCCCCCACGAAGAGATTCATGGTGGAGAATCCGATATTGCCTTCCGGGCCCGAATTGAAGATTTTTTTTCGGAACTTTGCAGCTCTGAACCCGCCCAGCGGGTAGGCATTGTGGCCCATGGAGGCAGTATAAATATGCTTTTTCGGGCCTTTTTAAATCTGCCTTTGGACGTCAATATCTACCTGGCAACAGGGGATACCGGCATTCATTTCTGGCATATCAATTCCAAATACCGACAGATTTTGTTTAATAATTATCTCGGCCATCTGCAAGAATTGCCTTAATATGCCTTGCGCTGAGTGAGATAGCGCTGCCACAGCTTCAAATAAGCGGATTCAACTTGGCGGGCATAATTTTCCATTTGGCAAATCGGAGAAGCCAGCAGACGTTCGCGCAATTCCTGTTTGGCTGCGAGATTTCGCCCAGGAGACAAACGGGGATCTGCCATATGCTGACGATAGGCCCCACAGGCCTTTTCAAGGTAAGCAAGTTGAGTCATAGCCAAGTATTCGGGCAGGTTTAAACTGTGTAAAATACTGGCCCCGCAGCGGTTACGGGCATTTAAACTGAGTACAGGAACCCCCATCCAAAGCGCATCACAACTTGTGACACCGCCATTATAGGGAAACGGATCAAGTGCTAAGTCTATCCCATTATAAAATTGCTCAAAGTGTTCACCCTGTGGGGTAATCCCCTGTAAGATCAAGCGTTCAGGAGCAACGCCTGCCTGTGAAAAAAATCTGATTAAACGCTCTGAACTGGATTTACAGGCCAGGGGTGCTGCTTTGAGCCAAAGTAAGGCCTTTGGACAGCGTTTGAGGATCTCTGCCCAGGTAGACAAACAGGGCAAATCAAGCTTGTATAAGCCATTTGCCGAGCCAAAGACAAAGGGTGTATCTGAGGCAGGAACCCGCAATGGAATCGTTTTCTGTGGGGCCTGCCAATGCAATGCAGAATCGAGGTAAAAAACCGCTTCGGGCAGAATTTCCTGCAGTTCGGGGGGAAAAATCAGGCTGTCGCTGATAAAACCATCCATGGCCTGAATCGACACAGGGGTGCCAAAACCCAGACCTGTGATTTGAACGGGGGCTGGTTTGCGGGCAAAGTTTAACAGACCCTCTGGGTGAGTGTGGCCCGCCAGGTCAACCAGAATTGCAATTCGCTCAGACCGAATCAGCCCCGCAAATTCCTCGGGAGAGAGCCCTTGAACATCGTGCCACGTTTGAAAAAAGGGACGGTAGCGTCGCGTTTGTTCGGCAGCGTGATTGCCATCTGAAAAGGCGATGAATTCAAAATCGTGGTGATTGTGCTGCGCCAAAAGCGGCAGCATCAAAAAACCAGAGGAAAACCCCCCAAACTCTTGGGAAAAATAGCCCACCCGCAGGGGTTTACCCGGCTCAGGCAATGGAAAGGGCTCAGCTTCTACCGCTTGTGTCAGGGGATCAGCCCAACGTTGCCCCCAGGCCCGCAATGCCTTTAAAAAATCAACGTCATCGAAACTGCCGAGGGCGTAGATACATTTGAGCAACCAGGACTCAGACATAAATTGTCTTTTTCGGAGCTGCACTTGCTCAGTCAGGCTCCAGCCTTGAAAAAAAGCGGGGTCCGTATCGGGCAGGGTCTTGAGAATGAGACGCAACGATGCTTCGACCTCACCATTCCAGTAAAGTGACTCTGCCAAAAGCATTCGGGCTTTGAGGTGGTGAGGTTGGTATTGAAGGGCCTGTTGAAACCAATGAATGGCCTCACCTGTTGTGGATCTTTCGGGGTAAAAACTCAGTCCCAAATTAAAACTGACCGAAGCAAAATCGGGTCGCTCGGCCAAGATCGCCAAATACAATTCTCGTGCCTGGAGCAATTTCCCACGATTCTGCAAGTCCAAGGCAGTTTCAGCTTGCTTTTGGATGTTTTCGGAGAAAGGATGTATTGACGGTTTTTTCATAGGACTGATAGGGCTGAGAAAAAAAGCGAATCCTCTTTAGATATTAAGTTTTGTGTGATAACATTAAGAATTGTAAAGCTAATTCAGCTAAACAAATTCATAAACAGGTGTGAGCTAAAGCTATGTTATCACGTGAACGAATTCTAGACCTGATTGACAGTTTGCCCGAGGAAGATTTTAAGATAGTGGCACGAATCGCTGAAAGTCTGGCGGTAGCCCCCGCAAAACCAGTGGTGAGCCCCAGCGAATTTGCCCGTTTGCATACCCCTATCAAACCGCCCAGAATTCCCCTGGCCAAACAATTTGGCGCATTGATGCAACAGACCGAAAACTGCAATGATTACGATCAAATGCTCAAGAAAAATTTGTATACCCGCTTGAGTGACTTGATGAGCTGGATTAACCAACCCAGCGCTCCTCAAGCGACGACAGCTTTGCCCCAAAACCCTGATCTCAAACCCTGATCTTAAACTCTGTTCCCATGCCAGATCCCTGATCGCCTTTTTCTGCTAGAAAAATAGAAATAGCCAATTTACTTTCTTGTCACTTTGGGCTAAGCTGGAGACAATTTGCACAAGCAGGTTCACTACTCAGAAATGTCTCAATTCCCCAGCTCTCCCAATTACGAGGATATTCCCGAACTACTCAAAAGCTTTAGTAAGGTTCAAACTGAACGCTTGCGTTTTCGCCCGCTCGAAATGAGTGATCAGCAAAACCTGTTCGCAATTATGTCGGACCCAGAGGTCTCAAAATACAACCGCTGGGACGTACATCAGACCGTTTCCCAATCCGAAGACTACATTCAGGCAGCGCTCGATCTCTATGCCCAAGGACAATATTTAGAATGGGCTGTCTGCCAAGAGGACAATCAATTGATTGGTTTTTTTGGCATTGTCTGGTGGATGCCAGACTACGCCAGTGTGGAGCTGGGATTTAGCCTGAACCGGGCCTATTGGAACCGGGGACTGATCAGCGAGGCATTAACCGCCCTGATTCACTGGGGATTTGCTGAAATGAAAATCAACCGCTTTGAAGCCCAATGTGAAATAAACAATGTTTCCTCTCAGCGCGTGCTCGAAAAACTGGGCTGGAGTTGTGAAGGTACCCTGCGTGATCGGGTCTATTTTAAAGAGGCCTTCCGCAATATGAAACTGTTTAGCTTGCTCAAAACAGATTACCTGAACTCAAATTTTTGGCAATTGCAGCACAGTCTTTAACGCCAAAACCGGCCAGATTGTTAGGAGTTCAAAATGTCAATTCAACACATTGCGCGTTATTCACGCCAAATTAGCTTGCCCGAAGTGGGACAGACAGGACAGGAACGGCTGCAGTCTTCCCGGGTGCTCATCGTGGGTGCGGGTGGGCTGGGCTGCCCTGCTGCCCTGTATTTGGCTGCAGCAGGGGTGGGCTGTTTGGGTTTGGTCGACCCTGACCAAGTCGCAATGTCCAATCTTCAGCGCCAAATTTTGTATACCCCTTCCGATCTGGGACAGGCCAAAGTGACCAAAGCCGCAGCCAGATTGAGGGCTTTGAACCCTGAACTTGAAATTCAAACCTTTGCCCTGGCGGTCGATGCTGAAAATGTTACTGAATTGGTCAATCATTGGGATATCGTGGTTGATGGCAGTGATCAATTGCCTGTGCGCTACTGGCTCAATGCCGCCTGTTTACAAGCTGGGATCCCTTTGGTCTATGGCAGCCTATACCGCTTTGCTGGTCAACTCTCCGTTTTTGGATCGCCAGGGCCTTGTTACCGCTGTCTTTTTCCCGAATTGCCGGGTCTGGGAAGTATTCCCGACTGCAATACGGGCGGCATATTGGGCGCAATGGCTGGCCTGCTTGGCACCCTTCAGGCCCTCGAAACCCTGAAGTGTTTACTCGGTCAACCCTGTCTCAGAGGGGAATTGTTGCTGATAGACGGACTCTCCCTGGCATTTGAAAAGGTCAACTTGAGCCGTGATCCTGACTGCCCTGGATGTGGCCCAAATCCGCGTCCCTTGAAAAATCTGGCAAAGAGCCTTATGGATCTGCCTGAAGTGAAGGCTTCAGAGCTGGAAAACTGGCTCGAAAGCCATCCAGATTTGCAAATTCTTGATCTACGTCCCTCTTCCGATTCAAATTTGTCTATAGACGCCCTGCCCATGGCATTTCCTGGCAGACATTTGCCACTGGAAGAACTGCCCGCTCAATTACACAGCTTGCAACAGGGAATGCCTGTTTTACT
This sequence comes from uncultured Candidatus Sericytochromatia bacterium, assembly GCA_964598905.1. Taxonomy (GTDB): domain Bacteria; phylum Cyanobacteriota; class Sericytochromatia; order UBA7694; family UBA7694. The sequence goes on along the minus strand of CAZRFI010000016.1, from coordinate 24,827 downwards.
CTATTGTCAACGGGGGGTGCGTTCCCAGGCCGGCGGGCAAATTTTACTCAAGGCGGGCTTTCAACAAGTGATTCATTTGCAAGGCGGGCTTGATGCCTGGCAAGACTTTCAAACCTCCCAATCCAGAGAAGATGAGATCATCTTATGAGCCCCAACGCAAATAATCCGGTTAAAATTGTCAACTATCAGCCGAGTTGGCAAGATGAATTTAAACAGATTGGCCAAAATTTGCGCCAAGGTTTGGGCCCATTGGCCCTGCGAATAGACCATATTGGCTCGACCTCGGTACCCGGTTTGGCGGCCAAAGATGTGATTGACGTGCAAATCACAGTGGGAGCCCTGTCTGAAACACTGATCCTGAAAATGAATCAATTGGGTTATGCCTTGCCCGAAGGGATTTGGCGTGACCACGCCCCACCTGGGCAAACGGGTCCTGATAGCGATTGGGCCAAATTGCTGTTTCGGCCACCCGTCAGGCAACGGCGCACAAATACCCATGTTCGGGTGGCAGGCAGACCCAACCAGCGTTACCCCTTGGTGTTTCGCGATTTTTTGCGTGCCCATCCGCTGATGGCGGAGGCCTATGCCGAGCTCAAGCGGCGCCTGGCTGCTAATTTGACCGATGGAAAACTATATCCAGATGTAAAGGACCCTGCCGTGGATCTGATTTATTTCTCAGCTGAAACTTGGGCTACCCATAGCCACTGGCAGCCTGGCCCAAGTGATCTCTGAAATAGAGGATCCCAGGTCGCCCGAATGGCTTAATTTTCTGGCTGTGCGACGTACAAATAGACCGTATCTCGGCCCCAAGCAAAAGGCAGAGTCAACTCCGTCTGTTTTTGAAGTCTCGGGTGTTCCAATTCATGGGTCACAACCAGAATGCGTGTACCCGGTCTACATTCACTCATTTTTTCTGATAGGGCTTGCCGGGTTGTTTCGCTGAAGCAAGTTGCGACACAATACATCACCTGAAAGGCTGACAAGTCCAGATCCAGGACCGAAATGGCTCTGAATTCGGCTGGGAGTTGAAACTGCATAGCCAAATGGTTGGCGTTTGAAATAAATGTTTCAATGGTATCCACCCCTGTCACATGGATACCCAGGCAAAAGCTCAGATAGAGACTGAGTATTCCCGTGCCACACCCCAATTCTGCAAAATTCTCATGGGGCTGTAATTGCATCAGTGAGACAAGCTGTAACCAAGTTGTAAATGGGGTTTCGCCATAGGTCAGGTCATCCACATTCTGACGAAAACTATCTTGGCGCTCCAGCCATGAGACCAAATTGGCGGCTGCTGAATCGGCATAAATATTGCGGTAAGCGCCCAAAAGTCCTGAGAACTCTGGATTGGCGTTTAAAATTCGGTTTTCTTGCCAATACCTGTGCAGATCGGCAACTATTTGGTATTTCCAAATTCGCTGGAGACGCCCGAGGCGCTCAACGAACCCGAAACGCCGCAGCATTTCAATCAGCAAGCTGGGTCAAAATCCCTGAGAAAGGTCTCTTGCTCAATAGACTCCACCGCACGGGGTGAGCGGGTCTGACGTACCTGATGCAGGGCCGCTTCGCTGCTAAATCCTTTTTGTTTTAAATAACAGGCGGCAACCGTGCCCGAACGTCCGAGTCCTCCGACACAATGCAATACCACTTTGCCCCCTTGATCCAGGGCCATTTCAATCCAATTTAACAGCCCAATCATTTCTTTGGGGCTGCATATACGCTGATCCAACATGGGCTGATGGAAAGTTTCTATCCCCATTTCAGCACATTTTTCATGCAATTCGGGCACGCCATAGCGCATTAACTCATCTGCGGTGAGCAATGAAACGAGATGGGTGGCCTGCTCAGTGTCTTTGAGCGTCTTGAGATCTTTGTCGATTGAGCGCAAGAGATCTCTTCGACCAGGCAATAGCGTCAAGCCCAATTTGCCCGAACCTGTATGCCCTTCTGGCAGCCAGTCTACCCAAATATCGCGGCTACCCCCTTGATGGGTACGAATCCGGTCACAACAGAGCCCTGCGGTATAAAGCGCCCATTTTTTCTGCAGTTCAGAGGCCTCGTTAAAGCTCAGGGTGTGGACAGCATAACGCAATTGGCCCACAAAGACCTGGAGGGGGTCACGGTCTGAGTGAATCAACTCTGGATAAAAGCCGCGCAACATCTGAGTGACCCGATAAGCGCGCTGTAAAGAAGGCACAGTCAAGGCGGTTTCTTCCAAAGGGGGCAGTGGGGCACGCAAATCTTGAATACGACAGAGGATTTCACTGAAGTACAGAGCTTCTGCCAGTTCAGCTTCGTTTTGAAGTTCGCTAAAAATATACAGCAGATCGTTTTCGAGCTTGATCAAGTCCCGCAGGACATGGCCCCTGTGGGTATGAAAAAAGTCGATCAGCCAAATATTTTCTTGGCGATCAAGTATGATATTGGCACCATTAAGATCACCATGAACGAAAGACATATAACAATTATCGCCACGGTGAAAAGACTTGAGTTTTTCGAGTTCCTGTTCGTAAAACTGAATCAGATTGGGTGTAAATTTACCCGGCAGAATTTCAATTTCACCCCCACTCACAGCTCCCAAGAGACTTTCGACCCGACGGCGAATATTTGGGGCCCATTGGGCACTGAATTGGTAATACTCCAATAAATTGCATTTTTCGTAGCTGGCAGCCGTGTATAAGCGCCCCAATTGCTCGTTAAAGACTGTTTCCAACACTTTGGCCACTTTTTCATCGCTCATGCCCTGGCCGAAGAGTTTTTGGAAGGTGGTTGAAAAGCCTCCCCCCATTGAGGCATAGCGGTATTTGAGCGCGCCTCGTTCGCCCAATTCGACAAAGTCCACCAAGCGGGGAGCGTTATTGCCGAGCACCGATTCAATTTGTTCAAAGGCCGTGCGTTCACGCCCAATCATGTGATTCCAACCAATTTTGACCACATGTGGTACCTGTTTGTGGCCATGGATATCTGTGCTGGTACTTCCGAGGACTTCGTTGCCCGAAAAACCACCATCGAGCCGATTTAATTTGACCACCCGCGAATCGCGAAACAAATAGCGCAGCAGTTTGCTGTCGGTCTCTTCCAAGGCCGGCAGACTATCAAGCACCAACACGGGATGGCGGGCATCGACCCAACCTGTTAGGGGAATTTGGCTGGTATTGCCCCCCATGAAGCGGATAAATTCAGCCACAGAGGCAAAGACTTTCACGCCCAAGAGTTTTTCCAGCTGTTCCAGGGCAATAAAATGCTGGGCCCGTGATGAGCTGGCGGTTAAAGCCGAACAGATGCCAATTTCAAAGTCGGGATAACGGGTACTCAGTTCATATGACAAAAAGGTGATTTTGGCTTCGGTCCAAACCCCCATCAATCCCACACGTATTTTTTGGCCCTGATAACCTTCAAGCAGGCTGGCCAAATTGGTCTCATGGAAGTCGTTAAGGGTCAGGGTATTGACGATTTCAATTTCTTTTTCGGTATCTGGCTCCGAAAAGGCAAAACCGGCACCATGGGTGTTTTTTTCACAGTGATCGCCAAATTGGATCATGTGGTTAAACTGGCGAAAATCCAAGGGATCGTGCCAATCGCGGATGTGAATGACACGCAGGCTGGCATCGGGTTGGGCATAAGCCCAGTCTATCACGCGGGAAACAGGGCCGAATTTGGGGTTTTCGCCCATTAAGCGCAGTGATTCGGCATGTCCAATATGCAGGAGATTGGGCAAGGCCTCATGAGGGGCAAGGGGTTTGACAAAATCGTTTTGGAGGCATTGAGTGATTAAAAGGGCTTGTGGCATAAATGTGCTCCTTAGGCCTGCAGATGTCCGGATTCTTCCAGGACCTGTTTCAGAATCATCAGCTCCTGCTCAACCCAGTAAACTTCTTGGCGGTAATCTTCGTCGGAGATATCGTCAGGTTGAAAAAGGGTAAAAATGAATTCAGTTCCACTGCCATTGGGCAAAACACGCATGGGAATATGGACCTGAACTTCGGGGCTGGGAAAGAGATATTGGTCGACAACGCCGCTGTCTGAAAAGGCCTGGATATACACCTGAACAGGGCCATGGGGTGTTTCGATAATCCAAGCCTCGTCTTGCTGAGAGACAGAGAGGCAAAAAGAACGCGACCACTGCGGCAAATTGGCTGGATTTGAGACATATTCAAAGACCCAGGCAGGATGCGCTTCAATGGAAATACTGCGTGTCGCGGCTCTCATGGCAGTAAGCTTTCAGTCATAACCCCTATTTTACCCCGACTTCTTCAAGAGGGGAATGGTCAGAGCCATTTCAAAATCACTTCCAAGGCCTGACGCTCTTGTGGAGACAGTTCTGGCTGCTCTAATTTTTTCTGGATGATTTGTAAAGGGGTTGAACCCGAACTGTCTGCCAGCTGTTTTTGGGCGCCCACATTGATCAACCAGACCACACTCTCTATTTGCCCAGCCAAGGCAGCCAAGGCCAGAGGTGTTTGGCCTGCGTGATTGCGGCTGTTAAGATCAACCCCCACCTGTTGTAGGGCGAGCATTAGCTTAACTTGACCTTTGAGGGCCGCCTGATGTAAAGGCCGATTTCCTTGCCAGTCTTCAGCCTCACGGGCCACTGCTTGATTCATCAGCAATTGAATCAAGGCACTTTTTTGGGGGGATTCTTTTAGTGCAATTGCAATGTGCAAGGGGGTTTCCCATTTCTGCTCCAGGCTGCGGGCTGTGGCAGAAGCGCCAGCCAATAAAGCACCCTGCAATTTCGCTGGGTCTGTTTCGCTGAGCGCTTCGAACAACACTTGCTCTTGTTCAAAGCGTTTGAGGGCTTTTTCTCCCCTGGCCCATGCAGTGGGAGGGTAAAGCAGTTCCATCGGACTGAGTTGAATTGACTGAAATTTTTCCAGGCTTTGGGCCAAAGCAGGATATCGCTTGCGGGCCAGATCGAGGGGTGTTTCTTGGTTATTATCGGCAACCGCAAGTGCACCTTGGCCGTGATGAGTAAGAATAAAACGGACCAATTCGCTGACCTGGGTTTCCACATCAATTTCCAGCGCCAGATGCAGGGGCGTTTTAAAAGACAAATCGGCTTCTTGGTAATTCAGGCTGGCCCCCCATTTGAGCAAGTGTGTGAGCATCTCCGTCTGCTTTTGCATGGGAGTGCGCGTGAGGACAATGCTCACCGGACGCAGGCGCAGAGCGGGGGTCAATTCAAGAGCCAATTGTGGACTTTGATTATTCAATGCCAGCCAGGTTTCGCTGGCATGGGCATCACCCGAGATCAAGGCCCTGGCAAAGACCCGCTCCGAAAAGGCCTGCTGGCTCAGGGCCCAAGCCGGAGTTGGGCCAAAGTCCCGGTTAACATTCACACCCAGACCCAAAGTCTGCCCCAGCGTTAGCCCCAGGGTTAAAAATAACCTGATGTGAGCTCGCCGTTTCATGGGGTTTGCTCCAGGGATTCCAAGGCTTTTAAGATTTGCAGATCACCCGGATGGGCCTTGAGTAAGTGGGTCCAAATCTGCTTGGCTTCGGCTTTTTTACCCAGTTTTCGCAGAGCCCAGCCCAAATTGAAGGCGGCTTTGGGGTGTTGACTGTCCAGTTTGAGGACCTGTTCAAAATAACCGGCAGCTTCAGAATAGGCCTTGGTTTGTAGCTTGAGCAAGCCCAGATTAAACAGCACAGAGGGATGGTTAGGGGCCAGGGCCAAAGCGTCGTTGAGATAGTCTAGGGCTTCATCGGGGTCTTTCTCTTTGAGTGCCAAACTGCCGAGATCGTTAAGCACATTCACATCTTTCGGGTTCTTTTCCAATAGCTCGCGCAAATAGATCCAGGCATAGATCTGTTTTTCGCCGTCACTTAAAGGCTGCCCTGTGCGGGCGGTAAATGCTTCAAATTCCTGCCGGGCGGTAGAGACCTGATCCAGATTGAGGTGGATTTTGATCAATTGGTTGAGGGCCTTTAGCGAATTAAAGTTGGGCGAATTGAGTGATTCTTTGGCGTATTTCAAGGCCTCTTCGGGTTTTTCCAATAAAAGGGCCAGGGCTGCCAAGGAGTGCAAAATACTCCCCCGTTCGGTATTCTCCCCTGGGATTTTGCCGTCATTGTTGAGGGCCTGCAATAAATAGGCGTAGGCCTCGGGATATTTCTCTACTTCCAGGGCACTAAAGCCGAGCAACGAATAGACAGCAGAGCTATCGGGCAATTTTTCCAGGGCCTGGAGAAAATAGCTGTTGGCCTTGGCATGCTCTTTGCGCTGCAAATACAAGAGCCCGAGAAAGGCCAGATTGTAGCCAAAGTTGGGGTTGAGACTGACACTTGTGTTCAGCCATTTTTCAGTCACATCACCAAATTGGGGCTGGTTGATCAACGACACCCCGGCAAAGGCATAGAGCAAATAGCTGTCGGGCTCCAGGGCCACAGCGGTCTTAAAATAGCCCAGGGCCTTATCGGGTTCGCCGGTGCGCAGGGCCAATTCGCCCTGATTCATCGGCACATAGGCCAAATCTGGCAATTGCAGGCGTATCCGCTCCAGCATTTGGCGCACCTGGCTGTAATCTGCCTGGGGCTGGGTTTTGAGTTGGCGCATCAGCAAGGTTACCAGCGAAAATTGCAGCCAGGGATCTTGGCTATTATTGGGTTGGTAGCGTTGCAATTCCTGGATAATCTGGTCGGAGGGCTGCTTCATTTGTCCTGCAATTTCAATAAAAGCCAGCAAACTGTCGGTCTCTAGGGGGTTGATCTCCAGGGATTTACGAATGGCATTCAGGGCATTTTGGTCCTTTTTTTGAGCCTGCCAGGCGCGGGCCGTGGCCCGGTAGACCGCATCGAGTGATTTGCCTTGTTTGAGTGCTTCTTGGGCGTGAAACAGGGCCCGTTGTAAATCGTCATTGCGGGCCGAAGCAAAAAAGCGCCGCATCCGACTGCGCAGCGAAAAGGCCTCAGACAGAGCCACCTGGGCTTCAACAAAATCCGGTTCAGTGGCGACCACTTTTTCGAGCATTTCAATCGCATGGCTGAGGTGTTTGTCGGAAATCATCCGCAGCAATATTCGCGCCTGTTGGTACTGGGCATAGACCCGAGGACTGTCACAAATTTTGAGACTCTCGGCCAGGGCCTGTCGCTCTTCGGGGGTGGGAAGCACCCCCAGGCTCATCAGCAATTTTTCGGCCAGCCGGGCTTGCAATTCAAAGAGATGATCCATTGGGCCTTCGACTTTGAGCGCTTGGCCTTCGGCGATTTGTCCAGTCTCGACATCGACCAGCCGGGCCTGAATTTGCAGAGTTTGGCCCTGTTGTTGGTAGGATCCTATCAACAATTTGCGGGCACCCAAAATTTTACCCAACCTGGGCGCTTGGCTTTCGTCTGACAGAGCACTTTGGCTAAATCCCTGTTCTTGAAGGATCAGTTCCAATTGACTGCGTTCTATCAGTGTCAATTGACTCCGTTGGCTTAAAGACGTGTTGAGACTTTCAGCAAAGCTCTCCCCCAGCCAGTTTTGCTCAGCCTGACCGGTTAAATTTTTAAAGGGCAATACCACCAGCCTCAGGGGAGCCTGTACTGTCTGCGCTTGAGCAGTCCTCGTTGCAACGGAAAAATTGAGACTTAAAGGGAGCAAAGGTGCTGCCAGCAACAGAACCCGAGAAAAAACAGGCTTCCAACCAGACATACAATGCCAACCTCACACTGATTCTGCCTGTATTGTACCGCTCCTGAACGCAGACTGGGGAGAACCCTGCAACCCCAAAATACCTTCAAAATGAAAAAACATACTATATTTATTAATTAAAATTATAATAATTGAAAATCTTTTATACATATAATTTCAATCGATGTAATTACATTCAGTAATTATTATTATACTGGTATTTAATCATCAATTATTATTGACTTGGGGTAATTATCTAACTTAAACTGAGCCCCTGGGAAGCGCAATTGTTTTCCTGAACACAGAAAAGGAATCTCTGAAACATGTTGCATATGATTGCCACCCTCTTAACTCTCTCTGCTTTCCTGGCATTCCCACTGGCCTCCCAGGCCCAACAGGTGGAAGGCGATTTTTTTTCGCTTGATACGAAGCTTGCTCAGGCAGCTGACACAGTCGCAGAGGCAGCTCAGACTGAAGAGTCTGCTGTGGAACCCATGGCTGAATCTGCTGCAAATTCCGCCAAGATGACGATTGGGGGCCGAAATATTTCGGCGTTTACCCGCAAAAATCGCTTTGGCGGAACCAGTGTTGGTGGTTATTTTGACACAGAGTATTTTTTCCCTGATGGCAAACCGGCCTTTTTTGACAACCACCGTTTGATTCTTCAGGTCTCCTCACTGCTGCACGAGCGGATTTTTTTTAATACCGAAATTGAATTTGAGCACGGGGGGCTGCTGGGAGGGGGAACCAACGATGGCGAACTCAAAATAGAACAGGGTTCGCTCGATCTCAAAATCGATGACTGGTTGATCTTCCGCGGTGGGGTCATTTTGGTCCCTGTGGGCCGTTTGAATGTCTTACACGATTCAGACTTTCGCGATTCAACCACCCGCCCCCTGTTTACGAATGTGATTGTGCCAAGTACCTGGATGGAACCGGGGGCCGGTTTTTATGGTACGATTTACCCCGATGACAATTGGGAACTTTTTTATGAGGCCTATGTCTTGCAAGGCTTAACCGACAATTTACAAGATGGCAATGGCCTGCGTCGGGCCCGGCCAAGTTTGTCCAAAGACAATAATAATTCCAAGGCTTTTACCACGCGCGTGGGTTTGAGTCCGTTTATTGGCCTGGATTTTGGTTTGGGAGCCTATTATTCCAGCATCGATGCCAAGGCCCAAAAACATTTGGGCCTGTTTGTGGCTGACTTTAATTGGCGCACAGGACCCTTTGAATTGATCGGCGAAGGGGGTGTGGCTCTGCATTCTCCCACCAGATTTAAAGTGGCCGAAAAGGATGTTGCCTTAAATGGACCGATGTGGGGCTATTATCTCGAAGGGCATTACCACCTCTTTCCCGATTTTCTCAAAGGCAGTTTTTTTGGTCTGGATTTTTCGGATCCGGTCTTTACCCTGTTTGGCCGTATCTCCCAAGTAGACACCGATGCCAGCGTGCTTAATGCCAATGACCGCACAGAGTTGGTCTTGGGGGTAAATTACCGCCCCATTGCCAATACCGTGTTTAAATTGGAATACCAATGGAATTTGGAAAATCAGGCATTTTTGACAGGTGATTTTAGCAAAGAAACAGCGAATAACCAATTCATCGCTTCGGTTGCGGTGGGTTTTTAAGTCGTCTAAAGGTGAAAATTATGAATTTGAATATTTCCAGATGGGCTTGTTTGGCGCTGCTGAGTTTCAGTCTGACACCCTTGCTGCCAAGCACACCCATATACGCTGGCGAAAAACCTGAGTTTTATGAACAGGTTTATCTCAGCGAAGCCAATGCCCTCAAGCAGATTTTGGGTGATTTAACACCAGAGAAGCGCAGCCTAAGCATTTCTGCTGATCAAAAAAAAATCATCCAGAAGCGCTTGCGCCGGAAGTTAACTGAGAACAGCTTCAATTACTGGGTCGGGTTGCATAAGGGCAAGGTCGAAAGATATGCCATGATCTTGGACGAAGAGGGCAAACATTTCCCGATCACCTTTATTGTGGGTCTATCGCCCCAGGCCAAGGTCACCGAAGTGGCTGTCATGGTCTACCGTGAACGCCGGGGAGATGGGATCAAACGCAGCCGATTTTTGAATCAGTTTAAAGGCAAGTCCGGCAAAGATCCACTGGAGATCAACACCGACATTATCCATTTAACGGGGGCGACGATATCATCCTGGTCGATTGCGGCCGGGGTGCGCAAGGCCCTGATTTTGCTCGAAGAAGTCGTACTCAAATGATCCATCTGCCCCGCCGCTTGGCCCATGACTTACACCGCTGGGTAGGGATCCTCTCTTGCCTGTTTATGTTGGTGGTGGCGGGAACAGCCCTGGCGCTCAATCACAGCGAACTGTGGAAACCCTTATTTCTCAAACCAGTTTCTGCCAATGGCTTCTCGCTGGGTCAGGCCCAAGTATTGGCAAGTGATCCCCACGTCAGGGGTCACTTCGTTGCTGCAAATGCCAAAGCCCTGTTTGAGAGTCGCGATGGCGGAAAAAATTGGAAAGAGCTCAAACTCTATGTTCCTGCGGAAAAAGCGGTAGGCCTGGCACTGGGACCCAAACAGGGCCAAGTTTGGCTGGCGTTGCGCGAAGTGGGGGTGTTTTACAGCGAAGATGGCGGTGAAATCTGGGAAGAAATTGGCAACCTGCCCTTTAATCCTGTGGCGGGTGAGTATATACAAAAAATGTGGGTGGGAGCAGGGCCAACTCTCCATTTGATGACCGACTTTGCCATGTATACAGGCAATTCTGACAGTGCTGCTGTGGTGGGCAAATGGCAAAAAATGCCCTTGATTCAGGGCCAAGGCAAACAGTCACTGGATCTTCAGGATCTGATCTGGCGCTTGCACACCGGTCGTTTTGGCGGCATTTGGGGCATTTTGCTCTATGATGCCGTTGCCCTGAGTCTGATCTTCCTCTCATTCAGTGGCCTCTGGCTCAGCCGCCGTCCCCGGCACAAAAAAAAAACAGAGATTGACCCGCCCAGAATCAACAGAAGTCAACCCCGAATCTGTCTCTGCGGTCTGAAGATATGCGTTTTTCATTCAGCCAAATAGGCGGCTTTGCCAAGTGGGTATTTTTTTTGCTGTTTATGGGGGGAGCAAGTCAACTACCAGAACAGGGGGACAAAATGCCTACCACTATTCCGACCCAAGTTTCTAAACAAGCCACCGTCCTCACCCGCGCAGGTTATGCCATGGGCACCGTTTTTCAGGTCAAGGTCATTCATCCCAATGGACAGTATGCAGCAGAAGCCGCCGAAGCTGCTCTGGCGGAGATTCGCAAACAAGACCAGCTGCTTTCAGATTATTTGCCAGACAGTGAATTGAATCTGGCTGTGGCAAAAGCCTGGCCCGATCCTGTTGTAATATCTCAGGAGCTGTTTGACGCCCTAAAACAGGCCCAGGAATATGCACACCTTTCACAAGGTGCTTTTGATATCTCAGTCGGCCCGCTGGTGTCGCTCTGGGGGTTTCGTGGCGGGCCTTTGCGCGTGCCAACAGACCTTCAGATTTCCCAAACACAGCAAAAGGTCGGGTATGAGCGAATCAAGCTAATGAATCATCCCCCCCGACTGCAATTCAAAGTGCCTGGGATGAAACTCGATTTTGGCGGGATTGGCAAAGGCCGGGCTCTGGACTTGGCTGTTTCAGCGCTGCGCATGCGGGGCATTTCGATAGCGGCTTTGAGCTGTGATAGCAGCAGCTTTTTTCTCGGAGCACCACCAAACTCACCCCGTGGCTGGCCCGTAGCAGTGCGCCATCCCCGCGACCCAGAAGCCGTTTTAAACACGCTCTGGCTCAAAGATCAGGGCCTTTCAACCAGTGGTGACGACCAACAGTATTTTGAGCAAGGCGGCGTGCGTTATAGCCATATTCTCGATCCCCGTTCCGGACTACCTGCTATATATCTGGGCAGTTTGACAGTGCTGGCCGAGACTGCCGCCAAAGCAGATGCTCTCTCTACAGCGCTATTGGTGTTGTCCAGCGATGCTGCCAGGGCCTTGGCAGTAGATCAAGGCATCCGTGCCCTGCGCATCTGGGAAGAAAAGGGCAAATGGCAGCAAAGTTGGATGCCTTGACCTTGGTTTACAAACAAAGCCTCAAGGGCTGGGAAGCTCCAAATTCATATAAGCCCGCAGGCGCTCCAAAACGACAGAATTGCCATAGGTCAAAAAGGTCTTAACGGGCGTGCTGTCCAATTTGGCCAAAGCTGTGTGCACGCCCTTGCCATCGGGATACCATTTTTCCAGGGTATTGAGCATCGAAGCCATCATTTCGGCCCCGGAATTGGCCATCGTAGAATAATCGCTAAAAAGCTGGCGAACTTTGAGATTGAGGTCGCCTGCATCTTTGGGATAGCGGTCGATCAGAGCAGCCAAGAATTGCCCCGCTTCGCTGGGGGTTTCCAGTTCATCGCTGAGGGTATTCATATCCAGCAGATTCACCATGCGGGCAAATTCAGGGCCTTTGAGCACCTGTTGGCCATTGCGTCCCACGAGTATGTCGGTAATTACCTTTTCGCGGCTGTCGGTGGTCCAGTGCGCCAACAGGGCTTTGATAATGCCGGCTTTGCCCTCAGGCGAGGCAGCACAGGCCAAGTCTTTGATAAACTGCACGTTTTCGGCATCGCCTTTGTTGCTGGTCATCCAGGTCCAAAAGCTATCGAGGCTGTCGGTGGCATAACCCATGGCCTTGGGGCTGAGTTTGCCCGCCAAAAGCGCCATGCCATCGTAAGGCGGCGGCGCGTGTTCTTTGGTGTATTTAATAATCCCTTTGACCGCTTCTGCGCCATTGCCAAAATAGCCCGAATCCAAAATGCTTTTAAAGGCATTGTCGAGCAAGGCATTGGCAGGGTCGTTGGGGTCGGCCTGATTGGGTTTGGGTGCATTAAGGACCAGCAACATGCCCGCTTCGGCCATGTCCTGTGAGCTGGCCCTGAAGCGGCCCAAATTCTGAGAGAGCAGGTGCAACATCTCTGTTTTGGTGGCATCGGAAACGTCGCGGTTGGCACCACTGCTGCCGCCCACCAATTGATCCATGCCATTGATCATGGTTTTGACCGGGCCAATTTTGCCTGCTTTGACAAAGCCCTCTAAAAAGACTTTGCGGTCGGGATCACTGAGGGTTTTCATCATCTCGGTTTGGGGGCCATTGCCCAGGCCCTCCCAGATATCTGCCAGGGCATGTGGTGGCAGGGCTTTGACAAATTCTTGCAAAGCCGTGTGATCTTTGGCCTGTACCAGGGTCTGCAAGAGTGTACCCAATTCGGCCCGTGTGGCAGGATTGTTGTAAGTCCCGGAAGCGGCCAAAAAGGTCAACTCAGGCCCAATTTCTTTGATAAACGCGTCGATATCTCCAGTGTGGCGGCCCATGACCGAATTGATCAGCTTGAGCTGAGCGGCATCCAGGGTATTGGGAACCGGCTCTGGCGGGCCATCGCCGGTAGAAACATAATGGTAATACGCATCGGGGATCAGGTCTTTGAGCACCTGCACCTGTGTGGCACGGTCGCCCGCCTGAATCAGGGCCTGGGCGGCTTCGGTGGAGCGGGTCAGATCCAATTTCGAGATCAAGACGCGCAAATGGGTTTGAATGCCATACCCTGTGTTCGGGGGGCCTTTGGCCAAAAGCGCAGTCAGATTTTTTAGAGGGTCTGCGTCGGTGTTCAGAGAAATGCCACTGTCTTTGCCCAAGGAAGCGAGTATGGCTTCGGGGGGCAATTGTTTCAGCAGTTTTTCCAATTGGGCAGGCTCTGCGTGTTTTTCAAACAGATCGATCAGGGCATCGGCTTCTTTGCTGCCGCTGAATTTGCCCACCAATTCGGCGATTTCAGCTTCGCTGAATTGAGCAATCACCCCTTTGGGATCTTTGCCGATGATGCCCACTGCCGTTTTGAGTTCAGCCTCGCTGACCACAAAGTCGGTGATGTTTTTCCACCGGTTCATCATCTGCATGACCATATACTTCTTGGTACTGGCATCTACCCCTTGTGAGAGGTGCTGCATGGCTGTGTAATCGTCGGGGGTGATCGTACCTGAGTGGCTGTTGAGGGTGTCGAACATCAAACGCATCGCTCCAGGTATCGTCTGCATGTCCTTGGCATCCATTTTATTGACAAAGCCCGAAATAAACGCGCGGGTGGTGGCCAAGTCTTTGCTGCCCCAGGCACTCTGCGCCGCGGTGAGAATGCCCTGAATGGCTTTGTCTTTGCCTTTTTCGCTGCTTTTGGCCAGGGTATTGAGCATGTCGGCAATTTTGCTGGGTTCAAAATACGCGACCACGTTTTTGGGGTCGAGATTGAGCACAAATTCATACGATTTGCTCGTCCCGACCAGATTGACAATCGTGGCTTTGACTTCGGGGGCCTGGTAGCCCAAGCCAAAGAAATCCAAGGTTTTCTTGTCGATCAGGCCATTCACAATATGTGCTTTGCCCTTGTCGTCCGTCAATGCTGCCAAATCTTGAATCAGCTGCATATTATCTGCAAAGCCTTTGCTGCCCACCATTGAGCTGATATAGTCCCAAGAATTGTTGAGGCTGGGCATGATCAGGCGCAGGGTATCCCCGCTCAGGCGCTCTTTGAGGGGAACGCCCTCTTTTTTGGCCAATTGAATCGCACTCACGACAATATCTGCCCGATTCGCCCAGCCCTCTTTGAAATTCTTAAAGGCCTTGTCAACGGTGGCTTTGTCACTCAAACCCATGATCCAGGTCAGGGCTTTGTCGCCCCCTTCACTGAGGCTAAACGACGTGAGTTGATCGGCCAATTGGCTCAACATGGGGCCGCGCAGGGCGGGGTTTTTCTGGGGGAAAGCCGTGCCCTCTGCTTGGCCAATCATGCGCGCAAACAGCTCCAAGGCCGCTTTGTCTCCGGCCTTGAGCACCTGTTGGCCCAAAGACAGGTATTGTTTTTCACTCAGGCTGCCCAAAAGTGCAGCCTGGGCCGCTTGATTATTTGGGGCCATGGCTGTGAGTCGTTTGACCAAATCGCCGGGGGCAGCACCCTGAATAATCCCATTAAAGAGATTCAGATCCTGGCTGACAGCCAGCCGTTGCATCAGGTCAATCATCAGGCCGGAATCACTGGCTTCCGCCACTTCAGCCCCCAGACGCTTCAGGGATCTCTCGCCCATATTTTCCAAAATGGCTTTAAAGTCAGCGGGACTTGCCGCTTTGAGAACACCTTCCAACAAGGCCGCATCGGAATCATCGACCACGGCTTCGCCCAAGACCCCTTGCAATAATTTGGCCCGATCCTGTGGTGAGACAAACCCGGCCATTTTGACCAAGCTGGCAATATCTGCGGCGCCCACAGTCATTTTGCTGGCTTTGAGTTCCCGGAAGAGCTTGTCCATATGTGGGGCCACGCTATAACCGAGGCCTTTGAGGTCACTCTGGCTTAAGAGCAGGGCAATATCTGCCTGCAAGTCGCCCGTGGGTTTAAAGTCTAAGAGCCCGGCATCATAAGCCAGCGACTCCAAAAGGGCCGCAGCGGGCAGGCCTTCGATAAACTCTTTGAGGCGACCCAGCTTGCCACTTTTTTCAACCAAATCCAGCACGCCTTGCAGGTTGGCGGGATCGGCTTTAAAACGCGTGGCCAGTGTGCTCATGTCGAGCCGGTCGAGCAATTCTGCCACAGGCACGTTTTTTTGCAAGACCTTCAAGATCAGGGCGTTGTTGTCTGTCGTGCCCAGCAAAGATCTGACAATATCTGAGCGAATGCCTGTCTGAGCTGCTTGGGCCAGTTTCACGATCAAATCGCCATCTTGGGCTGGATCGAGTTTGGCAAAACTGGTCAATAAGGTGCTTTGCGCAGTTTTGAGTTCTTCGGGTGTGGCCTGTGTGAGAAAGGTGCGGATCTGGGCTGGGCTGAGCAAAGGCGTGAGTTTGGCCAGATACAGGTCTTTGTCGACCTCTTTGCTCTTGAGCACCGTTAACAGCGCATCATCTGCATGTTTGCCAAAGCGGCCCTGAAAGCGACTGGGTTCGATATGCACGGTCAGCGCAGCAGACGGATCTTGGTTGTAAATCCGGTCAATCAGGCCTTCGACCTCTTCGGCATTCCAGGAGACCAGCAGCAGATCATAGGTCTTGTTGTCGAGCAAACCATTGATCAGCGCGGCTTTGCCCTCTGAATCTGTCAAATTGGCCAAGCGTTCGAGCAATTTCATGTTTTGACTGAACTCTTTATTCGCTCCCAGCCATTCGGCCACAGCATCGCCACCGCTGTTGAGGGGGCCTGTCATAAAGTACAGGGCCTTGGCACTGAGTTTGCCTTTGAGGTCGGCGTCGCTGATACCGCCTTTGTCGGCCAGCTCAAAGGCCGCCACCAGCACGTCTGAGTGGTCTTTGAGCCAGCTATTGGACTTTTGCAAGAATTCAAAGGCCTTTTCGTTTTGGCCGCGATCACCAAAGGCCACGATCCAGGAGACCACTTCGGCACCGCCATTGCTCTCACTCAATTTTCCGAGCAAATCTGGGCCACTGAGCACGTCGATCAATGCAGAGGCATTGGGGGGCAGCTTAAATGTGGTTCCCGCTTCTTTGAGCGTGGCCCCATCGGGGATATTCAGCAACATGCGGGCATAGCCCATGCCATTGGTAAAGTCGTCTTTTTGCGCAGCCACCACCTGTTTGAAGACGGTCAGGCGTTCGGCATCGCTGAGCTGGTCAAATAGGGCTTTGACCTCTTCTTTGGGCAATTGATTGAGCGTGCCCACCAGCATGGCCGGTTCCAATTGGGCGATGATCGCCGCAAATTTTTCGGGGGGCACATCTTGGCCGCGAATCAGGCCCGAGAGCAAATGGCTCAGACCGCCGGTATCGTTGCTCTTGGCCAAGAGCGCTGCTGCTTTGCTCAGATCGACATCTTTGGCCCAAGCGCCAAATTCGGGCATTTGCGAGGCATTGCGAATCAAGGTCGCAATCGGGATCGCCAAATTGGGGGTTTTGTCTGATTGAACCAGCAATTCTGTTAAGAGCTGTTTGTGGGTCGAGAGATCGAGGGTGGACGTCAGGCGACTGAGATCCGCCATCGACTGAATACTGCCCTCTTTGGCCAAAATATGTGCAAAGCGCAAGAGCAGGTTCTGATCCAGGCCTTTGAGCCCGCTGAGTTGGGCCTGGATCAGGCTGTGAATATGGCTGGCTTCTGTATCTATTGTGCCCAGCACATGCGGCGGGTCGAGATTCAAACGGCCATTTAAAAACTGCAAGACAGAGCTGAATGGGATATTTTCAGCGACAATGCTCAGGGCCTTGCCCCCAGGCGGCGCGCCATTAAAGGCTTGCAAGACGTGGGTGTAAAGCTCTTTGCCCCCTTCCGGTGTGGCCGCTTTGGCAATTTTTTCCATCGGCAAAAGCTCCAGCGCTGCACGGTCGGAGACCTTGAGTACGAGTTGGGCTGCCAGCGATTTGGTGAGGGGATTTGCCAGGGTTTTTTCGAGCAATTTGGCTTGGGTGGCCCCCGGCGCGAGCACAATCAGTTTGGCCAAAGCCGCCAGAGGATCTGGCTGTAAAAGCAAGGTATCAAAGGCCTTGCCCAAAACTGCGCCCGTTGGGTCTTTGGCCTGCTGGGCTTGAAGTGCAGCCAGATCCTCGCTGCTTAAGATGGCGACAAAGTCTTTCAAGGCTGTGGCTGGTACTTGGCCCAAAACGGCCAGCTTGACCGTTTCATCCCCTGCTGCAAAGAGCTTTTGCAACAAGGCAGCCTGATCGTTGGGGGCCTCACTGAGCAGATAGGTCAAGATCCCTTTTTGCAGGGCCGGAGAGAGCTGGGCCAAAACGGGTGAATTTATCAATTGGCGCAGATCGGCGGTTTTATCCCCTGTGGGAGTGAGGGAGAAATGTGTGCCAATTTCGTTTAAGAGATCGCGCCCGCTCAGGCCCTGGTGTTCAATCCAGGTACTTTTGAGTTGGGCAGCCGTCTTCTCATCAGGAGCCGCTTTGATCAGGTAAGCGATCCGCTTTTCGTCCCCGGTTTTAAAATTGCTTAAGAGCATTTTCAGGCTCAGTTTGAGGAAGTCTGGCCCAGCGATTTGTCCCAGTTCTTCGGGGCTGAGAGCGACATTGGGCCCGTTGGCAAAGACAAATTCATCCACCAAGGTGCGGATCAGCTCCGCTTCACCGAGTTGGTTATTGGCCAATTGGCCTGCCAGCCGATCTGTAAAGGCTTTTTGCTGGACAGGTGTGGCTGTCTGGCCTTTGAGGGCCTCGATTTGCAGGCCGAGGTCCTGGCCAGTGGTGATCGAGCCAAAGGTGTAGATATCTTCCATCGAGATCGTCGGATCGAGGGCGGCGCAAGCGGTGGCTGCGGCGCGCACACCTGAGCGCATGGTCTCACCCATGGGCACGGGCGGGGGCCCGTTATAATAGTCGATCATCAGATCGAGGCCCAATTCAGTCAGGGCCATAAAGGCGCTGGCACCGAGCAGGGCCAAAGAGGCCCCACCGCCTGAGGGAATATCCAGCAACAGCTCTGCCACACTCATGGCGGTATCTGCGCCATTCACAAACGAGCCCACCAGGGCCAAGGCACGCACATCGGGGTGATCGTATTTGGTGCCGCCCCACTCGCCTGTGGTGGCAATTGTGTGCAGGCGGTAGGCGTCATACGACGAGACCCCAATCCCAACCA
>CAZRFI010000016.1:0-6479 GCA_964598905.1 uncultured Candidatus Sericytochromatia bacterium | reverse complement strand
CCTTTGCCTTCGACCCAGTGTCCTGCTTTGTCGATCCACTTCTCAAGGGTGGCCAGAGAGGCCTTGCCCACAGAGGTTCCAGCCAGATCATGGGCCCAACCTGCCAGCGTTTTTCCGACTGCGCTGGCCATTTCACCGCCATAACCCGCGATTTTTTCAAGGCCATGCATGACTTTGTCGAGCACCACGCCGTCGAGGCCTTTGCCATTCAGGCTCAGCACCTGCTGCTGGAAATAATAGCGCATCGAGGTGCTCATCAATTGAATATTATCTTGGGTCGCCAGGGACTCACCCAAAGCCAAAACCAAATCTCCCCGGTCTTTGATCTCGGGGTAGAGTTTTTGTACTGTGGCAAAGGCCTGATCCGACGTCAGGGCCGAGGCCAGGGCAGTGGATTTGATCAGGTCTTTGAATTTCTGGGGCATGGGCTGTTCGGGATGATTCAGGTAATAATTGATTAGCAGATCAATCCCAAATTCGGTGCCCGCCATGGCCATTTGTTTGCCCAGTCCCATTAGCTCCACACCGCCAATTTCCAAGAAACTGGTCAAGGCATCGACACTGTTCACCCCATAACCCGCAATCGCCAACAATTTAAGGTATTCGCCGTGTGGGTGGGGTTTGCTGGTTCCGGGAAGGGTGTCAAACTCTTTTGAGCTGGCGCGGTCGAGCAGGGCCTGCCCCTCTTTGTAAGCCACCTTTGCGCCGTGTAAACTGAGGTATTTTTGGATAATTAGCGGGCTCTTGCTCAATAAATGGCCCAAATCCCCCGAGGCGTGGTCCATGGTTTTGACTGTTTTGCCCAGGTCTTCAAAGAAATTCCCTTTGATCACATCCGGGTTGGCCAACCCTTCGGCGATATATCGGCTCTCTGAAAATTCACGCAGGCCGCGAATCACGTCTTGGAGCAGGACGGGGCTGTCTTTGAGACTGCCAAGTTTGTCACTGATCAGCTTCAAGGCCGCTTCGACTTTGGCCGGATCCGGAGAGGCCCCAGTGAGAAAATGGGGGTCGTTGGCGATGCGCAAAAACGAGGCCGCCACTTCTTGCTGGGCCTCAATCGTGAGCTTGAAAGGCAGGCCTTTGAGTTGGATTGCCACCTGTTCGGCCAATTTGAGCTGTTCTTGGAAAAACGCGGGCCGTTCCAGATTTTTGACAATATTGCTGGAGAGACCATCAAAGAAAGCTGCGCGGGCCTTGAGCAGCTCTTCGGGTTTGAGCCCCTCGGTTTTGAGCAGCAGTTTTTCCATCTCTTTGGTGTACGATTGCACGTCTTTAAAGATGTTTTTATCCGAGCGCAGCAGCTCCCACATGGCCTTTTCTGATTGAATATCTGTCATGCCTCCGAGGGCCTTGATCAGGCCATTGGCGGTCACAGGATCCCCTTCCAAATGGCTCAATTGCCGCAAAAGGCCTTCGACTTCCTGATCCAACAATTGGGATTTTTCCCAGAAGCGATCATTGCGCAGGAGCGCGACCACCGCAGCGCGGGTTTCGGAGTTGTTGAGGCTGCCCGGCTTGGGGGGCGTGGCGACTTTGCCCCAGGCCTGATCGACCTTTTTCATCAGGGTTTCATACTTTTTCATCAGGGGCGTAAATTGTTCGGGCTGTTTGGCTACCTGCTCCAAATCTGAGGGGCGCAAACCTGCCAGGGCCCCTACAACCGTGTCCAGATTCTTGGTCTCTTGGATCGCAATTTTTAAGCCCTCCAAATGCGCTGGATGTATCTCGGGCAGGGCTGCCAAAGATTTGCGCAATTGGGCATGTAATTCGCGGGTTTTGGCGGCATCTTTGAGCATGTCTGGATCAAGCTTGCCCAGCAAATCCTCTGCAGCACTGAGCACTTTGGCCTGTTTGCTCAAATCATGGAAGCCTATCACGCCTTTTTTGAGGGTTTCAATCACCTCTTTTTGAATATTGGGCGCGCTATACCCGGCTTTGCCGAGTTTATCCACGACCGTATTCAAGCTGCTGATCACCTCTGGGCCCAGGGTCCTTACATTAAAGTCTTTGCTAAACAGCCCTTTGAGGGCCTCAGCAGGCAGGTTCTTGAGGTAGTCCAGGCCTTTTTGAACCGCTGCCAGATCGTCAGCTTGATTGCCAATTGTTTTGATATAGCTCTCAAAGCCACCCAGCACCTGGGCGATTTCTTTTTCGTCACTCAGGCCACTTTTGACCAGCAATTCGCGCAGGCTGGCCGAGGCCTGTTTGAGTTCGGCACTTTGCCCTGCCACCTCGGCCAGGGCTTGCGGCGAGGGGATTTTGAGCGGATCGACCTTGATTAATTCTTCGAGGGCCGCTTTGAGTTCGACTTTTTCGACGCCGCGCTGCAAAATGGCGGGTTGTTTTTTGGCATACTCGGCATACGCCGTCAGTTTGGGCAAAGCTACAGCCAATTGATCGGGGGGCAGCTTGAGCATTTTTTCGAGGGCATCGGGGCCCAATTGGTGCAGGGTTTCGAGCTGGGCCACGAGTTTGCCCAGGTCTGAGCCTGCAGGGGCGAGGTTGTTTTCGAGGTGTTTGAGCAGCGAGGTCAGCACTTCGGGTTTGAGCTTGCCCTGATCCAAAAAACGCGGGTCGTCAAAGAACGTGACAATTAGGTTCTCGATTTGTTTCAGGTCGCGGCCCTGGGCCACGCCTTCCAGGGATTTGCGGATGCCCGGCAAATTGTCTTCGACCGACTTCAACATTTCTTGGGGGGTGAGCTTAATATCTCCCCATTTGCCGCCCACCTGCTCACCCAATTTGGTCAGGGCGGCCATCTCTTCAACAAGGGCTTTGAGCAGGCTTTCGGGTTTAAATTCGGGCAGGGTCAGGGCCTTTTTTAACAGGGCCTCAGTTTGGGCGGGGGGCACGCCCTGGGCGATCAGCGCTGCTTGCACCTCGCCCAAGCGGCTGGAAATCGCATCAAAATGGGGGTCTTTGAGCAGGGTCTCAAAATGGCTGCCCGCCACGCCCTGCAAGAATTTGAGCTTGGGCAGGCTCTCTTTGACCTGGCCTCCGAGTTTGCTTTCGAGCAGGCCCACCAATTCGGCATTGAGTTGGTTGTCTTTGAGAAAGGGCTCTTTGCTGAGCAGGGCTGCAAGCTCTGTCTGTAGGCCTTTGACTTCTTGCAGGCGCTTGAGTTGGCTGAGTTCTGGTTGCAGTTCTTCGCCCAGGGCCTTGAGTTTGAGGGCCTCTTCTTCAAACAGAGGCCGGGTTTTCTGCAGACCTTCAAGGGTCTGCAATTCTTGCAATTTGGCCAGTTTGGGGCCTGTCGTGGGATCTTTGAGCAAGGCCAATTCTTCGGCTTTGGCCCATTCTTTTTGGGTCAGCAATTCTTCTGCCTTGGCGGGGACCGGCGAGGTGGGGGCCGGTGTCGGCGTGGCTTGAATCACCGTCTTGATCTCAGGGTGGCGTTTGACACTCTCTTGCAGGCGGGCATTGGTGGCCGTGATTTTCGTTTGCATTTCTGTGCTGAGGGCGGTAAAACCCTCTGTATTGCCTGTTTCTGCGGCGGCAATCAGCTTGGTTTCGAGATCATAACCCAGATCAAAAATTTGCACAAAGGCTGCAATTGAGCCATTGGTTTTGGTCACGTCCAAAACCCCTTTGGCCACGCCGGGCAGGGCTTTGACCAAAGCTGTGGCATCGCCATTTAAAAACGAGAGAAAGGCCTTCTGAAAATTCAGATTGCTGGCCAAAAAACCAGTGATCCCTTTGGTGTCGCTCAGCAATTTGGGCAAAGCCGGAAAACGCCCAGCAATATGTGCGGGAATCAAATCTTTGATCTTGTCATAGGGGGCCATACTGGCCAAGGTGAAGACCGCGCCGAGGTCGCCTTCGTCAAATTTGCCATCGTTGAGGCTTTTCATCGCCCCTTCAATTTTGAGGAATTTTTCAAAGCTCAGGGTTTTGCCAGAGCCGTCCAGCAAAAATGGTGGCACCTTGTGCTGGTGACCCAAAAATTTGCTGAAATCGTCTTTGTGGGCCAGGGCCCGGTCGACCAAACTGAAGGTCTGGCGGTTCATCATCGGATTGTCTTTGGCCAAACGCAAAAAGCGCATGATGTCGTCGGGGGGAAGTTTGAGGTCGCCCACCAATTTGAGCAGGGCCTCGGCACTGTCGAGGCTGACACCTTTATCGGTCAGGGTATTATACGCTCCAACTACTGCGCCAATATTGACCTGGGAGAGGGTGCCGCGCCGCGCCATTTCGACCAATTCGCGGATCACGCCGCGTGAGCTGACGCTGGGGGCCAAACTTTCGAGGGCATCCACGGCAAAGAGCCCAGAGGTTACCAGAGTCATGGCGGCATGGAAGTCTTTGGCATCACTCACCTCGTCAGAGAGGGTCTGGATCGCCGTCAACATATTGGGCAATAATTTGTGGGTCTCGCTGCCCGGTTTGGCAAAGAGCAGGTCGAGCATTTTCGACTTTTTCATGGCCTCCAGGGCTTGGGGACTGAGCCCAAGCGGCGTGAGTACCGCTTTAATATTGTCTTGGGTCAGACCCATAAAGTCGATCAGGCTGTAGACGGCCAAGGCATCTTTCATGTCCGCTTTGCCGTCGTAAAAACTGCGCATGGCGCCCGTGAGTTTGCCAAAATTGGCATCTGTGAAATATTTATCGTAGGGGGCGAGCTTGGTTTTGAGCTCGGCCACCCGTTTTTCAAGGGCCGCCATTTTGGGGGCTTCGGTCGGAAAGGTTTTTAAGAGCGCCACCAATTTCTCAGGCACCAGCGACAATTTGGGATCCGCTTTTTGGCCTTCTAAGATTTTGGCCAGGGTGTGTAAACTGTCAAGGCTGTCGGGATTGAGTTTTGCGGCATCGGCCAGGCCTTGAGAGAGACCTTTTTCCATCAAAACATCTAAAGCCGCCCCCATTTTTGTCAATTGCACGGCATCTCCCAATAAATCGCCGACCCCCATTCCTTTGAGAGCATCAACGCAGGGACGAGACAAACAGGCCGAAGCGGATTCGGTCAGGTGGGTTTTAAAAGCCGGATCCAATTCCAGGGCTTTGGGCAAAATCGCAGCGTAAGCTTTGAGTGTCGCACTGCCGCCACCCCAGGTGATCAGTTTTTGCAGATTGTCGGCCAGGGTCTTTTGCTCAGCGGGCAGGGTGACTTTGGCCGGTGCGGCTTGTAAAAAGGTCGCCAGCTTGCCATCGAAAATGATCTTGGCCAATTGCTTTAATTCGGGTTTCGTCTCCGCCAGATTGGCTGGGTAATCTGGGGCCGTGGTGAGTTGGGCCAGAGCCGCCAATTCTGTCAGGTTTAAGCTGCCAACGCTTTTGCTCTTCCAATCAATTACAACGGGTGTAACGGGGGCCACTGGTGGGCTTTGTGCGGGGGATGGAGGAGCTGTGGCTTGGGCTGCAGGGGTGCTTGCCACCCCCATCTCTTGACGTATCGGGGTGACCAATGGCTGTACATCCTGGGCAAAGCTGGCGGCTTGCTGTTTACCTGCCTCAGAGCCCAAACTGGCTTTTTCAGCGACCCGCAGAGCCGTACTCAACCGGGTTTGGCTGGGCGGGGTATTTGCTCCCTGATCGCCATAGCGTTTAACTGAGGTCAATTGGGGGGCGGGGGCGTCTGTCGTCGGAGCAGGTGCGGGCCCATCATTCTGGGGGGTTCCCAAGGCCACAGAGTCTTCACGGTGGGCGGTAGAGGTGGGGGCTGCTTGCTGTTGTGGTGCGGCCACTGAGCCCTGTCGAAGTGGAGGTGGCGGCGGGGGCGAAGAGGGAATCTGGGCCAGACGGGCAGGATCTAAGATTTTAATTTGGGGACTGGCGGGAATCAAGCTCATGGTCAACCTCGATCAAACTCTAAAATTCACGGAAAATTTTTTCAGCAGCAGAATAAAGAGCAACCCCCCGTTTGCTTGTTTCAATTTACCCTGTTTGCAAAAATTGTAAACAGATAACCTAACTTTGAGGCTGCAGCGCCTTTTCCTGAGCCAAATCTGCATTTTTGGCCTGGAGTTTTTCACGTGCCGTGGCATATTTGGGATCAAACCAGAACAGACGACAGCCATTGCAACCCTTGCCACAACAGCCTTCTAATCCCATTCGGGGACCTTTGCTGATCACCTGTTTTTGTTTAAAAAACATCTGCATTTCTTGGTTTTCTTGCAGGCGTTTGGATTTTTCAATTTCGTCCACTTTGAGGTTTTGGAGTTGGATTTGCAAGGCTTCAAGGTCGGCGATTAACCGCGCTTTCTGGCCTTCATTCAAATGGCTCATTTTTCTTGCCACACTCATCACAGGCAAATGGGTTTTGAGTTCCGCGGGGGTCAAGGTATGAAAGATGGAAAGCGGAATACGAATCGCCTTGTTTTGTCCGGCAGAGACCTTGTCGGTCACTTTGCGGGTGAGGGCATCTTCAAAGTCTTGCAGGCGCACTCGGATTGGCTCTCGCAGGGTGGGAGAGAGAAATTGCAATAATTCCCCCGCCTCAAGGTAATTTTTGACTTCAAAGATCAGGGCGTCTGCTTCCC
>CAZRFI010000015.1:21687-31375 GCA_964598905.1 uncultured Candidatus Sericytochromatia bacterium | reverse complement strand
GCCACTTCTTGAGCGACTTCTTCAGATGCAGCTACTTCGGAGGCTTCGTCATCGCCATTCAGGCCAAGACGGGCAGCATCGCAGTGCAGCCAGAAATAGTGGATGCCTTTGTAGTGCATTTTCTTTTTGGGCCACTCATGCTCAAATTTGAAGTAGCGCTCGACAGACTCGTCGAGAATGGATTCAAATTCTTCGCTGGCGAAGTATTCATGGGCTTCTTTTTCAAAGTCGGGCAGGCTTTCGGCCACGAATTTGTTGAAGTTGGGGGTGTCAAACATTTTGTCGGCAATCGCTGCGTAAGCGTCGATCTTCTGTGTGTAGCTCCAGCCTTCGGCGTTGGCCTTGTCCATCACTGCGTGCATTTCTTCCCAGCATTGGGCGAAGAGGGGTTTCTTATGGCCAGTGACAGCCACGAAGAGCAGCCAGCGCACCATGCCTTTGACCAATTCGGGGAAGTAAAAGTGCAGGGAAGTGACGTTGCTGTCGGGATAGGCATTGGCGAAGTCAATCGGGTGCGCCACGCTGTCGTGGTCAATCAGGATTTCGCAAGAATTGTGGTCCCAATTGTAGAAGGCGTTGATAATTTTGGTGATCTTGCAGACTTCGTCATGCTGTTCAGGGGGAATAAAACCAAATTCCACAGCCTGATGCTCATTGCGCAGGTAGCGGTCATGGGAGAATTCTGACGCGGCATTGTAATGCATGGGATACATCTGGGGGCCGACACCCACAATGCGGACAAACTCTTTGTAATCTACGGCTTTTTGCAGGTTGACGGGTTTGTCTTTGATCTTGTGATAGGCCTCGTGCAATTCCTGGGGATTGTTGACTTTCATGACGTCAACCCAGCCGCCTCCGTTTTGGGGCTTCATGTACGAGGGATAGCCGACTTCTTCGCCGATGGCAGCGAGATCAAACATCTCGTAATCGGGGAAGATCAGGTCCAATTGCAGCTTGTCGGATTCGAGCAACTCGCTGTAATCGGCCTGGGGCAGGGCCCAAGTGGGGGGGATATGCATTCCCAATTCAAACATATGGCCATAGCTGGTGTTTTTGTCGATTGACTTAAACGACACCATATCGTTGACCATATAGCTGTGGGGCATCACCAGATGGAAAAAGCTATTGTGGTGGGCATTCCAGTGGGCACCGCGATTGAGAATCACGTTGCAAGAGGTGGAAGCACCCAGCACATTGTAGGGGCGCGACATGATCCGGCGGGATTCCACCTGATAGGTTTTGCCTTCCCATTGGATGTTTTGGGTAATGTGATTCAGCAGGCCTTCAATCGAGGCTCTGAAAGAAAAACTATTGGGGTCCATAATGCCGACAACGGCTTTTTGTATCTCAGACATTGACTCTTCTCCTTCATATATGCAGAACGCTTCATTCTAACATGGATCTTAAAGGGGCGGCGGGAGGGTTTCTGCAAAAGCGTTTGAGATCTTTTGAGGCCTCTCAGGGCAAGAAAAGTCCCACTGCCTGTTTAAAGGTCTGCAGACCTTGCTGCGACTTGCCTTGCAGCGCCAAAATCGCGGCGACAGCCACATAGCTTTGCCATTTCAGCTCAGGTATAGACTGCTGCTCGGCGCAGCTCAGAATCGCGGCGATCAGCTCTGGATAATGTCTGTTTTGCTTGATTTCAGTCAAGACCGAGCCGACCTGCAAAAGTCCCTGCAAAGCCGCCTCGGGATTGGGAATGGCTGCCAGCGTCTGCAATCCCGCTGCCAGCTCTCCGGCCCGAATCTGACAATGCCCCAAAGCAATCCAGGTATCTGCTTGCCATTCGGGCGCGATTTCAGCGACAGCATCTGCCATTTTTGCGAACCAGAGCGGTTTGTCTGGCAGATCCGAGCTGCTCAAGGCCAAAGCCAGAGCCGCAAACGCCTGTAAGGGCTCATATCCTTCCAGTTCAGACCAATCAAAACAGGCAAGCCAATAGGGAGCCACTTTTTCCCAGGGCCAATGGGCCAAAAGCCCTTGGGCCAAGCTCAAATGGCTCTGCCAGCGCTCCCAACCGGGGGGCAGGGCCGCAGCAATGTCCAAACAGAGGTCCAAACCCACTGCCCATTCGCGTCTCTCTCGGTCGCTTTGCGCCCCTTTGTTTGGGGGCGTGGCCAAGAACGCCGTGATCCAGTCCCGCAAAATGCCGCCCCCGTGGTACAGCATGTCTTGGGCGTTTGCCCACTGCTCACTCAGATCTTGGGCCGAATTCAAATTCTGCTTTAAGGCCCGATGGGACCAGGCACTGGGCTTTTTTAACAGGGGCGGGCTGCTGCGCAATACCTGCACAAGCTCTTTGCGGAGCCGCTTCAAAGCAGGTCCCCTCAGGCTTTCGAGCAAAGCGGCCCCTGCCGTGAATATCTGGCGACGCAATTTTTTCCGGCCTTTGCCTTGTTTATGCCGGTGGTTATGCAGGTGGTTGAGCAGATGATGGAGGGTTTGCACATGCAAGAGCCGAATCTGAGCGCTATTTTCAAGCGCTTGATCGATCTGCCACGTTGCCCGGTGCAAGTGCTGAATCTCAGCGGACTCACAAGACAGGGGCCCGAGAGGCAACGCTGCCAAAAGCGTTTCGGCCTGTGTCAGACTGTCTAATCCGCGGGCATAGCCCAAAAGCAAGGCCCGGTAAAGGGGATCTTGATGCTGTTCGTCTTCATGGAGCTGGCCCATCACATGCGTTTGCCACCATATTTCAGCTTCGGGCAAGCCCCAGGCCAAGGCCAAACTTAAGACCCGCAACAACAGCCGGGTTTCGTTTTCTTGGCGCAGCACCCATTCGGCCAATCGCAGGAGCCAACGGTGCAAAAGGCTGGTCTGCTCCAAGGGCAAAGCCGAGAGATCAGCCCAATAAATTTCAAAATGGCTCAAACAGCGCTCGGCCTCCCAGCGCTGATCGTCGGGTTCGAGTTGGGCAAATCCCGTTTGCCACGTTTGCAGGGCAAAGCGGGCCTGCCGACCCCAGCCGTGGCGCAGCCATTGCATTC
This sequence comes from uncultured Candidatus Sericytochromatia bacterium, assembly GCA_964598905.1. Lineage (GTDB taxonomy): Bacteria > Cyanobacteriota > Sericytochromatia > UBA7694 > UBA7694. Next base: position 28,388 of record CAZRFI010000015.1, on the reverse strand, counting down.
CCAGTTCAAAGGCCAAATGGGGGCGTTCAGTTTCCAATTGCAAAGGCAGCAAAAGCGCCATTTCTTCGAGCAATAACTCCGATTGGGTTTGCAATTTGAGCGTCTGCGCAGTTTCGCTCAGATCTCCCAATTGTGCCAGCTGTTTTTCGGGCCTGGTTTCTGCGCCCAGCAATTCAATCGCAAAGGCCAACAGAGCCTGGCGTGTAGCGGGTTTTAAACCTGGCAAAACAGGAATCAAGATCGGCAATTCATCCAGCACCCGGGCTGGGGAATAAACGGCACAGAGCCACATTCGCCAGCCATCAAATTGGCCCCAAACCTGAAAGTACTGGGCCATGAGCCAGAGGCTCAGAATCAAAGGGGGGAGGCGATCCGCTGGCGGTGGGGTGCTTTGCGCTTTGGCCAAAACCAAGTACCAGAGCGCGTCCAAGCCCTCGCGAGAGCGCCGTGCTGAGCGTCTTGAACGGGCGGCTTCTGTCAGGTCCCAGAACAGACCCAGCGCCAGCATGTGAAAGGTCTCTGGGGCCAAAAAACGCATTTGCTCCAAGAGTTGAGCTTGGAGCAGGGGCCAGGTTTGGCGGTTGAGATTTTGCAGATTCTCTCTCAGAGAAGAAGACATATTCCACCTGATCAGGGCATTTCACAAATAGCAAACTCAAAAAAGGCGATGAGCCTCGTCCAACACCGAATTCCCGCGTCGCTATCCTTCCTGAAGTCTTCACATTCACCAGGCAACTTCCCATTTCAGGGGCCTCAACCACTTTCAGCGTTGGCCCACCCCCTTGCGGAGATGGCACTCTTAGCGGCCTGTATCTGGCTTGTGCTACCACACCTTGCGGCGTGATCCTTCTTCAAGGTTCTTGCCCCACTTCAGGGTATTCCCCTTGTCTGGCTCTTGCGATAACAAACCTCTCGGCCCCTCATCACGTTGGCACTCTTGGCTTTTTCCAAACCTACAGTGCTTTGCCTTCCAGACAAGTCCTTTGCCTTGCGGCCAGTGACCCTCTTGCGGTTGCCCCTTCAGGGTTTTCCCCACTCTGCGTATTGTCCACCGTTACCGGCGCCTTCCGCTCCTGTCTTTTCTCCATTGCTGGCCGAGACTTCAGCGGCTACATTCTCTTGCGAGAACTGTTCCACGCAGGGTGTGTGTTCGGCAAGCCGAACATTGACCCTCTTGGGTTTCTGCCTTCTAGGGATTTCCCCTCTGTGCGGGCGTTTACCTGCTTCCAGGAAACTGCCTTCTTGCCGTTTCGACGACTTCAAGGCCTTATTCTCGCACAAAGTTGGCTTGCTAGAAGCGTTTTTACGCTCGCTGCCGCCCCTTTTAGGCTTTCGGGCTGATTCTCATCAGCTCCCTTTGCGACGCTTCTTCATTTGTTTTCCGAAGCTCATGTAAATCATCATACAACCTGCTGGAAACAATGTCAAGAAAAAACTAAAATTTGTTTAAAAATAATTTAAGATCACAGACAGAAAAGGGCTGGTCCCTTGACTTTGGGCTTAGAAAAAAAATCAGTGGGTATATAATTGAATCTCCCTGCCCTGCGTCAAAACCTTTCTCTCAAACTGGTCCCGCAAACATTTCCCACAAAAGAGGCCTGCCGATGATTACCGTTCACCATTTAAACAATTCCCGTTCCCAGCGCGTGCTCTGGCTGCTCGAAGAGCTGGAATTGCCCTACGAGATCACGCGTTATGCCCGCGATCCTGTTACGCAATTTGCCCCCGCCAGTCTGCGCCAGATTCACCCTCTGGGCAAATCCCCGGTGATCAGCGATGGCAGCCTGAATTTGGCTGAGTCGGGCCTGATCGTGGAATACCTGACCAGCACGTACAGTGCAGGCAAACTCATGCCTCCCACCGACAGCCCGAACTATTGGCCCTGCAAATACTGGCTGCACTATGCCGAAGGTTCGCTCATGCCCTATTTGGTCATGAAACTGGTCTTTGACAAGATCAAAACCGCACCCATGCCCTTTTTTATTCGGCCTGTGGCCCAGGGCATTGTCGCAGAGGTCCACAAAACATTTTTGGGGCCGAATATCCAAACCCACATGGACTATGTCGAAAAACATTTGAGCCAAAATGCCTGGTTCGCAGGGGATGAGATCTCTGCGGCAGATTTCATGATGCTCTTTCCGCTCGAAGCCGGGGGGGCGCGGGCGGCTCTGGATGGACATTACCCCCAGATCAAGGCCTATATTGAAAAGGCCCAGGCCCGCCCAGCCTACCAGCGGGCCTTAGAGGCTGGGGGCCCGTATGCCTATGCTTGAGCGGGTAGTTTTGCTCCTGTTGCTCTGGGCAGGGCTGTCTTTCAGCGCTCAGGCAGCCAGCCCCTCAGTATCTAACACCAGCACCGATGCCAACGCCAAACCGCTGCGCATGGCCCTGATTACCCAAGCCGAAAACAACCTCGGCCAGGGTCTGCTCTGGCAAAGGGTCTTCTACGAAACCCTCAATCCCCTGCCAGAAATTCAGGTTCTCGCCCCCAGCGACCAAGACCGGCTCTGGCCGGAATGGCCCCAACAGCAAATTGCGCGTGTAGACCGCCCAGCATGGGCCCGCAAACTCAAAGCAGATCTGCTCTACTTCATGCAATTCAGCCCATCCCCAGCAGGACTTGGGGTCACTCTCAGCCATTACGATACCCGCCTGGGCAAATCTTCAGCCGAGCTGAGTCTGGGGCCTTTGCCCCTGGCCGAGATTCCCAAAACAGTGGTTCAAACCCTGTTGCAGCGGCACCAACTCAAACCGGGCCCGATCCAAACCCAGCTGATACAAGCCCTGACTGCGGCCCCAGAAGCTGTTTGGCAAGCACGGGCCGCAGCCCTGGCCAATCCCGACCCCGCTTTGGCCTTGACCCAGTTGACCTCGGCCTTGGAAGTGGAGCCGCAAAATGCGACCCAAAATACAACCCCAAATGCCGCAGTCTATTTGCAACGGGGGCTGCTGCAGGCTTCGCAAATCAAAGACATTCCTGCTGCAGAAAGAGATTTTGCCCTGGCCTTAAAACACCTGCCCAATTGGCCCGAAGCCCTCTACCAACTTGGATTGGCTGCGGGTGTTTTGGGAAAACCAGACCAAGCCAGTGCCCATTTTCAACAGATTTTGAAAATTGATCCGCGCTACAGCGCTGAATTGCCCTGGGTTTTGGGGCTGGAAGCCAACGAAAAAGGGCAGGTCGAGCGCGCCTTGGACTATTTCAAGCGCAGCCTGGCAGTGGATCCGGCCTATGCCCCTGCCTATCTTGAAACAGGCAGGTGGTGGTTCAACCGCGCCCGTTACCCCCAAGCCTTGGCCCAATTCAGCCAGGGGCTGCGCTTTGTGAGCGACCCCGAGCAGCATTACGATCTGCTCCTGCTGCGGGCTTCGGCTTTGACTCAGCTCAAACGCCACAAAGAGGCCCTGGCCGATGCAGAAACAGCGGTTAAACTGGCACCCGACAAGCCCCTGGCTTGGTATCTGCGCGGTCTGACACGTGCCATGCTGGAGCAGTGTCTGGCGGCCCAACGCGATTGGCAAAAAGCCTGTGAATTGGGCCAGAGTGCAGCCTGCACGATGCGCTGCGAGGGGCTTTAGAGCATCATGCCGCCGGAGGCCTCAATCCGCTGGGCATTGACCCAACGGCTCTCCTCTGAGAGCAGCGAAGCCACCAAAGGCCCAATATCTTCGGGCAGACCGACGCGGCCCAGGGCTGTTTGAGCAGCTATCATCTGGTTTAAACCGGCATTGTCGCGCACGGCCCCACCGCCAAAGTCGGTTTCAATCGCTCCGGGGGCCAGGGTATTGACCGCAATCCCACGTGAGCCGAGTTCTTTGGCCAGATAACGCGTCAGCACTTCGAGGCCACCTTTCATGCATGCATAAGCCGCATAACCGGGAAACGCAAAGCGCGTCAGGCCCGTCGAGAGGTTAATAATCCGGCCCTGGTCAGCCATCAACGGCAATAAGGTCTGGGTCAGAAAAAACGGGCCTTTGAGATGCACCTGCATCAATTGGTCAAACTGGGCCTCGCTGGTGTCTTGAAAAGCGGCATGAACGCCAATGCCTGCATTGTTGACAAGGAAATCGAAGGAGTCGCGCTGCCAGCGGTTCTGCAGTACTTCTTTGACCGCTTCAGCAAAACCGGCAAACGAAGCCACGTCTGAGACATCCAATTGAATGGCCACAGCTTGGCCGCCCTGGGAGGCAATCTCAGCGACCACGGCTTCAGCCTCTTGGGCCTGACTGCGGTAGGTCAGAATCACGCCCACGCCTTTGTGGGCCACCGCCAAAGCGGCACTTTTTCCCAAGCCCCGGCTGCCGCCGGTAATCATTGCAATTTTCATGTTCATTTCTTCTTCATCTCTTCCTGTTTAAATCTTGAGAGTTGTGGGGAATGGCCCCTTTGGGTCTGTAGGCCTTTAGCATATATAATTTATCCATTATGATAAATACCCAATAAAATAACAGACTGTTCGTTAATTCCGAATAATCTTTCTCCACAGAAGAGGCCCCATGGATCGGATCGAAGCAATGAAAATTTTTGTCGGCGTGGCTGAACTCAAAAGTTTTACCCAGGCGGCTGAGCGTCTGCATCAGCCCAAAGCCACGGTCTCGACAGCCGTGCAAGAATTAGAGCGGCTCTTGGGGGTTAAACTCTTGTACCGCACCACCCGGCGGGTGCAACTCAGCCCCGAGGGCCAGAGCTATTATGAGCGCTGCCTGGATTTGCTGGCCGATCTCGACGAAAGTGAGTCGATGTTCCGCAGCGAGGCCACCGAGCTCAAAGGCAAAATTCGTGTAGACATGACCGTGGCCCTGGCCCGCAATCTGATCATTCCCGCCCTGCCGGATTTTTTCGCCCGGCACCCGCAGGTCGAGCTGGAATTAAGCAGCACCGATCGGCGTGTGGATCTGATCCGCGAGGGCATCGACTGCGTGATTCGGGTCGGCAAAGGCAACGAACCCGGTTTGATCAGCCACGAACTGGGTCAGATGAAAATGTTGAATTGTGCCAGCCCAACGTATTTGAGCCAATTTGGCACTCCCCGCAGTCTGGCCGAACTCACACAGCACCAATTGATCTTTTACAGCATGTATTTGGGCAGCAAACCCGAAGGCTTTGAGTATTTTGACGGCGAAACCTACCGCGAGATAGCCATGAAAGGGGTACTCACAGTCAACAATACCATTGCCTATGAAGCGGCCTGTCTGGCAGGGTTGGGCATTGTCCAATGCCCCTTGGCAGGTGTCAAACCCCATTTGGAAAAGGGCCAATTGGTGGAAATTTTGCCAGATTTTCGCGCCGAGCCCATGCCGTTTAAGCTGGTTTATCCCTATCGGCGCAGGCAGGCCAAACGCCTGCGGGTCTTTGTCGAATGGCTGGAGCCCCTGATCGCCGCTTATTTGGCAGATTAGCCGCTTAAATCACCCGCTAAAGTGCCAGGCGCAGCGGGCGCTCAGTAGCCAAAGGATCCGGCGCGTCAAAAGACTCTTGAATCAGCTCAAAAATGCCGTGATCAAAGGGCTGGCCAGGGGCCTTTTGGCGCAAGACCAGTCGCTCGCGCAGTCCCTGTTGGGCCAAACTGCGGGCGCGAAAATGGCAATAGGGGTTGTTGCCGGGCCGTCCAAACAGGGCATGGGCCGTAAAAGTGCAACCGCCTTGGCAGACCTCCGCATAAGGGCAACTTTGGCAAAAGCCCCAAAGTGGCGCTCTTTCATCAAGCGCTGGTGCTTCAATTTCCGCTTTTGCTTTGCGGCGAAAGGACAATTGGGGACTGTTTTGCCAGATCTCTTGCAGCGGGTCTTGGCGCAGATTTCCGCCGACATACGCCTCCGTTTGTAGCGAAGGACAGCCTTTGACCGCTCCGTCGGACTCAATGCCCATGACGTATTTGCCCGCCTGACAGCCCTGAAAATGTTCAGCACCACCAGCAAAAGGCGAGCGCAGCAGGGCCTCTTCGGGGCCAAAATAGCCCAAATTATTGCCGGGCATGATCAAGAGGCCGTCTTTCAGGCCCTGCCGTTTGAGCGCCGCCACGCGGGGCACAAATTGCACCAGATCCCAGGGCTGAAAGAGCATCTCAGGTTGATCCGCTGCCCGCCCCAGAGCGGCGGTGATTTGAATCTGCCAGCTGCGCACACCCAAAGCCCGCAAATGGGCGTAGAGCGCCTCTAAATCGCCCTGATTCCAACGGTTAAAATGGGTATTGGCACTGGCGTCCATGCCCGCTGCCACCACCGCCTGCAGGGCCCGTGTGGTCTGTGCAAAGCTGTCTTTGCGCTTGCGAATGGCGTTGTGATTGGCTTCGAGCCCATCCACGCTGATTGAGATGCGCTTGAGCCCAGCCTGCGCCATGGCTCTGGCCAGCTCAGGGGAAATCCCGATTCCGCCACTGGTCATGACCGGGGTGATGCCTTTGCCCGCCAGGGCGGCGACAATCTGCAAAAATCCCGGATGTAAATAGGCCTCTCCGCCAATCAAGACAACCTCTTTGGCCTGCATTTCTACCAATTGATCGACCACCGCCAGGGCTTCAGCGGTGCTGAGTTCATCGGGGCGGGCTTGCACGGCCCGCGAGCCACAGTGGCGGCAGGCCTGATCACAGCGCAGGGTCAGCTCCCAGACCACATATGCCGGGTGGTAGGGTGTTTGTTCTGGTCTGACCCGGCGCATGGCCAATTCGCTGGCACGCTGCTTTTGTCGCTTCTGTGGCTGC
>CAZRFI010000015.1:6231-21587 GCA_964598905.1 uncultured Candidatus Sericytochromatia bacterium | reverse complement strand
TGGCTGCTGCTTTTGCAGCTCTTTGTCCACCTCAGGCACCGGCTTGTGAGGGGCAGACATCAAGCGGCAGGCGTGGCCGTGGGAGAAGGAGAGCCTGTTGTTGAGGGCGAAGCAGCAGGAGAACCCGACGGGGAGGCGGAAGGCGACGGCGTGGCACAGGGCTCCTTGTTTTTTTCGCTTTGATCGTTGCAGTCAGGCAAGGGCAGGGGCGGCGGTGTGCCATAACAGGCCGAGAGCGTTAGGGCAATACTGGCGCCCAATACCAATTGAGAGGCCCGTTTGAAACGTTTGAGCAAAGTGGGTTTGAGCCCCGCTCCACAATTGGGACAGGCCTTGAGTTGGGCAGGAAGAAAGCCATTACACTGATCACATTGAAACATAAAACGCCTCATTTACTTTCTGGTAAATAGATCATACGCCAAAAACCTCGGCCTGTAAAGCGCCCCTTAACACAAGCAGATTTGGCTATTTTTTGTCTTTTTTGGCTGCCGCTTTGGCCGTGTTTTCATTGATGCGAAAGGCGACAATCTTGCGGATCAGGGGCAAGGGCAAAGGCTGATCGAGTGGGAATTGCAGCGAGCCCTTGGCGTATTTATAAGGCAAGAGCTCATCGGCAAAAGCGACAATGCCACTTGGGGCCGGATAAAAGCCAATATGCCGTTCGTAGGCGGCAAAATGCACCAAATTGCCAAAGAGATAAAAAGTGGGCATTTGGTAAGAGATTTTTTCGATCGCCTCTGGGGCCAAAGAACGAATCAGGGCCCGTATTTCTTGCAATTTGGCCTGGGTCGATGCGGGAAAATTCTGAATATATTCGTCAATCGTATTGAGTTGTGAGCCTGAGATGCGTGTTTTGACCGCTTTGAGAAAGGTCAGATTCAATTCTTTCATTTCAGATTCGATCAGCTTGAGGGCACTGGGGCCAACACCATGCAAATCCGCGATCTGCTTGCGGGTAAATTGGCCCAGATCTTTGAGTTCTTTCAAATTCAGGCTTTGCAGGGCCCGCTGCGCAGGTCTGCTGATTTTGGTGTATAAATCGGTGATTTCAGTGTTTTGCATGGCAGCTCCTTGAAACTTAGCACAAGAGAAAACAGAGTATGAAAACATACTTTTTGTATCTCAATGTATTTTAAGATTCTATTCTAACACCCGAATTTCAAAAAGACCACCTGCCATGTTCGATTGTCTGCAAAAAATCCCCCTTCACGTTGCATAATAGGGGAAGAGTACGCTGTGTTTTAAATGCCCAGCCCAGAAAGGTCTCTCTATGCCTCAGCTCGAACGCGAAACAGTGATCTTTGACTTTGTCTCGACCTGCGACAGCAGCGGGAGTCTGCCCCCTTCTTTGGACGACTTTGCCCAGCTCCAAGGCTATGAAAAACAGGCCTTAAAAGCCCTTTTCCCCACTGTCTTGACCCTGGAACAGGCTGTTTATCTGTATTTCTTTGAACAGACCCTGATCCTGCTCGACAAAGACGCAGCGTACGCCCATTATGGCCTACAAGAGCGCGCCTTGGCCCTCTATTACACCTTGTTTGAACTCTTTGGCGCCAATCGCAGCTATCTCGAATTGAGCCTCAAACCGGGCCTGGGGCAATGGCAAAATCTGCCCAAACTCAATTTGTTTAAACAGGCCTTTGGCAACCATGTGTGTCAGCTTTTTGCCCCCACCCTCAATCCGCTTTTGGGGCCCTTCAAAACCTTACAGGCCCAGGCCCTGAGTGAAGCCGCTTGGCTGCAATTCTTGAGTTTGCTCGGTTTTTGGCTGCACGATCGCTCTCCCGATCGCGGTCGCAGCGATATGTTGATCGAAAAATCTGTGGCGGCCTCGCTGGAAATCTGGAGTGCCCTCAATTGGAATCACACCCCTGATTTGCTGAAGTTTTGGCTCGAAGAACTGGCCCCCAAACAGGAGAAAAAATGAAATCGATCGACAAAATTCCCACCGGGAAAATCCAAAGGGCCTCCAAATTGGTGCAAACCGGCGTCAAAGTGGGGGGCAATTACCTCAAATACTATGGCGAAAAGCTGACCCAGCCCGATCTCGACCGCAGCAAATTGGACGAAGCCAATGCCGAAGAGATTTACAACAGTCTCAAAAGCCTCAAAGGCAGCGCACTCAAAGCCGCCCAAATGCTGAGCATGGAAAAAAATATCTTGCCCCAGGCCTATTCCGACAAATTTTCGCTGGCCCAATTTCAGGTGCCGCCGCTTTCTGCCCCGCTTGTGCGCAAAACCTTCAAACAATACCTGGGCAAACACCCCGAAGAGCTGTTTGACACCTTCGAAGCGGAATCGCTGGCGGCTGCCAGCATTGGCCAGGTTCACAAAGCCCAGAAAAACGGGCAGGCCCTGGCAGTCAAATTGCAGTATCCCGGTGTGGCGGAGAGCATCAGCTCAGATCTGGCCATTGTCAAACCGATTGCCCTGCGCCTGTTTAACCTGAGTGCCGACGATGTCGAACACTATTTCCAAGAGGTCAAAGCCAAACTCTTGGAAGAGACCGACTATGGCTTGGAGTTGCGCCAGAGCCAAGCAATGGTCACAGCCTGTCAGCATTTACCGGGCTTGCGCTTTCCGCGTTATTACCCCGAGTATTCGAGCACCCGCATCTTGACCATGGACTGGATGGAAGGCGAACAGCTTTCCCATTTTGCCGAACGCAACCCCTCCCTCTCCAAACGCACCCAGGTCGCGCAAACACTGTGGGATTGGTATCTCTTTCAGATGCACCAATTGCGCCTGATTCACGCCGATCCCCATCCCGGCAATTTTTTGGTCGATGCCGAGCAAAACCTGATCGCGATTGACTTCGGCTGTCTCAAAAGCATTCCCGAAGACTTTTACCTGCCCTATTTTGAGCTGTCTTCGCCCGAAGTTTTGGCCGATCGTGACTGCCTCTTGGCCTGTTTGGACCGGCTCGAAATTCTGCGCCCCACTGACAGTGCCGAAGACCGCGCCTTTTTGGGCCAGACCTTTTGGGAAATGGGCAGCTTGATCTCGCGCCCCTTTTACCAGGAGCGCTTCGACTTCAGTGACGTTGCATTCTTTGCCCAGATCAACGAAATGGGTGAGCGCTTTGGCCGCGACAGCCGCTTGCGCAAGCTCTCCAGTGGCCGGGGTTCACGCCATTTTCTCTACGTCAACCGCACCTTTTTTGGACTGTATATGTTGCAACATTCCCTGCGGGCTGAGATCGACACCCAGCAATACCGGCGCTGGCTGACTGAGAAGTCCTGTGCAGCGCCAGAGGTTTAAAGGTATGCTGTGCGAATCTTTCCCCCACAAGGAGACCAGAGATGGTTACTGATCAAAAAATTGTCCTGCGCCATCTCACCGAAGCAGATTACCCCGATGTCGCAGAAGTCATGCAGCGCTGTTATGCCAATATTGGCGGAGAGCCTTGGAAAAAGCATCAAATCGACATTCTGCTCAAGATCTTCCCCCAGGGCCAACTCTGCATTGAACTCAATGGCCGGGTTGTGGCTTGTGCGCTCTCATTGATTGTCGATTACGACAAATATGGCGACAAACACACCTACCGCGAAATTACAGATAATTACCGCTTTGGTACCCACGACCCTGATGGCGATGTGCTCTATGGCATTGATGTCTTTGTCGATCCCCAATGCCGGGGCATGCGTCTGGGCCGCCGACTCTACGATGCCCGCAAAGATCAGTGCAAAAACCTCAATTTGCGTGCCATTGTTGCTGGCGGCCGAATTCCCGGCTATGCCGACCTGGCCGAAGTGCTGACCCCCATGCAATACATTGAAAAGGTCCGCATCCGGGAACTCTACGACCCGATCCTGACTTTCCAATTGGCCAATGACTTTCACGTCAAAAAATTTATCAGCAATTACCTGACCTTTGACAGCGAATCGATGGGCTTTGCCACCCTTTTGGAGTGGAACAATATCTTTTATGAGCCCCGCGAAGACGTTTTTAATTCTCCGCGCTCAGATGTGCGCATCGGGGTGGTGCAGTGGCAAATGCGCTCCTTGAGCAATATCGAAAGCCTGTATGAAAATATCGAATTCTTTGTCGATGTGGTCTCGGATTATGAATGTGATTTTATTCTCTTTCCCGAGTTTTTTAATGCCCCCCTGATGGCCAATTTCGCCCATTTGCCCGAAGCCGAAGCCATGCGCGCCCTGGCCGAATACACCAACCCCCTGCGCCAGCGCTTTATTGAATTGGCTGTGCGCTACAACGTCAATATTATCACCGGCAGCATGCCCAGCCTGGAAAACGAAAAGCTGCTCAATATTGGCTTTCTCTGCCGCCGTGACGGCTCTTGGGAGGATTTTCACAAAATCCACATCACCCCCAGTGAAGCCTATGCCTGGGGCATGGTCGGGGGAGATAAGGTCAAGGTCTACGATACCGACGCTGGCCGCATTGGGATTTTGATCTGTTATGACTGCGAATTTCCCGAACTGGCCCGTCTGCTCTCGGACGAAGGCATGCAAATTTTGTTTGTGCCCTTTTTGACCGACACCCAGAACGGCTATAACCGCGTCCGCCACTGTGCCCAGGCCCGCGCGATTGAAAATGAGTGTTATGTGGCCATTGCTGGCTGTGTGGGCAATTTGCCCAAAGTTGCCCATATGGACATCCAATACGCCCGTTCAGGGGTCTTTTCGCCCTGCGACTTCTCTTTCCCTGTCGATGGGGTGGTCACCGAAGCGGTGCCCAACAGCGAAATGACACTGGTCGCCGACGTGAATTTGGATCTGCTCAAAAAGCTGCACCACAATGGCTCGGTCCACAATTTGCGCGACCGCCGCAAAGACCTCTACGAGCTGAAGTGGAAACGAGAGCCTCAGGTCTGAAGCCAGAATGGTGCTTACTCTTGAAGTGCGGGCTGCAAGGCCATCAGCGCTTCTAAGAGGGCATCGTTGTCTTCGTAGCCGGTATTGTTGAGCGCAATGGCAAGCAGATCCTCAGTCGGATCATAACTGAATTGGCTGCGAAACCCAGCCCAAGAGCCATTGTGCCAGACCATCTCACTGTCTGGTTCAACCACCCAACCATAGCCATATTCGGTGGCCTTGCCATTGTCTAATCGGCCTGCTGTAAACATCCGTTTGAGGGTGGGAGCAGAGACCAAGCGCCCTTTAAACAGGGCCTCTTGCCATTTGTGCAAATCCAGCACCGAGCTGTAAATGCCCCCATCCCCCACCACCCCGTCCATCCAGGTCAGATCGTTGATCTCCAATTTCTGGCCTTTCCAGGCCATGCCTTTGACCGCTGGCTTGGACTTGCCTGGCTGGTAGACATAGCTGTCTTTCATACCCACTGGGTCGAGGATATTGGTTTTGACATAATTGGCAAAGGTCTGTTTGCTCACGGCTTCGACCACCGAAGCCAGCAGGGCATAGCCTGTATTGCTGTATTCGTATTTGCTGTTGGGGGAAAACTCCAGGGCGGGTGTGTGTGCGCGAAAGAGTTTGAGCACATCGGCATTGGTCAAAAGCTCGCCCTCCCAATGCGCTTCTGCCAGAGAGATATAATCGGGCAGGCCCGAACGGTGACCCAAGAGCTGATCGATGGTGATATCTGGATAAGGCAGGTCGAGGTATTTCTGCACTTTGTCGTCAAAGCGCAATTTGCGATCTTCGACCAATTGCGCCACGGCCAAGGCCGTAAAGGGCTTGGAAAGTGAGGCCAAATTAAAGGCCGAAGCGAGGTTCAGCTTTTGTTTGCGGCTGGGATCGTTAAAGCCCTGTGCAGATTGGTAAAGCACCTTGCCTTGGTAGGCAATTAAAACAGTGCCATTGAAGCGCGGGCTCTGTTGAAAGACCTCTGCAGTTGTTTTGGGCGCAGCGGCTTGAGCACACCCACCGATCACGGGAGGCAGCCCCAGCGAGAGGGTAAACAGCCCCAGCGCAACCAGACATGAGAGGGAATATAAACGACGATTCATGGGGCTCACCTATGTTTTTACTGGCATTGTAACAATTGCCCCTGCAGCATTCAATCGAAGGCCCCTTCTGGCTGTATGATGCTGCGGAGAGCGCTTTGAAGCGATTTGAAAGGACTAAGCCCGTCTCAAACAGGGTTTTGACCTATTTTTCAGGCCCGTCGAGAAAGGTCCAGGTGTCGGCACCATCAAAATAGCGAATCGGAATTTCGCGAATCGCTGTGCGTTCGGCCATGCGGAAATTAACCCCCACTTTGGCCTCTGCCACTTTGGTGGTGGTCAGATAATGGGTCTGGCAACCACAGTGGCTGCAGCGCATGAGTTCGAGATTTTTGTCCGACCAGCTATAGCCCTGCAGATCTGCCGAATCGGCATTCACAACGACCTCGCCGGGCGAATAATAGCCCCAGAGCGCGCCCAATCGGTGACAGCTCGAACAATTGCAACTCGTGAGCGTGGCGGGTGGTTTCTCTACCTGCAACTTGATTCTGCCACAATGACAACTCAATTCCATTTTAACTCTCCTTTTAAGGCCTCAATCGGGATGATTTCAAAAAAAACTCCGCTGTTGAAATCGCAAACCCGCCAAAATCTCTTTTATGCGGGTTTGGCTGAGTGATCCAATATACGCCCCCAATTGCGCTTTATACACGGTTTCCAACTGAGAAACGACCACCACACTGGGCTTGGGCAAATTGGCTTCCCCGGCTGCGAGCAAGACATTGCCAGGTTCGTTGGCGCGTTTGCGATTCGAAGTCAAAGCACAGAGCACAACAGTCTCCAAACGGCTCTGATTAAACAGATCGTCTTGCAGCACCACATGCGGGTGTGCCACCCCCGATTCTGCCCCTCCCGATTTGGCGATTTGGACCCAGTAGAGCTCTCCCTGCTGCACAGGGCGGTCGCAAGAGGGATTTGAGAAGCCGGGCACAGGCGAAAAGGCACGCAACCTGAGTTTTTCCAGGCCCGCCAGCAGCAGCTCCAAACCAAAATCAAAATCGTGTAAGCCCGTGTGTTGTCCGTCGCTCACCAATTGCGAAAGGGCATTGAGATAGGGGTATTGGTCGGCGGGAATCATCGGCAAAAAGGCCTGGGCAGCACTTGCATACTCAGCAGGTTCAAGCGGAAAATTTAACTCCTGCAGGGTAAAGCCATAAATATGGCTGTCGATGGCATTCCAGGCCCGATCTGCCAGCAAATAAGAAAAGCCAGCTTCACGCAGACAGCCAATTGTGGCATCGACATATTTCAACATCACAGGGCCAATATTGAGCCCCGCGACGATCAATTGCGAGGCCCAGGAATGACGCAAAAGCGCAGCATGGGCCGAATGGGCCCGCCGACGCATCTCAGCCTGCCAATCGCCGCCAACGACAGGAGGCTCAATTTCAGCCATGACCCGTTCCACCAGGCCCATCTGCAGATCTTCTTTGTTGGCAACATGGTTGTAAAGGGACATGGCCTCGACGTTTAAGATCTCAGCGAGTTTTCGCATCGAGAGCGCCTCAATCCCCTGGCTATCCGCCAGTTGCAGAGCTGCGTCAAGCACCCGCTCCCGTGTCAGCGGGACACGGGCTGCAGATTTGCGACTTTTAACAGATTGTGTGCTTTTGGGGCCTTTGGGGGTTGACATACTTACAGTGTAAGTATTATGGTTAAGACAGTCAAACTTACAGTGTAAGTTTAAATTCGTCCCAGAAAAGAGATCTCCATGCACCAGCAAAAAATCTGTATTGTCGGCGCGTCAGGCAAACTCGGTCAATACATGGTCCAACAGGCCCTCGATCAGGGTTACGCAGTGGTGGGTGTCTGCCGTGAGCGCAGCGTCCACAAATTGGATCGGTTCAAAGATCAGATCAAAGTGATGCCCGGCCAGACCAATGACCGAGCGGTGATCCAAGCAGCAGTAGAGGGCTGCGTGGGGGTCTTAACTGTGCTTGTGCCCTGGGGTATTCAGCAATACGCTTCGGGCACAGCCCAGGCCGTGCTCGATTATGCTCCACCCGATGCCCGCCTGATCTTTTCCTGTGGCTGGCATATTACCCGCGATGGCCAAGATCGCTACTCGCCCCTGTTTACAGCCCTGGTTAACGCCTTTGGCTGGTTGGCACGCAAAATCAGGTTTGCCGAACTCGAGGATCAGGTTGAGGCCTGTCGCCGCATTTTTGCCAGCCAAACCCGTTGGACCGTTGTGCGCGGCAGCGACCTCGAAGAAGGAGAGAGTCAGGGTTTACCCGTCTGGAGTCAACATGTCGGAGATCCCATTCTCAAAAGCAACCGCACCCGCCGCGTGGATTTTGCCCAGTTCATGGTCACAGCCCTAAGCGATGATTCTCTTGTTCACGAAGCCCCTGCCATTGTGGGCTGTCAAAGTGAATCTGCGCTGATGCATCAAAAACAGGCCGAATGCTCAGCCTCTCGATCTTGATTCAGCACAGCCCGGGCTTAAAAGCATGAATCGTGCAATGATTGTGTCTTTCACCTGGATACACTTGGCTGGCAATCAGGCCAAAGCCTGCTTCACGCAGCTCGTTTTCAAGCACTACTTTGGAGACAATCTGACGATAGGGGATATTTTCGCGGTAAGTTAGCTCTGTTTCTGTGCCTTGAGCAGACAAAGCGCTGACAAAAAACACCCCGCCTGGGCGCAGGGCCTGAAAGACATTGTCCAAAAACACAGGGCGGTCTTGGTCAATGATGCAATGCAAGCAATTGCCGTCCACAATCAGGTCGTAGCATTGGTTTTCGAGTACCCCTGATTGTGTCAGATCTGCCACAAAATAGTCGATTTTCAGCCCCATGTTAAGCGCTTTGGCCTCGGCCCATTCAATCGCCTGGGCTGAGACATCAGCGCCCGTGACCTGGTAGCCCTTTTGGTACAACAAACGCGTAAAATGGCCTTCGCCACAGCCCAGTTCCAGTACCTTTCCGCACTCAGGTACTTGGCTTTGGCCGAAAAGGCGCTCCAGCCAAAGCCCTTCTTTGGCCAGGCGCTGCTGGCCTCCCCAGCCCGGTTGGCCTGCCGCGCGGATCTGGGCATAGAGTTGATCGTAGATCGTGTAATTGCCTTTCATGGCTGTGTTTTTCCTCAGGCCCGCCGATTCAAATAATCCACGGCTTTTTTAATCCCATTCAGGGTCAAATCTTCCATTTGGATGCGCTCGCGAATCGTGTGCAAAGTCCAAGCACCATAGTCCCAGCTCTCTTTGGGCAAGGGGTTGAGCCAAACCAAATGGGGAAAACGCGCAGTGAATCTTTCCAACCAAAACAGACTGGGTTGATGGTGTTCGTCTTCAAACGCCAAACTGCCATAAGGCGAGGCCAATTCTTCGGGGGCCATGCTGGCATCTCCGAGAATAATCACGCGGGTTTCGGGCGAAGCTTGCAAGAGTTTTTCGGTGGCCAGGCGCTGCTGGTGCAAAGGGTCGGCAAAGAGATAGCTATAAACGGTATTGTGAAAAAAACAGGTTTTGAGTTCTTTAAAACGGTCTTTGAGTTTGTCGAACAAGAGCCGGGTCAAATCCACATGGGGCAACATCGACATGCCGCCATTGTCGATCAAGAGCAGCACCGAAATTTTGTCGCGCAGGCCTTTTTCGAGCACCAATTCAATTTCGCCCCCATTTTTGGCTGTGGCCTGGATTGTTTTGTCGATATCCAGCTCGGTATGCGCCCCCGTCGGCTTTAATTGTTTTAAACTGGCCAGGGCCTGGCGGATATTGCTGCCTTTTAAGCTGTTTGAAGCCGCGTAGTCGATATAGTTGCGCTCGCCAATTGCTTTGATCGCCGAGCGATTGCCCCCCGGCCCATGTACGCGCACACCGGGTTGGGGCATGCCCGAATGGCCAAACGGGGAGCTGCCGCCCGTGCCGACCCAGCGATTGCCGCCATCGTGTTTTTCCAATTGCTCACGCAGGGTCTCCCAAAATTTGCGCATCAGCGCTTCGCGGCTCATTTTCCAGACAGGCCCCATCAGCTCATTGCGGGCCATGGCCTGCCGCAGCCATTCCTGAAATTGGGTTGTCTCAAACAGAGCGGGATCCCCTTCTGCCACGTCTGGAATGTCGATAGCAAAGAAATACAGGGCAAACGCCCGTTCGAAGGCATCCATTTGTTCGGCTTTTTTGACCACACTCAGCCGCAAAAACACAAATAATTCATCGAGATTGCGCACCAGGCCTTTTTCCAAACCCGCCTGAAACTCCACCAGGTATTGCAAAGAGATTGGCACGCCATAATTCTGCAAAAGCTGAAAAAAGTCGGTAAACAGCGGCTCGGGCTTCATCTGGCTACCATTGGCGTTTGGGGCGCTGCATGCTGCCCTTGCGATAGGCCAAAATATCTTCGGTGCGTTTGAGCAAGGCCCCCAAAAAGGGAATCTGCTCGGGCACGTTTAAAGCCGTATCAGAGTTCTGCAGGGCCTGCAGCCAATCCAAGAGTTCGCTGGTGGCTGGGGCCTTTTCAAAACCTCTGGCCCGCAATTCATAAAAGATATTCAGAGCGGTATTGAGTAAGTCTGGTGCAGGGTCAGGAAAATGCAGTTGAATGATCTCCACCATTTCTTCCCGCGAGGGAAAGGCCAAATGGTGGCAAAAACAGCGCCTTAAAAAGGGATCTGAAAGTTCGCGTTTGGCATTGGAAGTGATCACAATCAAAGGGTTTTGTTTGGCTTTGATCACCTGATTTATTTCGCGGATCGTGAATTGTTTTTCGTCCAAAACATCGAGCAAATTGTCTTGCACATCCGATTCGGTTTTGTCGATTTCGTCCAACAACAGTACCACCCGCTCCTCGCTTTGAAAGGCCCTGCCAATCGGCCCCCAGATGATATAGTCAAAGAATTGATTCACATCGCGGCCGGTGTTGGCGGTGCCAAAACGGGCATCGTTCAAACGCAAGACCGTGTCTTGCACATAACAGGCCTCTTCGCCTTTGATCGTGGACTTGGCGCGCAGAATTTCGAGCGGCATATTCAGCGAGCGGCTGATCTCAAAGGCCAATTGGGTCTTACCCGTTCCCGGCTCGCCGGTTAAGAGCAGGGGTTTGTCCATTTGCATGGCCATATTCACAATCATTTGCAATTCGGGGTTTAAATAGTATTTGTCTGAGCCTTTAAATTCCATATTTCCTGCTTTTGGGCGACATTTTAAGTAAATTTCAGGCATAATTCCAAGCAAAACAGCTAGAGATAGGTTTCTAGCCAAGTGAGATTGCGCTCCCAGCACAGGTCCCAATCGGGCTCGCGCATAAAATGGCCCGATTCTGGGTATTCAACATACTGCTGGCGCTGGGGATCTGCTGTGTAATAGGCGGCCAGGGTTTGGTGAAAGTCGCGGGCATAATGGGCGGGCACCGAGCTGTCTTGGCCTGCATTTTGCGAGAGCAGGGCAGTGGGATAAAAGCGCTCGGGATAGTGATCGGGACTTTCCCCGCTAACTTCCCACCAATGCGGCGAGCCCAGAATCACAGAGACGACTTTTAGTCGGGGCTCAGCCAAAACAGTCGCGTAAGCGATATACCCACCCATCGAGACGCCGACAACACCGAGTTTATCTGGGCAGATAATCCCCGCCTGCAGATAGGCATCAATCAAACGGGGCAATTCCTGGGCGGTCAGAGCCACAGCTGCCAAGAGTTCTTTACCAAAATCCGGATTTTCGCCTGCAAAGCGCTGGTCAAAATCGGGGTAGAGCCGCTCGCCATGGCCGACATTGTCGATCCCAATCGCCAGAAAGCCACGTTCAGCCAAGCTTGTCAGTTCTTTTTGCTGGGCGTCTTTGCTCGAACCCAAGCCATGAAAAAAGAAGACAGAACCTCGCTCCGCTGCCCGTTGACGTTCATCGGCATAGACCCAGACAGCTGGGGCAATTAAATTGCTTTTTTCTTGTTTTATCGACACGGTTTACCTCCCTCAAACTACCTGTTATTGTCTCTCAAGCATAACACTTTTGGCAAAAAACCTGAGTTATCGGATATGATAAAGACAAGGCTTCAATCTCCGCAAAATCAAAATCGTCTGAAAGAAATAGTTGAGATAAACGCAATGAGACAAAACCAATCCCTGGCTGGATTTCTGCTTGTTTTTGTGTTTGTGGCAGGCTGCACCTCCCCCCAAGAGCAAGTCAACAGTCAAACCCAGACAAAACCGCAAACCCAGTCAGCGGCCACAGCCAGTTCAGCCGCGCCTGTTCCCAGCCCCTCTGTGGCATATAGCGAGGTTTTTCGAATTACCTATGCCAGCTGTTTGCCCTGCCACAACCGCCACACCCTGCCCCAGGTGATTGAACGGCTCAAAGCGGCCAAATTCAGCACCGTCGATGGTGAAGATCGCTTCCGCGTTTTAAAAGAACTCGAAGGCCTGAAAGAAATGCAAGACAGCGGCAGTGCCCTGGGCTTTAGCAGTGGCCAAGAAGAGCTGATGAATTTGTTTGAATCTGTGCCAGGTGGTTTTTTTATCATGCTCGAAAAAGGCGTGATGCCCCCGCCCTGGGCCCCGGCGCTGATGGAGGCCATCGACTGGCCCAATTATGAACGTCTGAGCATTGAAAACCGGATCAAATTGCTGCAATTTGCCAAACCCTATTCGGAGAAATACCTTCCCTGATGGACATCCCAAAACGCCTGTCGCTCTTCATTCTCACCACGTTTGCGCTGGGGTTGGGAGGCTGTTTTCCCGTCTCTGTTGAAAGCCCGGGTTCAACCCCGGCATCCTCAGCCACAGCCTACACACCTGCAGATGCGGCCCTGATCGCCGAAGCCCAGATTCACTTTCAGCCCCTGATTGCCCCGTCTCCTGCCCAGCCCCAACAAGTGGCCCAGGTCAAATTGGGCAAAATGCTCTTTTTTGAGCCCCGGCTCTCACTCAACAATACCCTCAGTTGTAAGTCCTGCCACAATCTCGAGACCTTTGGGGTGGATCGCCGCCCCACCTCTCTGGGGCATATCGGACAAACCGGCACGCGCAACGCCCCCACGGTTTTAAATGCCAGTCTCAACACCAGCCAATTCTGGGATGGCCGGGCCAAAGATTTAAAAGATCAGGCCGGACAACCGATTCTCAATCCCCTCGAAATGGCCATGCCCAACGAAGCGGCTGTGCTTGCGCGCCTGGAAAAAATCCCTGCCTATGTCAAAGCCTTTCAGGCGGCTTTTCCCGGCCAGCAGCATCCCCTGACCTATGCCAACCTGAGCCAGGCACTTGCCAGCTTCGAAGAGACCCTGATCACCCCTGCGCGTTTTGACCGCTTCTTAAGTGGGGACAGCCAAAGCCTGTCTAGCAGTGAAAAAGCAGGCCTTAAAACCTTTATGAACAGAGGGTGTGTGGCCTGCCATTTTGGCCCTGGTTTGGGGGGCTCGCGTTTCCACAAATTTGGGATCATGGAACCCTACCAACACCAGCAGGATCTGGGCAGGTATGAGGTCACCAAACAGGCCCGCGACCGCTATCTGTTTAAAGTGCCATTGTTGCGCAATATTGAACATACCGGCCCTTATTTCCATGATGGCAAAATAAAAGACCTCAAAGAGGCGATCCAAATCATGGTTAAAACAGAATTGGGCACTGAATTTTCAAAGCAGGAAACCGACGCCCTGGAGGCCTTTCTCAAAAGCCTGAGTGGCGAGGTTCCCGCAGCGGCAAAGACGCCGCCCACTTTGCCCGATTAAACACTTGCTTGATGGGTTTTAATCCAAGCTCTATTGGCCCGGGTCAAACGATCCGTTTGGCCATCAAAGAAAACCAGCCTGCCTTTGAGATTAGAAACAAGACCTTGGATATTTATGGGTGCGTATTTCTCGATTTGAAGACTTTAAAACTTGATTATTTCAAAGTCTTACCAGATTGTCCAACAAAGATTTTGGATGTGCCTCGGGCCGAATCGAAACTCCCGTGTCGAGACTGCCCGCAGGCACAACACATAATTTGCCGCCCATTTGTAAATTGGGGAGTGCCGAACCGCAGACAGAACAAAAACTTTTTGTGTGTCGTGTGGCAGGCAAGGTAAATGAGGTAATCTGGTTTTCACCCGCAAGCCATTGGAGCTGAGCAGACATCGAAAAGAGATTGGCTGCATGGGCTGAGCCGGTATCTTTGCGGCAGTACTCACAATGACAGAGATAGAATTTTTCAAAATTGCCTGTTATTTCAAAACGGACTCCCCCGCACAAGCAAGAACCTTTTTGTCGCTCAGACATGGATTCACACCTCCATTAATGTTTAAACCAACCACTGAAACTCAAGCGCAGTTTGTGGCTCAAGAGCACCTCATGCTCTAATTCATGGCTCAAAAAACAGACCAGCGTGCCCGCGATGGGTGGAATATCTGTTGTTTGTCCATCGGCATAAATGCGCAAGAGTCCGCCATCTTTGGCGTGCCAAGCCTCATTGAGGTAAATGATCACAGAGACCACGCGGGCCTGATCCCTCTGGAAGCTATCGATGTGCTTTTTGTAAAAACCGCCCTTGGGGTAACTGGCATAATGCCCCTCGAACTCTCTCAGGCCCAAATAAAGCACCCGGTTAAAGGTCTGTTTTAAGGCCTGTATTTGGTCCCACAATTGCTGTTGGACGAGATTGGCCATCACTTCTTCCAGCCAAAAGACCTCATCCCGCCTGATTCCATTGCGTACCTCGTGGGCATGTCCCTGACCGGTTCCCGCCCGTGTAAAACTGCCCGCTTTTTTGATGGTTTTCAGGTCCAGTAAAACAGCTTGAATCAGGTCTGAATTCAAAAAATGGGGAACAATACACAAACCCGAATCCCCGAGATGTTGGGCTATATCTTCGAGGTTATTCAAGCATTTTTTTGTCAATAGAGCGGGATAAAATCATGTTTATCCTAAATTTCGTTGGATTTTGCTCGTAGCATAACACAAGGTTGTCAGCAGCGTTCTGCGAAGCACATTCAATCTCCCCCCAAACTGAGAGAAATTACCCAGGCACCTGTAGAGAAGCCGCCGCACGAATCTTAAATTCTGAGTCTATTTCTAAATAAGACAGTACTGCAAGCGAAGGAAAATGACGCGCAATCGTGCGACGCAAAGAACTGCGGATCAGTGGAGAACAAATGATTGTTTTTAAATTTGAATTCTGACAGACGTCTTTTAACTCTGCCAAGAGGCCACGCGACAGGGTTGAATCCAGCACAAAATTGGTATGTCCCCAGCCATCGGTCTGGACCGCGTCGATTAAAATTTGCTCTAAAGCGGGTTCCAAGGTAATCAGCGAAATCACCTGAGCGGATCCGGCTGTGAGTGGCGCATCAATGAGGGTACTGCAAATTTGCCGAGTCAGGGTTTGCCGGACCTGTTCAATCAAAACATCTCCATAAAGCTTCATTTCTAACCCATCCGCCAATCCTTCCAAGATCAAACGCAAATTGCGAATAGAGACTTGCTCGCGCAGGAGCCCCTTCAACACGCGTGTCAA
>CAZRFI010000015.1:0-6131 GCA_964598905.1 uncultured Candidatus Sericytochromatia bacterium | reverse complement strand
CGACAATAGCGACAAATTTATTTACAAGAATTCCTCGCACTTCTTTTGGGGGAGGCAGAGACGATTTCAGTGACTCAGATCTGGGAAATGGGATTTAACGAATCAGCAATTGCCCACAGGCAGCGGCAATATCTTGGCCAAAGGTGTGGCGAATGAGAACATGCAAACCCTGCTCGCGCAGACGCAGGGCAAAGTCAAAGATCTGTTCACGCTCGGTGGGGTCCAGATCTTGCAGGGCCGGGCCTGGATTGTAGGGGATCAGATTGAGGCGGGCCGGTCGTGCTTTGAGCCAATCCGCCAATTGCAGAATATGCTCTGGCTGGTCGTTGATGCCCCGCAGCATGACGTATTGGTAAAAGACGGCTTTGCCGGTCTGAGCGGTCCAGCGATCCAGGCTCGCAAAGAGTGTGGCCAGGGGATAGCTGCCATTGATCGGAATCAGACGCGAACGCAATTCATCATTGGGGGCGTGCAGAGAGACCGCCAGATTGGTCGGCAGCTGATCCGCCAGCAATTGCTCAATGCCTGGCACGATGCCCACCGTTGAAACGCTGATCTGACGGGGGCCCAAATTAAACTTGCGCTGATCCAAGAGCAGATTCAGGGCCTGCTTGACTTCCGTATAATTGAGCAGGGGTTCGCCCATGCCCATAAAGACAATATTATTGACCCTTGCACCACTTGCGCCTTGGGTTTTAAGCCTGCGGTTAAAATAGACGACCTGGGCGACAATTTCTTCGGCGCGCAGATTGCGCGACCATTTCATTGTGCCGGTCGAACAAAAGGCGCAGCGGGCGGGGCAGCCAATCTGAGACGAGACACAGACCGTAAAGCGATCGGATTTGCCCGCAGCGCTGTAACGCATTAAAACAGTCTCGAACTTTAAGCCATCGTGGGTTTCAAACAATAATTTGAGTGTGCCATCTTCGGCCAAAAATTCTTGGGAGACCTCCAGCGGAAAAAAGGCCACATCTTTGCGCAGGGCCGCGACAATCTCAGCAGGGACGGCTTCTAGCTCTTCATAACTGCCTGCAAGTTTTTCAAAATAGGCCTTCTCAAAGGCCTGCCAACTGGGCTGGCCCCAGCGCCGCTCTTTCCAGAGCGCTTTGAGAGCGGGGAGATCTAACAATGAGAGCACAGTCGGGTTTCCTTGTGTTTTGAGAGAATGCGGGCAGATAATCCCATTGTGCCTGCTGCTACCCAGGATTGCAAATACCTTAGCTGAAAGTACGTTGTTAAGTCTTGAGGGCATGGCCACTCTTTCCTGCCTGATAGGCGTTTAAAAAAAGTTCAAAGTTTTGAGCCACAACTTTTGCAGCGACTGTTTCACCCAGCATTTGCAACAGAGCCATGATCGCTTCAATCGTACAGGCCGTGCCGGCGAGATTTCCCGCTCTCAAGGTATACGCAGAGGGCATCGTTTGCGCAATTGAAATCAGCGGAAGCGTATTGAGATAGGCACTTTTTTTCAGGATTTTTTGCGTTTCATTCCAGGTGCCGTCCAGGACAATAAATTGAGAATCGAGAGCCGGGCGGCTCTCACTCACCCGTTGCTGCAGATCTTCAGAGATTGCTGGAAATAAGAGATAGGTCCGACTATCTATCTGTTTGAGCAGTTCCAGAGGCGGTTTTTTTCTTTCCCAAATAAAGATCTCTGTCGCATTGGGATTGCTCAATTGAAAAAGACGACCGGTGCTGGAAGCCCGAGAAAATTCTTTCTGACTGGTGAGAATCAGGAATTTTGAGTGGGTAGAAATCGTTTGAATGCGCTCACAAATACAGGCGACTGTGGGCAAGGCACAGCGCTCACAGGGCGGATACAAGCGAGTAAGGGACTTAATTTCAAACATGATTGCTCTATTATGTCTTAAAACCAGCCCCAAGCGACAGCTTGAGAAACCCATTAGGTTTGACTGGGATCGTGATGCGTAGACAAGACCTGTATAATTAGAGCAGTTCATCACAGGGAATCAACCCACTATGTTAACGGCTCTCTACTCCATCGTTATGGCCCCCGTCTTGCGGGCCTTTTTTATCCTGCTGGGCAGCACCACCGGCGTTTGGATTCGCTTTGAAAAAGTGCGTGGGGATTTTTTCAGTTATAAAGCCTGTCTCGATGGGGTCAAGCTGGAGATTCCCGATCATTTAAGCTGTGAAGTCAAAACCTGCAGTTTGGAGTTCTCGGTTTTGGATTTTTCGCTGAAGACCCTGATCGTCTCCAATGTCTATCTGCAAGGCGCTCGCTTGGAATACAACCATGCCTCAGACAAAGATCTGCTCCCGCCCACCTTGCCGCCTTTTTTAATTCGCAATCTGCAGATCCAAGAGAGCATTGTGATCTTTAGCGATCGGTCTCCCAAAACTCTGGCCCTGAAGACCCCCACTGCTTTGACCTTCCATTTGGACGATTATCGCTGTGAAGCCCTGCACAGTCAGTATTTATTGTTCAATGCGATTTTCACCTCGCAGATGGTGGGTCGGCTTGAAGAAGCCCCTTTTTCAATGTCTTATCGCGAAGAGGGCGAAAAGGGGCTTTCCCAATGGCGCGTCCAGGGCTTGCCGACCCAACGCCTCGCGCCGTTTGTGCAGGGCAAACTGGACTTGATTGAAAAGAGTTCCATGAATATCAGCGTGAGCAATGAATGGCTGGTCAATTATGACGACATTACCATGACGGTTCAAATTCTGATTATCGACCTGCTGAACTTTCGCTCGCCTGCGCTTTTGCCTGTGCCGACCAAACTCTTGGCCGACGCACTCAGTGTCTTTATCAACCACCAGATCAACAACCAGGTGCAAGAGATTCCTGTCACCTTCCAATTTAAACTGCGCAAAGATAATTTTCTTGATCTCAAAGATCTCAACATTTCAGATATCTTAACGGCCTTTGCTGACGCCCTGACCAAAGCCATTCTGGAGAAAAGTCTCAAAAACCAGATGCTGATGAAGGACATGGGCCTGCTGGGCTTGGACACGTTCTTGGATATTAAAAAATTATTTGATAAATATTAAACCCTCATTCTATCTTTTGCTCTTTTGATTCCTTGTCTAATCATGTTTCCATAGCCATCATCGTCCAAATCAGCAGAACTCTTTTCTGCCAGTTCAAGATACTTCATTGAATCCGCAAACTTATGTAATTTGAGATAATCATTCGCAATATTCAAATAAATTGAAGCATAAAAACCTTTTCGATTCAGGCTAATGTGAAAGATTTTGAGTCTTTCATCCGTTAATTTCTCCAAATATTCACATGATTTCAAATCCCAATACAACTCTTTTTCCAGCTCAATTTGGACATCAGCCATATAATGAGCAAAAATGCAATGATGCAGAGGATCAGAGCCCAATGAGGGCAGCAGGTCTTCAAATAATTTTCTGGCTTTGTCTTTTTCTCCTGATTGGCTTATTCCGATGACCGTTTGAATCTGTTCCATCAATATATCATCCATAACCACTGCCTTTACCTGTCTTTAAATCGCACGAACTTGTAGTGTATTATACAGGGCCATACATTCGCAATATTTGCTCTATTTGAACTTGCGATGTTGCGCAAAAAGTGTTTGTGGGTCGGTTTTGAAGCTGAGCGCGTCCCAATCACTGTAAACAATTGATCCAGCCAGCAAAAAACAGTATAGTAGTGAAATGCTGAAACAAGCCATTTTATTACTTGGGTTGAAGCCCCACCGGATGCTTCAATTCAGCCTGGCACTGGCCTGTCTCTTGGGCTGTTTCTCGGGCTCGACCGAAGCGGAGGCCCGTGCCCGTCTGCCTGTCAGTATTGGGCTCGCCTCGTATTACAACAGCCGCTTTCATGGCAAATGCTGCACTGCCAACGGCGAAAAGGTCAATATTTACTCCATGACCGCCGCCCACCGCAGCCTGCCTTTTGGCAGTGTCGTGCGGGTTACCAATTTGAGCAATTCCCGCAGTGTGGTGGTGCGCATCAACGACCGGGGGCCTTATGGTGGCAGCCGAATTATCGACCTCTCGCAGGCAGCCTTTCAACGCATTGCCAAAGCCAAAAAAGGCATGGTCAAGGTGCGCTTGGATCTGCTCTAGGCCCCGTTTCTTCTGTGCTATTCCTTTTCGAGCCAATCCAGCGCTTGGCCCAGCATCTTTTTTAGCACAGGCACAGTCCGGGCCGCTTTTTCTGGTGCCCAGCTTTGCTCGGCTTCGTTGAGATAACTGGCCTGGGACAGCTCCAATTGCAGGGTGAACAGGCCTCTTTCGCATTGGTGATAAGCGCGGGTAATATAGCCACCTTTAAAGCGCCCATTGAGTACCCAACTCTGGCCACTGGCCTGGGCCTGCTCTGCGAAGATCTGCTCCAGGGCAGGATCACAGCTCTGGCCATTGTCACTGCCCAAATTAAACACGGGCAAGACCCCTTCAAAAAAGCGCGGCACTGCTGAGGCAATGGAGTGGGCCTCAAAGATCAGTACGCGCGGGTGCTTTTGATGCAGGCGGGTCTGTTCCGCTTGCAGGGCCTGGTGGTAAGGCTGCCACCAACTTTCAATTCGGGCCTGAATCTCGGTCTGGCTGGGGGCCTCGCCTGGCAGGTAAATTTCACGCATGTCAAAACAGGTGGTGGGGCAGAGTTCGGTCGTGTTTTGGCCGGGATAAAGCGGGGCATTGTCGGGGGGGCGGTTGAGGTCGATCAGGTAGCGTGAGCAGGCGGGTTTGAGCAGACTTGCGCCAAGCGCCAAAGCAAAGCTATAGAGCCGATCGAGAAACCAATCCGTGTCGGGGCTGGTCTGCGCGTACGGATGCATGCGGTTTGCCAGTTCAGGCGGAATAAAGGCGCTGTTGTGGGGCATGCTGATCAGCAGCGGGCGCTGGCCTTGAATCAGCTCAAAAGGGGGGATCGACATGGTTTTTCTCCAGATGGGCGAGGTGAGAGATCGCTGACTCTTGCCAGTTTAACCGGATCTGGGCTTGCAAGCCAGAAGGGCTGGGGTATACTGGAACAAAAAAGGTCTGCCATGCTCGACTACCGCGACCACCGCCACAACCCCGAGGCCTGGGCCCAGCATTTGGGCATCGACCCGGATGCCGTCCGGCTCTACCTCGACAGCGAGGTGATTGATTTACACACAGATTCGTATATCTGGAAGCGTGTGGCGGGCTACCGCTTGGAGCAGCACCACCGCTTAAAGCCCTGGCCAATGCCGTGGTTCAAGCGCTGGGGGGCGCCTTTTGCTGGACAGGTTGACTTTCCCCGCTGTTTGGAGGCCCAAATGGCGGGCCTGGTTTGGGATATTCCCACCCATCCCCTGCGGCGAACTTCAGAGAAATATGGCCGCCTGCGCGAAAATATTGCGATGATTCTGGCTGATCTTAAGCGGCATTCAGACCAGTTTGAACATGTCGTCTCGTACGCCGATTACCGCCGGGCCAGAGCAGCGGGCAAAGTGGCCTCCTGGATCTCGATTCAGGGGGGGCAGGCCGTTGACCACAATTTGCACGATCTGGCCCGCATTCCCGAGGTGCATCGCATTACCCTGGTGCACTTTACCCGCAGCAGAATTGGTGCCAGCAATTTCGACAAACTCCATGCCCACGAAGGGCTTTCAAGCTTTGGCAAGGCCTTTGTGGCCCGCATGGTGGAACTCAAAATGCTGGTGGATTTGGCGCATATTAACCGCAGGGGGTTCTTTGAGGCCCTCGATGTGATGCCCCCAGACGTGCCGCCGATTGTCACCCACACGGGGGTCAAAGGGGTGTACGACATCTGGCGGAATATCGACGACAGCCAGATCCGCGCCGTGGCAGAACGTGGGGGCACGATTGGGGCGATTTATGAGGCCAATTTCCTCGCCAAAAGGCCTGATAGGCAATCGGTGGTGGGCATTGTCGATCATTTGGCGCATATAATTCAGATCGGGGGCGAAGACGCGGCCTCGCTGGGTTCGGATTATGACGGCATGATTCGCCTGCCGCGAGATTTGCCGGATATCACCTACCAGCCGCGTTTGGTGGCGGAGATGTCCAAGCGGGGATGGTCAGAGACGCGCATTCGCAAGATTTTGGGCTTGAATTTTTTGCGGGTGGTGCAGGCGGTGCGGCCTGAATAGTATTTTTGTTTGACCCGGGCTTGAGATTTGCTAATATGAACGCCACACCCTACC
>CAZRFI010000014.1:31329-32741 GCA_964598905.1 uncultured Candidatus Sericytochromatia bacterium | reverse complement strand
AACCAATTGGTAGGCCTGCTCGGCCCCAGTGGTTCCGGCAAAAGCACCTTGTTGGATCTGCTCTATGGCACAAAAACCCCCAGCAGTGGCAGCATTTTTTATGATGAAACCCCCTTCCAATCCAATCAAATTTACTATCACGATATTTTTGGTTTTGTGCCCCAAGACGATATTCTCTTCCCCGAATTGACGGTCTATGAAAACCTCTATTTTGCCGCAAAAGTGCGCTCCCCACTCGAAGAAAGAGAGAAAATCGACAATCGCATCGAACAGGTCCTCGATATTTTAAAGCTGTCAGAGCAAAAACACGCAAGGGTCGGCAATGTCGACAAACGGGGACTGAGCGGTGGCCAAAAAAAGCGCGTCAATATCGCCCGCGAGTTGCTGTTTGAACCCGATGTCCTCTTTCTGGATGAGCCAACGTCAGGCCTTTCATCCCGCGATGCCGAAGAGGTCATGCATTTTTTGCGCATCTTGGCAGACACGGGCAAATTGGTCCTTACGGTTCTGCACCAGCCCAATTCACCGATTTACAAACTTTTTGACCAGATTGTCTTGATCGAAGAGGGGGGGAAACTGGTTTTTTCTGGGCCAGCCAAAGCCTGTTTGGCCTATATGTCCAATTTTGATCAAGGAGACGATTTCCCTCTGGAATGTCCCCAGTGCCTGAGCGTACAGCCCGAAAAAATTTTTAATATTCTCGGCAAACAAGATGAAAATCAAGAGCGCCTCTATTCCCCTGATTTTTGGCAAAAACAATTTTTAGAGCAACAGGGCCAAGAGCTTCCTGGCACGGGAACATTACCCCCCCCCGCCGCAAAGGTCTTTACCAAGCGGCGGCTGAGCCTGGGAGAGCATCTGGCCCAGTTTCAATTGCTCTTGTTGCGTACCTTCTTGATCAAAAGCCGCGATCTGGCCAATTTGGGCGTGCAATTCAGTACCCCCCTGTTACTGGGATTGCTGATTGCCTTTATTTTGCGCTCATCACCGGGCCAAAGCAGTGAATATCTGCTTCAGACAAATCCCCTTTTGCCCGTTTATTTTTTTGTGGCGATTATCCTGGGTATTTTCATGGGTGCCACCAGCAGTGCCAAAGATATTGTCGGGGAACAGAGCACGTATTTACGCGAGGTCAACGCCAATCTGCAAAAAAAATGGTATATCCTGTCTAAATTTTGTGTGCAGGCCTGTCTAACGGGCCTGCAATTGGGTTTATTTGTGTTACTTAGCAATGTCATTTTAGGCATACAAGGCTCTTTTTGGAAAATCTTTCCATTTATCTACTTATCCGGACTCTATGGTGTTTCGCTGGGGCTGATGCTTTCAAGTTATTTAAAGACCACCGAAGCCGTAATCAATTTTATTCCTTTAATCCTCATTCCCCAGATTATTCTCGGGGGCGCCCAAATTCA
>CAZRFI010000014.1:15958-31229 GCA_964598905.1 uncultured Candidatus Sericytochromatia bacterium | reverse complement strand
ATTTCCCTGGATCAATTTACTGGTCAGGTCGATGAACTTTATCCAGAAGCCCAATACCCACTCAGCAATGACGCCCTCAGCAGTTTGGTCGAAAAAGGGCTGCAACGCTATTACGAAGCCGAATTGAGTCGGGGATTTGGTCCCCAGGAATTGGGGCTGTCCTTTTACACCCTGTTTGAAAAAACAGCTTTAAACCGCAGCTTAAATACGCCCTTTAATTGGGCTTTTTATGCTCCCGAAAAGAGCTTTTCGTTTGGCACTTTCCGGGTCCAAATCAAATCCATCGGTTTCAATGCCCTGGTCTTGATTCTGATGATCGTGATCAATCTACTCAGCTGCTTGCACTTTTTACAGCGCCGCAGCCAATGCTAAAATGCGGCCAGAGACTGAAACGTCAGAGGCGAACAGAGAAAGGTTTTTCAAGATGTACAAATTGGTATTGTTGAGACACGGCGAAAGTGAATGGAACCGCGAAAACCGCTTTACAGGCTGGACTGATGTCGACCTCTCCGAAAAAGGGCGCGCCGAAGCTGCCGAAGCTGGGCGTTTGCTCAAAGCCGAGGGATTTGCCTTTGATTTGGCCTTTACATCCGTGCTCAAACGAG
This sequence comes from uncultured Candidatus Sericytochromatia bacterium, assembly GCA_964598905.1. Lineage (GTDB taxonomy): Bacteria > Cyanobacteriota > Sericytochromatia > UBA7694 > UBA7694. Next base: position 30,624 of record CAZRFI010000014.1, on the reverse strand, counting down.
CGATTCGCACGCTCTGGTTGGCCCTGGATGAAATGGATCGTCTCTGGATAGAAATTCGCAAAGACTGGCACCTCAACGAACGCCATTATGGCGCCCTGCAAGGGCTCAACAAAGCCGAAACTGCTGCCCAACATGGCGAGGATCAGGTCAAAATCTGGCGCCGCAGTTATGATATCCCTCCCCCTGTCTTGGAAAAAAGCGACTCACGTTATCCGGGGCACGATCCCCGTTATGCTGGGCTGAGTGAAACAGAATTGCCTTTGACCGAAAGCCTTGCCACAACCGTTGACCGCGTGGTCCCGTTTTGGGAAAGCAAAATTGCGCCGGAAATCCAGGCCGGTCGTCAAGTCTTGGTTGCCGCTCATGGCAACAGTCTGCGGGCTTTGGTCAAATACCTCGATGGCGTCCCCGAAGACGAAATTGTCGGTCTCAATATTCCCACAGGCATCCCGCTGGTGTATGAGCTCGACGCAGATTTAAAGCCCATCAAGCACTATTATCTCGGCGATCCCGAAAAGATTCAGGCAGCAATCAGTGGCGTGGCCAATCAAGGCAAAGTAAAATAGTCCAGACAGAAGTTTGCGAATAAATTAATTTTCTGCTAAAATTTAATTAAAAGCTGGATTAAATACGATCTGCTTAAACACGATCTGCTCTTGGGAGAAATCAGTATGCGCAAACGCGTTTGGGGTCTATCGAAACTGAATTTAGCACTTGGTTTGGCGTTTGGTCTAACGCTTGTTGCTTGCCAACAGCCGGGACCTGTCAATGGCGTGGCTCCCGCGCGCTTGAATTCCGCTTCGGCTCTTGGCACCCGCGCCATTACCGACTCCCGTTTCAGTTATTCAGCCGATCGCAGCGAATTAACCGTGATCCTGGTGCATGACTCGGGTGAGACGATCGAATATTCAGCGATACGCCGCCCACTTGATGGCATATCTGTACAAGCCCAAACCACGGTCAAGCGCAATGGCTCCGTGGTGAGTAGCGCTCGAACCACTCCCTCTGAGGCCCAATTGGCCATTAAAACTGCCGCCAATAATGGCTGGCAAGAGGTCTACAAAGATCTGAAAGAGCGCTATCGCTTGGCTGGTTTGGTCAATTAAAATGAAACCCTGGCCGCTGCTGGTTTTGGCTTTGGCTTGTGGCTTAAATGCCTGTCAGAGCCCTGAAATTCCCTCCCGATCTGCACCGTCATTACAGGCGGCTTCGCTGCCGCAAAAACGGACCCAAAGTGATCGCTTTCTCTGTTCGATGGAGCCCGGCAACGGGGGCTTTACCATGCTCAAGGTCATGGATTTAAGCAATCGCACAGTGAGATCCGTCTTTGTGCCTGGTCAAGTGCTCTCGGTAGACGGTGTGCCCAGCGAGCGTAAACTCTATCTCAGCAGCCGGGAGGGTGAAGATCAGCCCCAATTTACCCTCTTTGAAGTCGATGTCGAAAAACTCCTGATTCGCCGTGCAGCCTCTTTTTCCCAAGCAGGCCTCTGGCCCAGTGATTTTCTCGTCCGCAACAATCAACTGCTCGCCTCCGGCACCCGCCAGGGTCAGGGACTCTTGCTCAATCTCGACCTGGTCCAAGGCGGTTGGCAAAATTTGGTCCACAGTTTTGCCACAGGCAACCTCGAATGGGGCAAAACCCCCGATCAGGTTCAAGCCGTGGCCTTTGATGAAGACCGTATCACCCGCACCACAATTGATATCCGTCAAAAACGCATACTCAATGTGCAGTCCTTTAACCACGGCATTCCCTTTGGCAATAATGTCGGCCTGAGTTCCCCCGATGCCAGTTATTTTTATGCCCTGCATCAGCTCAAAGGCGAAGTTGAAATCTACTCTTATGATATTGCCTCAGGGGCCAGCAACAATCTGATCAGCGCCGAAAAAGCGGTGGGCATTCTCTACAGCAGTGTGATCAGCCGCGATGGTCGCTTCCTCTATGCCACAATTGACAATAAGATCCACCGTTATGAGTTGATCGGAACTCAAATGAAGCGCCTCCCACCGATAGAATTGCGCACCTCTGAAGCCCGCTATCTTGCGCTTTCTCACACCGGCCCGGTGCTCTATGTCTCTCACGACCGCAAAAACTCTGTCAGCCAGATCACGTTACAAGCCGATGGTAGCTATACTATCCAGGATCTGCCTTACCCCGGTCAGAACAACGAGATTTTCGTTTTTTAAGCCACCGGAGTGTCTGGCAAATTTTGCAAACGCAGCGCTGCTTGCAATTGCTTCAGACGAAATTGCCAGAGATTATTCAGGTTCTTGTTGTTTTGACGCTCGGGGCTTAAAGCCACTGCAGTCTTGTTGAACAAACGCCGCTCAGTGGAATTTGCCTGCTGGGCCTTTTTCCACCAGTGCTCCAGGCTCAGCAGAACGTGCACCTCCCCCCAATCCAAGACAGTTTCTAAAGTAGAATCACATTCCCAGACACCCACAGGCAGCCCCAGATGCTCAGCCCAAGCCCAATAATAATCCCATTTGGGTTCAGCAGGCCCGACGAGTCCCTGCATGTGTAGAAACAATCCCCCGATCTCGGCAAAATGCAAAGGCTCAATCAAGAGCGTTAAGTTTGCGATCTCTCCCCATTTATGTGCTTCAGCGGCCTGCTCCAACTCGGACAGGGAGATAAGCTCTGGCTGTGGAAACCAAAGAAAGAGCCGTAAATCCGGGCAAACCTGGCGCAATTTGTCCAGCGCAAACAGGCGCTGGGCCAGCGACTTTTGCAGAGGATCGCGCGCAATCACAAGCAAATTCACCGTCCCCAACTCCGCCAAGCTGATCGGCGCGAGGAACTGCTCTGGCAAAAAAGCAAAGGGCAAGACCTCTGGGCTCAGAACCCGCTCAAGCTGAGCGACATCCCCATCACGTCCAACCCGCAAGCCCTGATTTGCCCAAACAAAGCCGGACGCTGGCGGCAAATCCGGTGGGGGCTCTCCAATCGGGCTATGCCATGCCAGAGCACAGTCCCTTTCCAACATGGGCCATGAACACTCTGGCAACCAGGGTTTTAACTGAGGCAACCACTCAAAAAAGAGCGGATCAAACTCCCCAGCCAAAGCAGCCAAAGCATTGCTTGGCTGTGTTTGCGCAAGCGCCAGACAAAAATCTGCCACTTGCCCCAAGGCCTGTAAAACAGATCGCTCTGCTTGATGTAAAACGGTTGTCTGGAGCAGTACCGTCCCCCGCTTGGCCACCTGCCGGGCCTCGGCAGCCAAACCTTGCTCCAGAGCCAAAACCGCATGGGCCTGCCACAACTCAGGCTCCAGCACCCCCCGTTCGGCCGCTTGGCGAAAAGCGCTCAGGGCCGACAAGGGCTCAGAAGCGATCTGCAGAAGTCCCAGGCGCAGATAAGTCAGTCCCAAATCGGGCCGAGACAGCTGCGCCGCTTGATAGGCCTCAGTAGCAGCCACGTTTTGCCCTTCTGCTTCCAGCAGCAAGCCGCACTGAAAGTGGATCTGCCAACGCAGCAGTGTTCGCGCCTCCCGCTCAAGTACAGTGGGGGACTGTGTCTGAGCAAAGATTTGCTGCCACGCCACTTCAAAGGGCTGGAAAAAGCCCAATGGCAGGACAAACCGTCCCCAGTCAGACAGTTCTTGGGCAGAGACTGCATCCAAATGTCCCAAAGCTTGTGCAAAGGATTTTAGGGCCTGCTCTGGCTCCTCTTCAAGGCAGGCCAGCCAGGCCAGAAGATAAAACCCGTGCCAATGCTCCGGTGCGACCAAACTCAAGCCAGTCCAAAGCAAATGCGCTTTGAGTAGACAGGTTTTTGCCACACTCAGCTGACCTCCTTGGCGAAATTTCAAGGCCGCATCAATCCACAGGGCCGTCTGAGCATGCAAGGCTGTGTCTGAGACGGCCTCAGACGCCTCTAATTCGGCCAGCAAAGCTGCCCAACCGGGATGGGTTTGGGCTGTCAACACTTGCTTCCAACGTACAAGATTTTGCTTCTCAAGCGAATGCTTTAAAAAAGGCCGGATACGCCGCTGAATCTGAGGCAAGAGCGCAAAGATCTTTTCAAAATGGGAACTGTAAGTCTGGCTCAGAATGAGCTTCCGCCCCGTTTCCGCAATCAGGGCTCGCTCGGATTCATGCTCTAAATAATGGTGAATCTTGTCTTCAAAATCCAATGGCGAATACAAAACACAGGAAATGCCATCTTGCAAAACAGTCCCTACTTCGGCATTTTCAGCTTCCATCATCAGCAGGGCCCCACAGGCTGGGGCTTCATAGGCCCGCATATTCATCTCTCCACGCACGCTGTGATTAAACACAATTCGGCTTTGGGCCAATAACTGGGCGTAGCGCTGACCAAAAATGCCATTGGCCAAACGAATCTGATACCTTTCGGACAAATCGGCTAAACGCTGCAGATAGCGACTGCGGGAGCGATGAATATGGTAATTGAGATTGCCCACAAAACTCAGATCCCAGCACATTTCCAGTCCAAGCTGCGGCTGATGCAATTCCGGTAAAAAAGAATAACAGCGCAAAGCAGCGCAGTGTTCTATCCCTCGGGCCCGCAAACAGGCGATCAGGGGCTGATCACCGATCAAAAAATCAAAGACCTCGGAACAGTCCAAGACAGTCTGAAAACCCAAATTCCAGTCACCCACCATGGCCACCAAAGGACAGGGACTCTTTTCAATGCCCACAGGCAAAGGCTGAAAAACCAGATCCCACCACAGAATCCAGTCTGGTTCCCAACCACTGGGCAAACGCCCGAGTAAGTCGGCAAAACTGTCTTGACCAGGGGTATAGACCAGATCATAACCAGAGCCCGCTTTTTCTGGATCTGTCACAAAGATCTTAAGTTTGGAATGGCCCAACCACTTGCACAGCATCGGGGGATAATTATAAACGGGACCGATCAGAATATTACCTGGCAAATCCAACACGCAAAGCCACCTCACCTTATACCCAGGATACACTGTTGAGCCATCTGGGCATCTGCTATAGTGGGACTCAGGAGCAAAAAATGGCACAACCGTCTCGCAACTTTACCCGCTACGCCTGGAGCGTGGTCTGCTTTTTAGTCCTGGTCATTCTCTGGGGCGCCTGGGTGCGGATTTCTGGAGCAGGTGCGGGCTGCGGCAATCACTGGCCGACCTGCAATGGACAGGTACTCCCGATTGCCCCCAATACCAAAACCCTGATCGAATTTACCCACCGACTCACAAGCGGCCTCTGTCTGCCAATGGTTTTGGTCATGTTGGGCTGGGCCCGGCGCCTTTTTCCCAAAGGGCACGGAGTACGCAGCGCCAGTGTCGTCACATTGATATTTTTACTCAGCGAAGCAGCTCTGGGAGCTGGTCTGGTCAAATTTGAATTGGTGGCCGACAATGCCTCCCTGGCTCGCGCCATTACCGCAGCCCTGCACTTAATCAATACCTTTACTTTGGCAGGCGCAGCCGTCTTGGCGGCTTGGTGGTCACAGCAACCCGAACCCCATCCCTGGAAGAGTGCCGCGACAATTAAATGGGCTCTGGTGGTGGCCTTGGGTCTGCTCATGCTCAGCAGCATGACTGGTGCCATTACAGCACTGGGTGACACCCTTTTCCCCACTTCGATTTTTGTCGAAGGGGGCCTGGTGGCGCGCCTGAAAGAAGACCTATCCGGCAGCACGCATTTTCTGGTGCAACTGCGCCTGATTCACCCGATCCTGGCGGTGGGAACGGCTTGCTATTTGCTGTTTTTGAGTTTTGGGATTCGGGCAGAACACGAAACAGGCCAGCGTGTTTCATTGGGTTTGAGTCTGACGGTACTGACAGGCCTACAACTGATTGCAGGTTTCAGCAATATTGTCCTGGGAGCACCGGGCTGGTTACAAATTTTGCACTTATTGCTGGCCCTGGGCATCGCCCTGAGCGTACTATTGCTGCTGGTTGCGGTTTTGGCCGAAGAACCGGTAAATAGGCAGAGTGCCTAATCGTCTTCGTCTTCGTCCACTGCGCGTAAAATTTCAAAAACTTCTTTGCCATAGCGATCCACAATGCGTTTGCGCACTGTTGTGGCACGGGTCTCGTTTCCGATGCGTATCATTTCCAGATATTCCTGCATCAGGCGTTCACAATTGGAATTAATTTTTTTATGCTGTCTTAGAGCGGAAAATTTCATAATATGATCCCTTCTCCTTCCATTAGACGATATTTGCTGCGTTGAGTTCCAGGGTTTATAGCACAATCTGGGGATCTATTTTGAGAGATCGTTGAAAACAAACAGCATTCATCATACACGGTCTCAGCGCTGGCGTGTACGGGATAGCCTTAGGGTTCGACAGAGGGCACACTCAATTCAGGGCCTCGGGGACAATCTTTTAAGAGGTAAGCGGCATATCCCAGCATTTCACGGGGCAAAGACCAATAGAGATCCCGCCACTCAAAGATCCGGGCATAACTGCCCCAAGCCGGTTGCACCCCACACTTGCTCAGTGCCAACTGGCTGCGCAAAATATGAAAATAACTGGAGACCACAATCACCGAGACCAGATCGCGCTGTTCGAGTATTTTGGCCGTATTGGCAGCGCTCTGAAAGGTGTCATACCCTTCGGTATCCACAAGAATATCGTCGTGTTCCACGCCTTTGCGCATCAGATAACGGCCCATCACGACCCCCTCTTCATGGCCCTCTTTGCCGAGACCCCCACTGACCAAAATAAACGCCACCTGTTTTTTTTGATACAGCTCCAGCGCCCGATCCAAACGGGCTTTGAGGCGCTTGGAGGGAAGACCATTGGGCAAAACCTGAGAGCCCATCACCAATGCGACATGGGCCCGATCGCGGGTATCGTGCAATCCCACCCAGAGAATCCAAGAGAGTTGGGCAAGCAGGAGCAAACACACCAGTCCCACAATAGCCAAAACCGCTTTGAGAGCAACGTGCACAGCGCTTTAGTCCGCGGCAGTGTCAGCCATTTGCTCAGCAGGCAAAGCCTCAGCAAAAAGTTTGACAATTTCAGCAGCGGGCTGAATCGCGTGAATCCCTTCCACACTTTTTCCGGCTTGCCAGAAATCTTTATAGCCCCGCCCTTTGAGCGAGGCCTGTTTGAGTTTCCAAACCGATTGCAACGCATAAAGCGTACGCATCAGGTATTTGGTTTTGCGATGTTTGAGAAGTTTTTTTTCTAACCAGGAGGCCTGGGTGCCCATGCGCGCCACAGTGGGCGTTTTGATAATTGCACAGGGGGTACCGGAGAGCCGATCGGTCAAAACAATATCTTCTTCATGGGCCTTAAGAATGGCCTGTTTATAGTCATCATGGGCTTTGCATTCGGTCGTGGCAATAAAGCGCGTGCCCATCTGAACACCTGAATAACCCATTTCCAAGGCCAGCTTAAAGGCCTCGGGGTCGCCAATTCCGCCAGCACAGATCAGGGGCTTGCCCAGATCTTTGAGATCAGCGAGCAGACGTTGCGCACTTTTTTGCCCCGCATGCCCCCCTGCCCTTTCATTAACACAAATCAGGCCGTCAACGTCGGCCTCCAAGGCTTTGAGGGCCCATTTGCGTTCAGTCACATCGTGGTAGACAATGCCGCCGTGGGGCCGCACTTTTTCGACCACCCAACGGGGGTTACCAAGCGAGGTCAAGAAAAACTTGACGCCTTCTTCAACCGCAATCTGCACCCAGGTCTGCATCCGCTCTTCGTAGGCTTTGGCCGATTTTTCGATCAAGACATTCATGCCAATCGGTTTGTCGGTCTGAGAGCGGATCCAACGCAGACCTTCACGAAAATCATCTCCGTAGACAAAAACCATGGATAAGGGCTGAACCACACCCAAGCCACCAGCGGCAGAAACCGCAGCAACCAACTCTTTATTGCTACAGGGATACATCGGGCCACAAATCAGGGGAATTTCAATGCCCACCTGCTGTGTAAAGGGGGTGTGATAAGTCATGATTCAATACCTCAACCTTTACCTTACCACAGCCCTCAGATCGAGACGGTCTGTTTTAAGAGGGGTTTTAAAAATCGTCCGGTATGCGAGCGTTTGTTGCGGGCCACTTCTTCAGGTGTTCCCTGGGCCACAATTTGCCCCCCTTTGTCTCCCCCTTCGGGCCCGAGATCGACCAAATGATCCGCCACCTTGATCACGTCCAGATTGTGTTCAATCACCAAAACCGTGTTGCCTTTGTCGACCAAGCGTTGAATCACCTCCAACAATTTGGCCACATCGGCAAAATGCAAGCCGGTGGTGGGCTCATCGAGCAAATAGAGGGTTTTGCCCGTGCTGCGTTTGCTCAACTCAGTGGCCAGCTTTACACGCTGGGCCTCGCCCCCTGAGAGGGTGTTGGCGGGTTGACCCAATTGAATATAATCCAGACCGACATCGGCCAAGGTCTGCAATTTGCGTTCCAAAGCGGGAATCTTGGCAAAATGCTCAAGCGCCTCTTCGACGGTCATATTTAAGACGTCAGCAATCGAGGCCCCTTTCCATTTAACGGCCAAGGTTTCGCGATTATAGCGTTGGCTTTTGCAGACCTCACAAGGCACATAGACATCGGGCAAAAAATGCATTTCAATTTTGATCATACCATCGCCCTGACAGGACTCGCAGCGGCCCCCTTTGACGTTAAAGCTGAAGCGCCCCGGTTGAAAGCCGCGCACCTTGGCCTCGACACTTTGGGCAAATAATTCGCGAATCGGGGTAAAGAGCCCGGTGTAAGTGGCGGGATTGGAGCGTGGTGTGCGGCCAATCGGGGATTGGTCAATGAGGATTAATTTGTCGAGATGCTCGACCCCCTCGACACTTTTCACCCCCTGGGGCCGGGGCGTATTGTGATGCAATTCATGCCAGAGCCAGGGCGCTAAAATTTCGTTGATCAAAGTCGATTTGCCTGAGCCACTGACCCCGGTCACACAGATCAGTTTGCCCAAGGGAATCTCCAGATCCACGTCTTTGAGATTGTTGCGGGAGGCCTTGTGGATTTTGAGGCTTTTGCCATTGCCAGGTTTGCGCTCACGGGGCACTTCAATTCGGGATTTGCCACTGAGGTATTGGCCTGTCAGCGATTCGGGTTCGCGCTTGATATCTGCCAACGAACCCTGGGCCACAATTCTTCCACCGTGTCGCCCCGCTCGGGGGCCAATATCCACCAGATGATCCGCTGCGCGAATAGTGTCTTCATCGTGTTCAACCACAATCAGGGTATTGCCCAAATTGCGCAGTCGCTCCAGCGTCTTAAGCAACCGCTCATTGTCACGCTGATGCAGACCAATACTCGGTTCATCGAGAATATACAAAACCCCCACCAGACCCGAACCGATCTGGGTCGCCAAACGAATGCGCTGGGCTTCCCCCCCGGAAAGGGTATTGGCACTGCGATCCAGGGTCAAATAATCGAGACCGACATTGAGCAAGAAGCCCGAACGCTCTTTCAGTTCTTTCATAATCAAGGCGGCAATCAAGGCCTCTCTTGGGGTCAATTGGCAGGTTTCCAACCAGTCAAAAAAGCGTTCAATCGAGAGTCCGGTGATATCCGCAATCGACAGAGCCCCAATTTTAACAGCCAAGGCCACGGGCTGAAGACGACGCCCAGCGCAAACAGGACAGAGGGTTTTCTCCATATATTGCTCAATTTCTTGGCGGGTAGACTCGGAAGTACTCTCAGAATAAAGACGCTGAAGGCGGGGAATCACACCTTCAAAACGGGTATAAAAGCTGTACTGAAGCTGGCCTGCGCCTTTGCTTTGGTAATCGACCTGCATACGCTGATCGCTGCCATATAAAAGCGTGTGTTGTAATTCCGGTGAAAACGTTTCAAAAGGGGTATCAAAGTCAAAAGGGGTCTCTTTTTGCAGGGCCTCTAAAAGCGTGCGCAAATAACTGCCTGATTGATCCAAACTCTTGACCCAAGGCTTTACGGCACCGCCCTTTAAGCTCAAAGCGGGCACGGGCACAATTTTGTCGGGCACAATTTCTTGGCGGGCCCCCAGACCATGGCATTCTTTACAGGCCCCAAAAGGGCTGTTAAACGAAAAGAGACGGGGTTCTACCTCTGGGAAACTAAACCCGCAATCCGGACAGGAGAGATTTTGATTAAACAGGCGCGTTTGGGCAGGGTCATCCAGATTCTCAATTTCAACCAATCCCTCGCCCTTTTTAAGCGCCAATTGCAGGGATTCAGTCAGACGCGAAATGGCCTCGTCCTTCAAACGCAGGCGATCGATCACCAGCGAAATATCGTGTTTTTTGGTCTTGGCCATGGGAATCTCTTCACCCAAATCATGAAAGATCCCATCCACTTTGACCCGCGAAAAGCCCTCTCGCAGCAAACTTTCCAGGAGTGATTTATACTCACCTTTTCGGCCCCGAATCAAGGGAGCAAGAATACCGAGACGGGTGCCTTCTGGCCACTGCTGGACCTGATCGACAATTTGGTCTAAGCTTTGGGCCTGAATTTTCTGGCCACAGTCCGGGCAATGGGGAATGCCAATTCGGGCAAAGAGCAGACGGAGATAGTCGTAGATTTCGGTGACAGTCCCCACGGTAGAGCGCGGGTTGTGACTGGCGGATTTTTGATCAATCGAAATCGCTGGAGAAAGACCTTCGATATGCTCCACATCGGGCTTGCGCATCTGCCCCAGAAATTGGCGGGCATAAGCCGAAAGCGACTCGACATAGCGGCGCTGTCCCTCTGCAAAAATCGTATCAAAAGCCAGGCTGGATTTGCCTGAACCACTGACACCCGTAAAAACAATCAATTGATTGCGCGGCAACTCAAGGCTGACCTGTTTGAGATTGTGTTCACAGGCATTTTTCACAATAATCGAAGTATGATTCATCAGAATTGGTAACTATCGCTTCTTGTGAGAAAAAGACACAAGAATGCAGAAAGCGCTTCCTTTCAGTGACTTGAAATTCAAACAGGGGGAGATCTGAGTGACTTAGCGTGTATGTTTATCTGCTAAACCTGTATACCAGGATACGCTATCCCCCCCAAAAGGGGAATCACTCGCAGTAACTTGTTTTGTTTGTGTTAAGTATTTTTTTTTATTATCAGAGTTCTGTTAAAAATAAATTAAGCGGGGACAGCCACAAGGAGATCTGGGTGATAAGAGATTCGGTGAACTATATCTCAAGCCCAAAGGAAGGAATCAAGTCATGCCCAGCGTATGGTCAACAGCAGGAAATGAATCCCGCTCAAAATCAGAATTAGGCCTGGTTTCCGTCGAGCAACAACGCCAATTGCGGAATAATAACGGCATCATTTCCACGTATATGAGTGAGAAAGATGCACGCAGCAATGAAGCTGAAAATGAAGATCAGAAAATTGCCGACAAAGAACTGAAAAAAATTGCCTCTGATCATCTGCGCACAGCCGCGCAAATTCGCTTTATAGGCGCAGTTCTGAATGCAATTGGGACAATTGCCAAAATTGCCATAAGCTCAGGCAGCCAACAGGGTGTGAACTGGGCAACAGCCATTCCTGAACTCGTCAACGGTTTGGGCAATGTCTATAGCAAGTGGTTGGATCTGCAAAAGCAAGAAGCCGAAGTAGATGCCGTCAACGACGAACTCGGCAAACTCAAAGGTGATCGCACCACAACCGCCGGTCACGTCAAAGCCTTAGACGCCAATCCTTACGCCTAAAAAGAAAGCGAAGGAGACACAGAGATGCCAGCGATACAAGCCATGCGTTCAGATGCACTGGCCCTGCGAGCCAAAGAAGACATGCAGGAAAAAATCCCGCAGTTTTACAACTCGGTCAATCAATCCTTGGGGCAGAGCATTGTTCAAGGGCAAGATGCAGCAGAACAATTGATCGAAGCGCGCTTCGAGGCGGCCAATAAAATTGCCGCTGAACTGCGCCAGAAATTGGATGGCAAAGGGGGGCTAACTGAATTGGGCGTGGGCATGACCATGAAGACCATCAGCCAAATTCTTTCAACCACCCTGACTTTATTGGGTAAAACCAGTACCACCAAAATTCTGGAACTGGCATCTAGCTTGGCCAACTTTTTGCTGGAACAGTCAGCCCTGCGTGAGCAATGGGATGCTGCTGTTGCAACATACGGTCAGTGGACAGTCCAAGCGGGTTATACTGGGCATGACACTGTGGGCTTAGATATTCGAAACACCATGCGCTCCATGGGTGGGCGCGGCGCGATTAAATACCGTGACGCCATCACGCCCCGCTGGACAGATCGGCGGGGCTATGCCGGAACCACATCGGCAGGCATGGGTGGCCCCAATGGCTATGACACCTGGTTCAATTGGGGCTCTGTGGGCTCCATTACCCGTATCGGACAAACTTAAACAGAGTATTGAAAGGACATTAGACCTATGGTTGGTATTGGAAACAGCCAGCTTTCTGTGAATCTTACGACCCGTGATACGCACAATATGCGTCTCGGTCAGACGGCGACAAGCATGAACTCTGCTGTTGCAGGTTTTGTTTGGAACCCCACGTCAAAACTGATTATTCGCAAAGAGGAAACAGACAAGCAAAACGACGATAACTTGACATTCCTGTTTGAGTACCGTGCCCTTTTAAACTCACGTATGCAAACCCTGATTACCCAATTGAGCAATGCCCTGGCTTCAGACCTTGAAGTGGCAATGAGTTCAAGCAACTCGCGCTGGAACAACTCCCGTTCGGCCATGGCCGGGAATACCACATCAACTCTTCAAGACGCGGGTGCTGGTCGTACTGCCTATAACTTTATGATGGGCTGGATGACAACAGCAACGGAGACAAATGCAGCTGCCCTTGCCAACGTGCCCCAGGTCGCCCCCGATGCCTTGTTTGACGTCACATTCAACGCTGCAGGCAGCAATGGCATCAACGCAGCACCGATCAATGGTCCTGCCATTGCCAATCGCGCCATCCGGGTGGCAGGTTCAGCAACATTGGCTCAGACTGATCCCGGTTTGATTGATGTCTTGTATGTCGGTGGCATTAATGGCATTGGTACACCTGCTTATCGCTATGCAAATGACAATTCAGATGATATTGCTGGGGCAGGAACCGCAGGCAATCCACAGAATGTCTTGAACAACAGTTTCGCAGGCCCACTGGGGGTCGAAGCCACCATTCAGGATGCCAAAAACCTCTTCCAAAAGGTGCTCTTTGACACGATTTCAAGCGTTGAATACCGCCCTGTTTTGAGCTCTGGTCTATTCAAAAACATCATTGTGTCCTCCAGCGCCAGTTTGGCTAACGGTTCTCAGGCCCAGGCCAGTTTCAGTATGACTTTCAACGGCACTCAAGATGGAGGAAGATTGGACATCAGCTGCGATAAATTCACAGCCTTCTTCCACTCCTAAGTCCGTACCCTTGCTGTTCAGAGATATTTAGAAAGGATCATTAAAAATGGCTTTTACGTTTGGTCTGGGCTCCGATACCATGCTCAATCAGTTTCAGAGGGATGCATCCCAGTTCAAACTGACGGATATCTCTACCAATATCCAAAAGCGCAATGTGGCCATTGGCCAGTCTGCTTCGTACGTTGATTATACGTTTTCACACCTCAACCGATTTATGTCGTTGGATGAGGCCAATGATAATGCGGCCGTATTTCTCAATGAATATCAGGCTCTGTTGCGCTCCCGAATTCAACAATTGATTTCGGATCTCACAGCAGCCATGACACGCGATATTGATCGGGCCTTGGTAGAAGAGCGTGCGGCCTGGAATACCTCGGGCCCGCGCCGAGGAGCTCAAGGCTATAGCTCTGGTGAAGGTGAAGATGCGGGTTCGGCCCGTGTCTCTTATAATTATTTCAGTGGCTATGCCCAAAATCTCACGCCATCAGGGGGAGCCACAAATGCATTGCCCAATACAGCTCCCTATGTCGGAAAAACCATGTCGGACAATATCAGCCGTGTATCACCCGACACCCAAGCCGATTCCATCTTTGATCAATTGCGGGTTTACGGAACCGCAGCCCTGCAGCAGGGCTCCCCTGATGACGGGTTTCAAGAGGCGATTTTAGATGTCTTGAATGTCAATCACCAAAACACTGACGTCCTCTACCGTGAAACAGGGGGTGGGTTTATCAGCCATCTGAATAAATATAAATTTACAGATGTCGATGCAGCCCGTTTTGATGCGCAAAACATTGTCTATGGCAATACCAGCAATGCCAACAATACCAATGACGATGAATGGGATGGCACCCAGGCTTATGTGAGTGGTGGTGGCAATACCGCAGATATCCAACGATTTAATGCCAGTGGCCGCGCAAAAAACGAGTTTCAGCGTGTGCTACAAGATGCAATTACCGAATTTGATCAGAAAAATTATTTGCGCGATATGTTCCGTTTATCAGAGCAGAATGGCTTTTTTAACGATGTGCAAATCGCCTCTATTTCAAGCCTGAATTCAGGTTCACAGGCCCAAATGAGTCTCTTCTTGGAATTTGTGCCGACCTTTGGCGGCTCCGGAGAAGATGATGATAGCAGCGGTACGCTGAGCAATGCCGAAAGACGCCGTCCCGATCTTGGCGGTCAGATTCGGATCGTCTTTGATCGCTGGAGTGCATTCTTCCACTCCTAAAAAAATAAGTAAGGTGTTAAGCAGGAGCTAACCATGTCCATCGGTTCATTAGGTTCATCAGGCGAACAGTTTAGAGACTTCCTCGGAGGAAGTCAGCGGGATATTGGCAGGGGATTACAAGATGTGCTCTCCACCTATAGCAACCCCGCCGGTAATTTTAACCG
>CAZRFI010000014.1:13150-15858 GCA_964598905.1 uncultured Candidatus Sericytochromatia bacterium | reverse complement strand
GGCAATCGGGATGTGAACGATATCAGTGCCTCTGATCCCTTACAATTGCCAGGCACGGTTGTGGGTGACCCAGTCATTCCCCCCAATGTTATAATTGATGACACCCTCTATGCTCACCCTGACTGGTTTGGCCCGGCTGCGACCAAGGGAAGCACCAGCGATCCCTATGACGATATTCGCCGCTACCTCAACGATAAATACCCTCTTTCAGACGCAGATGGGGATGGCGAAGGTTGGACCTGGGACGATGCTGGTCGCGAATATGATTCAACTGACAACAGTGGTCCCGCTCAGTATTATGACCTTTGGGCCGCCAATGCTGGAGGTTTTGGTACACCTGTGCCTTTGGGCAGTTATGACATCACCAGTGGCGGTTACTTAGGCACCACTTGGTGGAAAGCGGGCGTGGCCTCGGAAATGAACGTGCCGCCCTCCACTTCGACCAATAATTTCACCTTAAACACACCTGGCGGTTATTATGCCGAAATCCCAGCCGGAATGGAGGCCGACGATCTTTTGGGTCTGTTGCCAGCCAGTTTGATCGGCGCGGCAGGAGATGGCTATGCGATTCCATCCTCCTCGATTCCCGGCGGCACACAAATCAATACCCGGACCTATGGCTGGAAAAACACCTCATCGGGAATCATGGATACAGGCAATGTGACCTTGGTTCCACCGGGTGGTCCTGGTGGCTGGGTCAGATATGTCATGATTACGTCAGGCACGCGTGTCTACGATCCCAATGGTGCGGTCAGCCAGAATCTCTTTACTGGCGGGCCACCTCATGCAGGCCCGTCAGGCGGCATCAATACGGGCATCACCCTCAATCCAGATTTGGCTGTTCCCCCACCGCCGGCTTTGTTAGATGATGGTCCTGCTGGCTGGGGCGGGCCAACTTATGATGCGGGTGATCATGCAGGCGAATCAGATTTGGTCGACCAAACAGCCATACCGCCATATCAACGTGATTTTGTCGATAGTTGGCTGGAGGCCCGCGCGGTGCAAAAGCGCGAAGCCCAGGTAGAAGCGGGTGTCTCAGCCTATGTTGATGGCAGTACCGCACTCGCTGCCAGCGGCAATCCCCAGGCCAATAGTATGCAATACGCCGAGATTATGGACAATGTTTTTAGCGCCTTAGATACCTTGGGGGGAGCCACATCCGGTATCAGTGGCGGAGGGACATCCCCAGTCGGCCCTCCCAGTGGTGGTGGTTCTGTCACATTCCCCCCAAGTGTTCCCAGTGGGGGAAGCTTAGACCTTTCCAGTACCATGCCATATGGTCACCATATTATCCCCACGCCTGTCGGCTTTACAATTTCAGGTTCAACCAATAATATTTACAACCACGGTCGTGAATACACGGGAGTGAATACGGGTGACAGTGGTTCGATTTACGGCCTTATCTACCAACGCTTGGCTTTTGCAGCAACAGACCCCTTCAGTGGTCCCACCGCAAATTCAGGCAGTGCAGGTTTATCAGGAGCGACCTCCACCACCTATCCTCCGCCACCGCCAGCAGGTGGTGTGGGCCAACATGGTTCAACGGGTGGTACAAATAATCTCTATACCCCGATACCTGTTGGGGCAGCGGAAAACGCCAATGATGCACAACCCAATATCAACAATGCAGGCGGGGTTGACAACCTGAACGACACCATGTTTGAAATTCCCTCGCAGGCGACGACCATTGACAAAATCAGCAAACTCTTTGTGGGTCGTCAGTGGGATTATGTCCCAGGTTTCGATGGCATTGGGGCAGGAGCCGTTAAATACGAAGCCGACACAATTTCCGCCCATATGATGACACTGCCGGGATGGTACGGGGGTGCAGCAGACAATACGCCAGGCCCCAGTGGCCCGCTATTGACCATGTCACCTCCGATTGAAGGTTACGCTCTTCAGACAGCCGCGTCCGTGGCAAACTGGGGTAAAGTCGATGATGCGATCAACTTTGTCTTGGGCGGTTCTTTCTTAAGAGTGGGTGGTGGCTCCGACTCTTCCGGCTTTCCTGATATTGACGGAAGCACGACCAAGTACAATGTGGCGGTAGGGTTTGGCATGGGCACCTTGGGCCTGTTCTGGGGCCATACATCCGCCATTGGCCGTGTCGACGATATCGAGTATTTGATGACTGATCCAGGCCCACTGTTTAACATCGTCAAAGCCACATTGGGGGTTCTGTCGACAGTGGGTGGCGCTGATGCAGGAGATATCAGTGTCTTCCCCAACGTTGGGTTATTTGGCACCAATATGGACTTCAATATTCCGATTCCGATTCCGATTCCTTTTGTCGGTCTCTTCTGGCTGAATATTCCCATGACGGTCTATGGTGGTATGTCATGGGATGTTATGACCGATTATATGCAGCAATTTTTAGACTCCCTCAAACACGAAATTTTGGACAGTGTTTCGGTCTATTCTTATGCCAGCAGTGGGGGTACCGCAATGGACTCTTACGGCATGCGCGGGGAGTACCATTTCACTGAAAAAGGCGCATTTGATACGCTCGAAAACATGCCCAGTATTGGCCCGATTGATTTTGGTTCTGCGGCCCAAAGTGTGGTCTCAAGTATTTTGGGGGTACAGGGCGAAGTAAATAATGCGGATATGGAAGAGCGTCTGCTGAAAAAGCGTCACAGCTATCAAGCCGGTGAAGCGAGAGAATTGGAAACCGGTGGTTTCTTTACCACCGCCGCCTTCCTTTCTCA
>CAZRFI010000014.1:8795-13050 GCA_964598905.1 uncultured Candidatus Sericytochromatia bacterium | reverse complement strand
GCCTTGATGTGGGATCTGCTCTTACATGACCAAAACCAGAGCGGCTTTGTCACCTCCTCGAAAATCATGAGCAGCCACCTACAGTCAGAGGGTTATGACTTTATTGAAGATGAGCGCAAAATCTTCCAAAATGATTACCAAGTCACCGCCTCCAAAGGGGTGATCGGCAGCGTGATCGACAATCTTGTGGGCTCGTTTGAGGTTCCCAATACTGTCCTGGAAGGGACAGCCAATACCCGTCGCTACAAACCCTATTTGACGGGGGTTGACGTCCGAGCCGGTCGTCAGGGCTGGGCAGGCGCTCGGGCTGGGGATGCTGACACCAATGGCGATGGATTTGCCGATATCACAACAGGCACAGCCCCCAAAGTCAATCCGCTTTTGCGCGATCCCAGCCAACATGACGAAAACTGGAATATCCACGACGGCTTCTGGCAGGATACGGGTTTGGGAGACATCAACGAGGTCTACGTGCGCAAAAACACGGTCAGTTGGGGCACCGATCTCAACGGGGAAATTGCCGGGGGTCTCGGCAATGCCACAGCCAATGCGGTTACAGTGGACACCCAAGTAGATCGCTATGTGGGTTCTGGCAATCGCATTGTTGGGCGCGCTTATGACGGCGCCAAACCCCTCAATTTGCAGGAATTCCGCTACGGGTACTTTGCAGATAAATACTTTGGCTCTTATATCCGCGACACTGCGGGGGTCATGGACAATATTGAAACCCGCGAAATGATGGGCATTGACAGCGACAGCGATGGCACCTCAACCATGTATTTACATGGTGGCAAGGGGTATTATGACCGCACCAAGATGTACGATATGAGTTTTAAATTTGCAGCCGGAAATTCGACTATCTCACTCTCGGGCAAACAGGCATTGACACCCACTCTGGGTGGCAATATCAAAATGGGATCTGTGGATAAAAACGTCGATTACCAAGGGCGCATGGGTTATGACCTGACGGGCCAAGACAACCCCTTAAATGCGGTTCTGACCGAGTACATGCGCGTCAATGAATCGGGCTCCAATGCCAAACTCGTTCGCGATTTTCGTGATGTGTTTAACCTGGATTTGCTCGATGATATTTATATCACCAGTTCTGCCAATGCCCCCACGGGTGGCGGCGTGACATCGTCGATTCGCCTAAAATTCCACGGTTATGAGCCAGACTCTCTGAATCCCAGTGCTGGCGCCAACCTAGGAAGCGGCATCAGCTTTGAAAATGACCGCAACAATCAGATTGTCGGCACCGGCAGTTTGGTTGTAGATCCCGGTTATTTGGGGCGCAAAACCTATTTTAAAAACTCCAGCCGTGGCAAAATGGATATTTTCTTAAATAGTTTCTTCGCCTTTAAACGTCCACCCAAGACCAAATAGGCCCACATCAAAACAGACTCGGCCCTTGGAACGCTGTTCCAAGGGCCAAATTTTTTCTGAATTCTGGCAAGGCCACCATGCTGTATTAAAGATATATTTGAAAACTATTAAATATTCTTTGATTCACACCAGCAGCCAGACAAGAACAGCTATAAGGAACGAGTGAAAATCTATCCCAGCAGTATTTTAGGCATCAAGGAGATCGTAAAATGAGCTTTTCAGCTTTTAATGTCGGCAGCCAAATGGTCACTCTGACCGGGAATAAATTGCCGCAATTGCGTTTGGCCACCAAGCCGGTCGCGGGCGGTAGCTTTACGCCCAGCGCGCTGGAAGCTGCT
Organism: uncultured Candidatus Sericytochromatia bacterium; assembly: GCA_964598905.1. Taxonomy (GTDB): domain Bacteria; phylum Cyanobacteriota; class Sericytochromatia; order UBA7694; family UBA7694. Next base: position 11,329 of record CAZRFI010000014.1, on the reverse strand, counting down.
TTTATCATGCGTTCTTCTCTCGATTATCAATTTGAAAATGCCTTTTTGACCAAGTACAAAGCCCTGATGCAAAATCGCCTGAACTTCCTTCAGGAAAAAATGAAAGACGCCTATACCAACGTTTTAAATACCTCTATGGCGCAGCAAGTGGGTCAAAATTCGGCATTGGAAACCCGTGCCGATGTGCGTTTGGATGGTTTTGACTCCACCTCAGCAGCCAAATTGATCAAAGGCGTACTCGGAGCCAACGGGTTTGAAGATATTGGTGTAACCCCAGAAGGCGATGCCCGTCTTGAAGATGCCGCCGCACTGGCAACCCAAATTGCACAGGGCTTGGTTTCAATCTGGCGAACTCCCGGTAAACTCAGTGATGGCATGACGATCAATGGCGCTTTGCCCGAAGATGCGATTGCGGGTTGGGCCCGAAGCCTGGGTGGTGCTCTCACCCCAGTTCAGTTTCGCTCACTGCTCGAATATGCCACCGGTGCGGGCAATGTCCAAGGGGATATCCAAGTCACCATGCGTGCCGAAGATGATCCCCCAGTTCCTGAGCCTGTCAATATTTTAATGAGTATTTTGGCAACCATCACCACGGCGGTTACAGGCCCCCCCCCAGCTCCTACCTACTTCAACCAAAAAGTAGAAGAGCATGAGACCCAATACAAAACGGGTGGATTTTGGTCGGCCATTAATTACCTCTATAATTTTGCTCCACGTGAAATCAAATACTCTTATGCCGTGGGCTACACCGTTAACAGTGATGAAGCGGGCAATGACGCCTATTTGTCCAGTGGTTTGCTCGTCGACGCCCGTGAAAACGTGGTGGGCCCGACAGATGCCTTTTTGCAAAAAGATCAGCGTGTCAAATGGGCCAGTTTTGAACCAACAGAAGGGTATCAGCACGAAATTTCTGGTACCAGCTCGCGTTTCCCCAATGTGGTCAACAGAGCCAATGCCTGGTTGGATGGCAATAGTCAGGGTGGAGGCGCCAATCAATATGGCGCAGATGTCTGGTATGACGAAGGTTCCTTCAGCACGGCCAACGCTGGTGCATTGACCCAAGTCGTCGATGGTGTGTTATTCCAAAGTGGCACCTATAAATACACCAACGGCACGTTTATCAACAGCAATTTTGGCGTAACAGAAACAGCCGGCGCCAATGGCGTGCTTTACGCCAATTCCAATATCCAAGATGGTTCGGTTTTCAAAAATACCGTCGATTGGAATAACGCTCTGAACGACACCCTGAATGCGGATGACGAACCCACCAGCCGGGGACGCATCAATAGCTCACTCTTCTTCAATCACTACGAAGTTGAAACCCGTACGGTGGATTTCAACAACTCAACCCGTTCGGACTCCACAAGCTTGCCGGGAGCTCCCGATAATACGGGTCAGTTGCTGGTTGTGGGCGGGCTTGAACGCTCCAACAGCGTCGACGCCAGCAAAGATTACCAACGCCTCAAGGATACAGGGGAAATCAGTCGCGGGGCAGGCAATGTGTCTCGCACCTTCAATGGTGAATTTGTTCAAGGCTTGCACAAAATCGAAAGTGTCAACGGACAGGATCTCGCGGGCAATGAGCAAAAACAAGCATCTCCCATTTTGGGCAATTTCGAAATTGGCAAATACGAAGGAATTCTGCGCTCCTACCACATGTCTCGCAATATTGTCGAATACACCCCCCCCACAAAGATGGAAATCAATGCGGCTGATACCGTTCCCACGGATTGGTATCAGGGTGAAATGCTCGTATCATCTGCCACAGCAAATCTGGCGGCAGACTTGGCTCAAGGAAAAATGTGGTTCCCTTGGTTGGCGGATACGATCTACAGTGGCTCTGCTGGTGGGTATGGAAAATTGGGATCTGTTGATCAGGTCATCCAAGCCCGCAATACCTTTGATCTGAAAAAGCAAGACTTTCTTCTGCCTGCAGGCTTTGTTCAAGATGTCACAGGTTATTATCAACCCACATATACCAAACAAGACTATTTCATCAACGTCAATTTGACAGGTGTACATCACGACTCGACAGTGGCGGCCAATTATTTTGATTCGACTGATGATACCGCTCAGGTGCCCACACGCAGAGACTTTGGGATCAATTTGGAAGATGCCAAAATTTTTGTCAACGGAGAATTGCTCAAACCCCCATCAGAACAGCCTGTTGGTACTCCCATTCCTGGCCAACCCGATCCACAATTGACGGTTACCGCTTTAACTGAAAATGGAGTCGGAACAAACAATTACAATCTTGGCTTGCGTATGAATATCAAAGATTATCTGCGCGAAGGCATGAATACCATTGTGGTACAAACCCGCGATGCCACCTTTAATCTGGCTGTGGGTGACAATGGCAACGAGAGCGTTGCAGTCACAGGTGATGCTGCCAATACAGCAGCCGTCAATGCCGTTATCAACAATAAAATTATCACGGGCTATAATACCGTGGGTGAAGCAGTCTACAATCCTGAATTTGATCGCCAAAACTTGCTCAAAGTACAAAGCCGTTGGCAGGCCAGAGCAGTGCCCCA